>NZ_CP037452.1:2455163-2781981 GCF_007754425.1 Gimesia fumaroli
AACACGACATTGAAGGCGGATGTCAAATCCGGAGAGGAAAACGACTTCCAGTTTGACTTAACCAGCAAGTAAGTTTCAATAGAAAATTGACCGCTACCAGCAAACCTTACCCTCAGCGGGTAAGGTTTTTTTCGTCGACAGGGTTTACAAAAAGCAGAGATTTGATGGTTTCTCTATAGCGCTGGGTAAATGTGCGGAAGATCAGCTGGATTGGGGGAACGTCTCAGAACAAGTCACTCGGGATGGTGAACCCTTGAAAAATGTAAACGTTATTTTCAACCTGTTGAAGGATGGCGATGGGAAAATCGAAGCCCCCTGGCTAGAAGGTATTCGTACCTGACCGCTATAACCAGCAAACTGAACTGCAAAACGAGTTGAAAGCGGGGGAGAATACGATTCAGCTTGAGTTGAAGACTCCCTGATCCGATCAGTGGGATAGAGGATCGAATCAACACTATTTCATATCTGTGATTCGCTCTCACTTCAAAAAAGCTTTCCCCTGCCTGAGTAGGGCGTTAGGATAGAAATGACCGGTGTCTGTCTGCTGGCACTGAAATTCCTTTCTCCTTGAGCTGAAACAGGTTGTCGATATGCCCTCTCAAGAAGCAAAGACTCCAGACAAACTGCTTCAGCTGGTACTGGTTTGTGTGTTCGTTGCGGTCATTCTATTTCCGCTGGCTTCCTGGTGGAATCAGCGTCAGGCCCATGTTCTTCGGGAACTCGTCAGTCAGTCTTTAAAAGCAGAAGACTGGCCCGCCGCGGAGCAAGCTGCCAGAAAATGGACCAGGCGCGAACCGGAAAATTCAGACGCCTGGCTCGATTTGGCAGAAGCCTGTCGGCAGCAGAATAAATTTGTGGAGACCGCAGACGCGTTAGGGCAGATCAGTGATACAGACCCTCGTGTTTTAAAATCACTGGCCATTCGAACCGACCTGCTGCTTTCTGAATTGCAGAATCCGATTAAGGCAATCGAAACCTGCCAACGGATCTTGAAAATTGACCCCCGGGCTGATCGGGCAAGGCAGCGTTTGATTTATATTGATGCCATGATGCTGCGCCGGCTGGAGATGGTCAAAGAAATCAGGCAGGCGATGGAACTGCATTGCGAACCACCCGAGGCCTACATCTATTTGTTGCTTTCCGATTCACTGAATTTCGGTAATGGGGCACCTCTTGTTTCCAGCTGGCTCAAAAGTGATCCCAAGAATGAGGATCTGCAAGTCGCGATGGCGATCTACGTTGCCCGGAGTGGGAGTCATCGATCGATGGTCTTGAATGATTCAAAAGTCATCAAAGGGGGAGATCAGTCGCTGATTGCGAATTGTTTGGAAAAATTCCCCAGTAATAAAGAAGTACTCGCTTTTTATCTGGAAAAAAATCTGGAACAGGGAGACCTGGAACGCGTTGCGGAATTACTGGAAGCGGTACCCGCGGATGCAGAGGATGATAATCGATTCTGGAGATTCAAAGGTCGCTTTCTCGCGCTAAAAAATCAGATTGATCTGGCAGAAGAATCCTATCGACAGGCGCTGAAACGGAATCCCTATGACTGGTTGTCCCGACTTGGTCTGGCGGAAATCTTAAGGCGGAAAGGAAATACCAGTGAAGCACAGGAAATGGCCCGGCTTGGTGCCAAAGGGAAAGCGTTTTCAAAAGAGTTGATGCAACTTGAAAATCCCAAAGCAATCAACCTCCCGTTATTGCAGGAGATAGGAGAATATGCGCAGGATTGTGGAGACAAACAAGTCCTGTTTTCTATTCAGAAGCGGCTCGATATAACTACTAAATAATTAGCAGAAAGTGACTGTATGCATGTTGTTTTGTGTACTTTTGCTGTGATTTCTGGTACGATTTATGACAAATGCATGAATATTACGCTTGATCTTGGAGAAAAAAACCTTATTGATAGTTAATGTAAATACCTTTTATTATTTGTGATTACTGTTTGAAGGGCCATTAAATTGAACAAGAATCGTATTGTAAGGCTATGCGGATCATTTTCACTTCTAATTTGTTTTAGCTTTGCTTTAACAGGTTGCGGTGGTGGTGTAGACGATGCTCCCACTTTGTATCCGGTAAAAGGGACCATCAAAAAAGATGGGACAGGGATCAAAGATGTCCGGGTCTCTTTTGTACCTGCCGAAGATGGGATTCCTGCTGTCGGCGTCTCTGGTGAAGATGGCAGCTACGAATTAAGTAATCCTAAGGGAGGCAAAGGAGCCCAGCCCGGCACTTATAAAGTCGTTCTCTCGGTGACCGCAGATGAATCCAGTTACTCTGGTGGCGGTGATCCCAGTAAAGCAAAATTACCATTTCCAAAATCTTACACTTCAAAAACTACAACTCCTAAAATTGCTGAAGTGAAAGAAGGTGAAAACGTCGTCGATATTGAATTCTGAACATGATCTGGTGAATCAATCGCACCACGATGAGAAGTGTTCTTCTATAAAGTATATTTCTGAATTTAATTGTGATTTCATGTCACTTTTGTCCTTTCTTTTCTTTTCTTTCAGGAGCGCCATTTTATGAGAAGAGTTTCATCCTTATTTCGAATGCGACAGCGAGCATTCACATTAATTGAATTGCTGGTTGTCATTGCGATCATCGCAATTTTGATCGCCTTGCTATTACCTGCCGTTCAGCAGGCACGTGAAGCGGCACGTCGTTCTACCTGTAAAAATAATATGAAGCAGTTAGGGGTTGCCATTCACAACTACCATGAAACACATGGGACGTTTCCTCTGAACTACGATGCTACCCGTAGTCCGGGTCAGATCGGGTGTTCGGTTTCCTGGATTTCCATGACACTGCCGTTTATGGATCAGGCACCTCTGTATAATCAAATGAACTTTGATGACATTACCAATACGTCAGGCTCTGCCTCTAATAATCCAGGTATGGACAGTGTTTCCAATGATTCGGCCAGGACGACTCCTATTCCGATATTACTCTGTCCCAGTAACCCGCAACCCAAATTGGCCAGCCTTGCGATGCACTACGACTACGGAGGGAATAATGGGAATTCACGCGCTCTCCAGGCAGCTAGAACCGATTACGTAGGCAGTATGGGCTTTATCTGGACTGGTTGGAAAGACTGTGGTGATACGGGGCAGAATGGTGCACCATGGATCGACCCAGGCAGAGACATCACCCATAACGATCTCAGTCGTGTTGGTGGTCTTTTCTGGTGGCGTGGTTCCGCTCGCATTCGCGATATTGTTGATGGTGCCTCAAACACGGTTGCCATTTATGAAAATCATCACTGGAACTTCAGCAAGAAATTTCCATCGGAAATTAATAAATGTGCTGCCTGGATTAGTCCTTTAGGAGCCATTGATACCCACACCTCGGCTATCAATGCTGATCCTGAAGAAGTCGCAGCAGGCAATGGGGCAGACGATACGCGCTGCACCAACTGGAGCAGTACCCACGTCGGTGGAGCGCACTGTTTGTTGACAGACGGATCCGTTCGCTTTGTCAGTGAAAATCTGGATCTTGGGATTAATAAAGCATTAGTTACCAAAGCAGGTGGTGAAACATTAGGTGAGTTCTAATTCACTGTTCACTTCATGTTTAGTGCAGAATGAATCACAACCTCCCCTCCAGATCTGGTGGGGAGGATTTTTTTACCGATTCATTTATTGTACTGAAGCGACTACACAGTCTGTATTCTTTTTAGAGCCTGAATCGTGATCATGTGCCCGAATCTGGATCGAACGGGGCGTTTATTTTTCACATTTCTTTTGTTTCCGCTTCTTGTCTCCTGTGATTTGATCGATGACAATTCGTCTCCAGACAAAACGGCGTCGCACGAAAAAACTGTGAATTCTCCCCCGAGTAAATCAAAATTCTCCCAGGGACTCACCTCGGATGTCTTTAGAGAGGAAACGATTGACCGGTCTCACATAGAGGTTCCGCAATTCCGTGATGTGCATGCGCAGGCAGGAATTGAATTTGTCTATGAGAATGGTGCCAAAGGGGATCAGCTCATGGTAGAAGCAATTGGTGGGGGCGCTGGTTGGCTTGATTATGATCGGGATTCCCTGATCGACGTCTATTGTGTCCAGGGAGGCGACCCGGTTTCCCATTCAGCGGAGCTGGGGCAGAACCAGGTATTTCGAAATCGGGGCAATGGTATCTTTGAGAAACTTCCTGCAGAAATCGGTGCTGCAAATGGGGGATATGGTCAAGGGGTCACCATCGCAGATTTTAATAACGATGGTTTTGATGACATCTATGTTTCGAATGTCGGAAAAAATGCATTCTACCAGAATATGGGAGATGGGACCTTTGAAGATATCTCGGAGGCTTCGGGGACAACCAATTCATTGATTTGGAGTTCCAGTGCTGCCTGGGGTGATTTGAACCGGGACGGAAATCTCGATTTATATGTCTGCAATTATGTCAAATTTGATGTGCGGAACCCCAAGTTTTGTACTGACAAGAAGGGCATTAAGCGGATCTGTCATCCGAACGAAATGGAAGCCGAGTACAATGAGATTTATTTCAGTCTGGGAAATGGTCACTTCAAGGTAGCCGGGGATGAGTGGGGGTTACGTGGCGAGGACGGGAAATCGCTAGGGGTTGTCATTGCTGATCTGGATCAGGACCAGTATTCCGATATTTATGTTGCCAATGATGTGACTCCCAATTTTTTGTTTCTGAATCACGAAGGGCAGTCTTTTCGAGATGCAGCGATCGAAAAAGGCTGCGCCATGAGTGGAGACGGCAATAATCAGGCCAGCATGGGGATTGCCATCGGTGATTATGATCGCAATGGATTTCTGGATTTGTATGTCACTCATTATACTGATGACTTCAACACACTCTATGCAAATCTGGGCGAAGCAGGATTTTATGATGCCACAAAAACGACTGGGTTACACCAGCCGACGATTCCATTTCTTGCCTTTGGGACCATTATGGGCGACTTCAATCATGACCGTCACATGAATCTGGTTGTGGCGAATGGACATATCGATCGCATGGAAGACCTGGGCTATGCCTGGAAGATGTCACCATTTTTATTTTCTTATCAGGGAGGCCAGTGGGTCGACTGCAGTGCAGACGCGGGTCCTTATTTCCAACGGCAGTTTATTGGTCGTGGGATCGCAGCCGGCGATTATGATAATGATGGTGATCAGGATCTGTTTATTGTAAATCAGACCGAGCCCGCGGCACTTTTGCGGAATGATTCCCAAGGCAATCACTGGTTAAAAGTGATGCTCACCGGGACGATCAGTAATCGGTCCGCCATTGGCACCAAGGTGGAGGTCAGGCAGAACGGCGAACGGTTTTATCAGGAAGTCGTGGGAGGCAGCAGTTACGCTTCCAGCAGCCAATATGCACTCTTTTTTGGTCTGGGAAAGATGGATGCTGACTGTCAGGTCAAAATTACCTGGCCCAGTGGAGAAACGCAGGTGCTGGAGCAGGTTCCCGTTGATCAGGTTCTGAAGTTGATCGAACCGGCGGCATCCGATTTAACGTTGAGGAAGAAACGGTTGTAGTTTTTTCTGGTGTTGCTGGCTGAGTTCCGTTTGTCCCCGTTGTTCGTATACCTGGGCCAGCCAGCCGTGTAATTGCCAGATCGAAGGGTTAATCTTGAGTCCGCGGTTTGCGTACTCGATGCCTTCATCGAATTGCTGTGTCAGCCCCAGCATGTGTACCAGTCGTCCATAAATCAGGCTGCGCCAGGGATTGATTTCGATAAAGCGTTTTCCGTATTCAATTCCTGATTTGTAATCCCCCGTGTCATGACAAATCTCCGTCAGTTTCCGTAATGCGGTTTCTGAATTCGGATTCACTTTCAGGGCGCGTTCTAATATCGCTTTTGCTTTTGCTTTCTCGCCAAGCAGGTTATAAGCCAGGCCAACTTGTGTGATTAAATCTTCATCTGTACTATCTTTGTGTAATAAAGGCAGCAGGAGTTGCAGGGCCTGCTGTGCATATTTTAAGTCATTTCTGGTTTCAGCCAGTGAGACGTAAAAGAAGCCTCGTGCACGCTGGATGTCATAAGCGGCATTTTCATCTTCGGGTTTTCGAAAGTCAGAAAATCGTTCTGTTTGAGCAGATGTTTGAGGCGGCTGATTTTTATGTCTAATGATGCGATGGTCCGTTAAAGAAGTATGCGGGACTGAAAAGGCAGATCGCTTGGGCATATGGCAGGAGATACAAGACTCTTTCGCCTGTTCAGGAGAATCTTCGGGCCGCGTACATTCGGTTGTTGACTCGCCATGGCATTTAAGGCAGCGCGATTCAAAATACGAGATGCGCTCTGACTTGCTGGGGAATTGATGAGGATCGTGGCATGAAATGCACCCCATCTGACCTGCGCTCTTTAGATAGCATTGGCTACGATGCATTTGTTCGACCTGACTGACAGCCTGGGTATCTCCCGTGTCGGTGATGCGATCTCCTTCCTGAAATACAATCCATAAATCTTCAATCAGATTGCCAGGGCGAAAATCGAACTCACCGCGACCGTAGCGAAGAATGCGGCCTTCACCTGTCAGGTGACATTGATAACAGACCGCGTCCCGGGCAGCCGGGGATAAGTTGATCGGATTTACAATCGGATCGGGCTTCTGTTGCTTTTCACTGGCTAAGTGCCATTGAATATGTGGTTCTCCGGGACCATGACAGCGCTCACAACCGATGGCGGTTTCTTTGAATGGGGTGGGATCAAAGTGGTCTTTGATTCCTTTTGTTTTGGAAACCGAGCCAATATGGCACTGGATGCAGCCATCAATCAGCCGTCGCTCAAATTGCTTGTGATGCCCGGGTTGATAGCCGGGAGAGAGATCCCAGCGTTGCTTGCCGGTATACCAGGAAATGGGCGACATGAACAGCAGCCCTGCATGGTTGATGACATAGGATCGCCCCCGTTTGCCTGAGCCGATGGCAAAGTCAATCGGCTCGGATTTGTCATAGACCAGCTCCTCTTCCGGCGTCATGCGTTTTTCATGATGATAGACTTTGCCCTCTTTTTTCTCGACTTCATACACGTGTGTCAGGGGAGACTGGAAACTGGTTTTGTGTTCGTAATCTTCAAAGACTAAGTCTCCAAGGACTGGCTGCGAGGAAAACGACATCGGATGTGATTGATAGGTCTTGCAAATTTCTGCATGGCATTCCTGGCAGGCCTGGCTTCCCACATAGCCTTCCGTCGAGGGCGCGGGCGGGATGGTGTGAACCAGGCTGAATTTCTCTTCCTGCGGATTCTCTGATGGCGGAGCAGAATGGGGCGTGTTCTCTTTGGGGTCGGTGCGTAAATACAGACCAGCCGTCACAAGTGTGACCGAAAAAAAGAGAACGATAATCAGAGACCATTGAGAACGCGTCATGGTTGTGGATTCACTGTTTTCTGTCAGAACTCAGTCTGAGAGGATTTTGCAATTGCGTTGTAGTAATCCCATCATAGCTTTTTCCGGATCTTGTAAAAACCGGTCAGGGACTTCCATCCCAGGAGAAAAGTAAAGATCCAGAGCAGGTAGTTTAATGTTCCGGGAAGGAAATACGTTTCGACGGGCAGCCAGGCATAAACGATGAATCTGGGACGAACGAGCCAACTGTAGGGGATTGCCAGCGAACTGCGGATCATGGCAAATGCAACGACGAGTGTGTAGAAAAACAGATACAGGCTCCCCGCGATGATCGTTGCTTCCCCATAGTGAATCAGAGTGATCGTCGTAAATGTCACAACAAGCTGGTCTGAGATTGTATCGGTAAAGGAACCGCGATTGCCGGCGATTTTCTGAAAGCGAGCCAGGGGACCATCGATTCCATCCAGTAGCACATGCAGCAGAAGCAAGCTGAACGCCAGTAGTTTTGCCTGATCCCAAGGCATTCCATAGCTAAAGCAGAAGCCGATTCCGCAAAGCAGAGACAGGCCGGTAAGGTGATTGGCGGTAATACCCCATTGCACAAACCGTTTTAACAACGGCAACAGCAGCAGATGGCGGCGGGACTGCGAGGCATCCATCATCGCCTGCTCGCCACTGGCATAAACAGAGACCTTACTTTTGGTTGGATTGGGGGGAGAGCACATGTTTTCAATCCCTTGTGTTCAGAACCAAAGTGACCTGCTGAGCTTAAACGCCTTCATTGTCTTGAAACAGTTGATCCAATGCGCCGGATGCTTTCACTTCTTCAAAGTTTCTGCGAAACGTTTTTTCCGATTCGGGATCGAGGTGTGGGGGGTGTCCGTGTTCTCGGATGTATTCCCCCATCGATTCCATCGTCTCCTGATCGAAATAATGGTCGCTCATTGCCAGTGAAACGATCAGTTCATCATCGGTTTTGGGTTTTGCCTGACATTCATCGCAGGCGAGGAATGAGCCGAATTTTAAGTGGCCGCATTGAAAGCAGACTGCCTTAGTCATCTCAGATCCTTTGGATTTACGCGTTTTCTATTCATTTCCGTGTCTTCGTGCTTTGCCGGGTGCACTTTCATTCTTACACGATCTCTCCCCTAGAGTATATCAAACTTTGGTGACAAAATGCCCGGACATTTCTTAGCTTTCCTTTTTATATGTCAGGGTTTTGATATTATGGAGAGAGCTCGCTTTTTAGAATTACCCAAAGCATTGCGGAACTTGAAAAAATTGTAGGAGCTGCCTGCCATGAAACTCTGCTGGTTCACTCAAAAGATCAACCGGACCGTTGCTGTTTTTTGTCTATTTATTTTCGCCATCGGGATGTCGGAACTGGTTTTAGCGGAAAAAAAGACAGAGAATCAACTGATCCCCGTCACTTTACAGAAACGGGTCAAACAGGAGTCCGGAAAGTATCTGCCTGTAAAGGAAGCCGTGTATTGGAAGCCGGCAGAGACCGCCATTATTGTATGTGACATGTGGGACGATCATACCTGCAAGCAAGCTGCGAAGCGCGTTGCCGAGATGGCACCAGCGATGAATGAGACTCTGAAAGCGGCACGCGATCAAGGGGTTTTCATTATCCATGCTCCCAGTGGCCGCATGAGCTTTTATGAAGGCACAGCCCAACGAAAGCGAGCCATTGACGCACCTTTCGCGAAAGCGCCCCTTGATTTCAAATGGAAATACTGGAACGACGATAAGGAAGGTCAGCCGCTGGACTTTGTCAGAGCAGGGGGCTGTGGCTGTAAAGTACCCTGCAAAGGCTGGGTGCCGGATGAAACGGGTTTGCGCCACTGGAAGGGAGAGAAGATTCCCTGGACCCGCCAGATCAAAACCATTGAAATTGCCGACGAAGATGCCATCAGTGACAACGGACAGGAAGTCTATAACATGCTGGAAGCGCGGGGCATTCAAAATGTGGTCTTGATGGGCGTGCATACGAATTTATGCGTTTGTGGTCGTCCGTTCGGCTTACGCCAGATGGTCTATCAGGGGAAAAACGCGGTTCTGTGTCGGGATCTGACCGATTCCCTGTTCCAGCAGAATGATCCGCCGATCAGCCATTTTCGGGGAACAGAACTGGTTGTGGAACATATCGAAAAACGAATCTGTCCTACGATTCCATCGACGACTTTTACAGGTAAATCCGAATTCCGGTTTGATGAAAATGCGACGCATTAAACTGGAGAACGTGTGTTTCATCTGATTAAGAACCGAACGACCGTGATTTCCTTCACATGATTTAAGAACTGACTGCAAGATGCATTTGTTAGACTATGGTGTTATTCTAGCCTATCTTCTGGTTTCGATTGGACTCGGTATTTATTTTGGCCGAAATCAATCACGGAAGGAATTTTTCGCCGCCGGGAATTCCATGGGTTGGTTACCTGTCGGATTGAGTGTGATGGCAACGCTGTTTTCTGCGAACAGTTTTGTGATGTATCCGTCGATCGCCTATGGAAGTGGTTTACGGATCAGCCTGTTTTTGATTGCCGTATCTCTGATGGCGCCGCTGGTACTGTGGGTGTTCATTCCCGTTTATGCACGGTTGAATTGTCAGACTGCGTATGAGTATCTGGAACGCCGTTATCATGTCTCGGTTCGTTCTCTAGCCAGCGGGCTGTTCATTTTCCTGAGGATTGGGTGGATGGCGTCTGCGACGTATGCGGCGTCGATTGTGCTGGCGAATGTGATGCAGGTTCCACAACTCACGGTGATTATTGTGCTGGGCGTTGTTTCTATTTTCTACACAATGCTCGGTGGTCTGCGGGCGGTGATGTGGACTGACGTGATTCAATTTTTTATCTTCACTCTCACGATTATATTGACGCTTGGCTTAATCCTTGCACAAACCGATGACGGAGTGTCGGGAGTCATTTCGACTTATTTTGAAGGGCGGAGCAATTTGCTGGTCGATTTTTCTCCCTCCCTGACGCTGGAGTATGGCAGTTGGGCAGTTTTGATCGGCCTGTTTCTGGAAGCACTGTCGGCCTTTGGTGCCGATCAGGTTGCTGTACAACGCTATATTGCCGCGCGTTCTGAAAAGACATCGCAAGTCGGTTTCATGATTAATGTGATCGGAATGTGGACCGTTGTGCCCGGATTGTTGGCCATTGGAGTCGGCCTCTATTCTCATTATCATCAATTTCCAGAACAGATGGTTTCAGTGCTGGCAACTGAGCTCAATGGAGAACTGCCTGACTGGAGAGCCGATGCCGCTGGTAATGGGATGACGGTTCCCCATTTTTATGAATCGTATCCGGAGTATGTGGCCGAAGACATTCAGGCGTTGAAGCTTCAAGATCAGGCATTGCCGCAGTACGTTCGTCTGCATTTTCCGCCGGGCGTGGTGGGGTTATTCCTGGTTGCATTAATGGCGGCGGTGATGTCCAGCATTGATTCCGGGATTCACTCGGTGACGACTGCACTGATGGTCGATTTTCGCGATCGGCATTTCCTCCATTTAAAGCCGGATGATAATAAAATGGAAGTGCTACAGGACCGTGCGCTGGTGGTCTTGATCGGTGTGCTCTCGATTGTGCTGGCATGCAATGTGGGTGAGATGGGTGATGTGTTCGCGATCGGGAAAAAAGTGACCGCCGGTTTTGGCGGGCCATTACTGGCCGTGTTTATTCTGGCTCTGTTTTTCAAAAACTCAACGACAGCGGGGGTTCTGGTGGGAACCCTTTCAGGCGCCGTGATTACAATAGCGCTGATGTATATTTCCTCAGACTGGTTTTCCGTCTGGTTCTGGCCGATTGGCTTTGGACTGACTATGGTGATCGGTGTGCTTGTCAGTCTGTTGACGGTTTCTTCTGGTAAGACTTCTGCTGATCACCCCTTAACCTATTGGAATGTGGTACAAAGTCAAAATAAGAATGATACTGATTTAAGCGAGTAATTCTCCTATGAAATATGCAGAAATGACGGCAGTAGAACTGAAAAACGTATCGCGTGATGAAACACTCGTTATTTTGCCGATTGCTGCAGTCGAGCAGCATGGCCCGCATATGCCAACCGCGACGGATGAGATTATCTGTACGGCGGTTGCCGAACAGGTCGAGCAGCGGCTCAAGGAATCACTTTTATTGTTGCCGACGCTCTGGTTGGGGGCCAGCCAGCACCATCTTCGCTGGGGCGCCACATTGACGACGCGCGTGGAAAATTATGAGACGCTGTTGTGTGAGATTTGCGAAACGATACTGAATGACGGTTTCCGCCGGGTGCTGATTTTGAACGGGCATGGCGGAAATATCGCCCCGATGCAGATTTCGTTACGGCGGCTGCAGGTGCAATATCGCAACTGTCAATTAATGGCAGCTTCTTACTGGTCGATTGCAGAAGCAGAAATCGCGGCTTTGATGGAAGGAGAGTGCAAAACAGTGGGACATGCCTGCGAGGCGGAAACATCTCTGGTGATGCATCTTCGGCCGGAACTGGTACGCGAATCAAAAATCGAAAACTTTGACGACTATGCTTTGGATCTTGTTGATGGTGTCTATCTCTGTAATGACATGTATCAGCGAACACAAAAGGGGGCTACCGGCCGTCCCGATCTGGCATCAGCAGGGAAGGGCGAGCAGATGTTTTCTGTAATTTGCGATCGTGTGGTTGAAGTACTGCAGCGATTGGGGCACGCTCCCTTGCCTACGCTCGATGGTGGTTTTGCTGAAGGCTAACGGCACAGAAAATGGGGTTTTTGATGAGATTATTCGCTCTAAGCCACTTTTGTGTCGCTGTTTAGAACATCACGACGACAAACGTAAAACGGCGTTAACCCCTGGTTTTCTTGCGTATAAGTTATGCGCCGAAAGTCATGAACTTGCTGGGGAAATTCCTATTTCAATGATAGTTTGTTTTTTCTACAATCCCCGCCGATGTAGATAACTCTTGTCTACACAACAAAAACCATACACATAATGAAATGATTATTGTTCAATCTTTGATCGCATCTCTCTCAGAGGAGCATCAATGATTGCCACAAAGCCTGTCTTATTTTCATAGCGAGTGATTCATGATTCCAAAACGCGATGTACAAAAGTTATACAATCTTCCCTCTGAAGTGAAGTTCTGTCGAAAATGTACGATTTCGAATCAACGTCCGCGTATTACCTTTGATGAACATGGCGTCTGTAGCGCCTGTAATTTTGCGGTGGTTAAGAGAAATGAATTTGACTGGGAACAGCGCGAGCAGGAACTGTTGGAACTCTGCGATCGTTATCGAAAAAACGATGGCAGCTATGACGTGATTGTTCCCTGTAGTGGAGGAAAAGATGGCAGCTTTGTGGCGCATCAGCTGAAATATAAGTATGGCATGAACCCGCTCACCGTCACCTGGGCTCCTCTGATCTCAACTGAGTTGGGCCGAAAGAATCTGGATTCGTTCATTGATGCGGGTTTTGACAATGTCTTCGGAAAGCCCAATGGCGTTGTCACCAGAAAGTTAACGCATCTTTCTTTCAAGCATATGGGCGATCCGTTTCAGCCATTTATTTATGGACAGACCAACTTTCCAATGAAAATGGCAGTACAACACAATGTTTCGTTGATTATGTATGGCGAAAACGGTGAGGTTGAATACGGCGGCGACATGAAAAATGCCTTTCGGCCGACACGGGAGATTGCCGATCATGATTCTCATTATTTCTCAGGACTTCCCCCGGAATTCTGGGAGCAACACGGCCTGACTCGTGCGGATCTGGCACCATTTATGGCTCCTAAGTACCAGGATATTGTGAAGAATGACACCCAGATTCATTTCTTCGGCTACTACAAGAACTGGGATCCTCAAGAAAACTACTATTACTGTCGTGAGCATACGGGACTGGAACCCAATCCGGAACGTTCTGAAGGAACCTACTCAAAATATGCCAGCCTGGATGACAAAATTGATGGTTATCATTACTACCTGGCCTACATCAAGTTTGGAATTGGTCGTACAACATCGGATACGGCTCATGAAATTCGTGATGGAAAAATTGATCGCGAAGAAGGTTGTGCCCTTATCAGAAGATATGATGGAGAATTCCCTCAGAAGTATTTCCAACTGTTTTTGGAATATTGCGATATGACCGAAGGGGAGTTTCATGAGATCATTGACAGCTGGCGAGCCGACCACCTTTGGAAAAAAGTAAATGGTGAGTGGGCGCTCCGACATGCCGTTTACGATGAAGAAGAGCAGCAGGGTAATATGGCGGCATGAGTAATCTACGTTTGATACCACGGCTGGATATTAAAGGAAAAAATTTAATTAAGGGCGTTCACCTGGAAGGATTGCGCGTCATAGGCGATCCACAGGAGTATGCCGTTAAGTATTATGAGGACGGTGCAGACGAATTGATTTATATGGATGCTGTCGCCAGCTTGTATGGCCGCAATAATCTATCTGAAATCATCAGTCGCACCGTGCAGAATGTCTTTGTGCCGATTACCGTCGGGGGAGGCATTCGTTCCGTCGAAGATGTCCAGCGTTTGTTGCGATCCGGAGCAGATAAAGTCGCCATAAATACGGCTGCTATTGCCAATCCTGAATTAATCAAGGAAGTTTCCAACCGATTCGGTTCACAATGTATGGTCCTTTCCATCGAAGCGAAAAAGATGCCCGATGGAAAATGGCATGCATTTACCGACAACGGTCGTGAGCGGAGCGGCCGTGATGTTCATGAATGGGTTCAGCAGGCGGTTGGACTGGGAGCGGGCGAAGTTCTTCTGACATCAATTGATCAGGAAGGGACGCGCAAAGGCTTTGATTTGGAACTGACGCGATCAGTTTCAGAAATCGTACCCGTCCCCGTCATTGCCAGTGGTGGAATGGGATCGGTGCAGGATCTGTTTGCTGTTGTCGACCAGGGAAAAGCCGACGCTGTGGCGATGGCGGATATTTTACATTATGACCGGATGACGCTTGTGGAAATTCGCGATGCTGCGCTGGCTGAAAAGATACATGTGAGGCAAGTATGACCCAGAAAGTTGTCATCATTGATTATGGTGCGGGAAATCTGCTCAATGTCGTTCGTGCTTGTGAGCATTGTGGGGCTGATGTAACTATCGCTGATTCCGCAGAAACTATCATGCGGGCGGATCGGCTGATCTTACCTGGTGTGGGCGCATTTTCGGACAGTATGCAGGAACTTGAAAAACGGGAGATGGTCGAGCCGATTTTAGCCTATGCAAAGTCGGGGAAGCCGTTGCTGGGAATTTGCCTGGGGATGCAGATGTTGCTGGATTCCAGCGAAGAATTTGGGATCTGGGATGGTCTCGGTCTGATTCCCGGAAAAGTCGTCAGTATCCCGGCGACTGGCGTGGATGGAACGCCGCATAAAATACCTCATATTGGCTGGAATCAATTAATTTCAGGACAGCGCGACAGCTGGGCGCAAACGGTATTGGATTCAATTCCTGAAGATTCATCGGTCTATTTCGTGCATTCATTTATGGCGGTGCCGACAGATGATGCACATCGGCTGGCTGATTGTGACTATGATGGCCGGCAGGTTTGTGCTGCCGTTCAGCGCGAAAATATTATTGGATGTCAGTTTCACCCCGAAAAAAGTGGTCCTGTTGGATTGCAGATTATTCAGAATTTTCTTTCGTTTTGAATCATCCATTTTCGGGGAAGCTGGATCGTTTTATGAGTAGAATAAATTTAAGAGTTGCTTTCTCAGGAAATTGAGAAGCAGAAGGTTGTCAAGCAGATTAGAGTCTGATTGATTCAGAATTTGAATAGAATTGAAACCAGAACGAGATCGAAAACAGTCAGCCTCGTTTGTGAGTGAAACTGAGTGTTTTCTTTTTGGTTGTGTATGAATCCCTTGCTGAACAGGGCTGTTCCAGTGGGACGGAAGGAACCGGAATGTGTGGAATTATCGGGGGCTACGATCGCGAAAAACGCCCTTTTGGGACGGAGCTGGCAGAACAGGCTTGTGAACGAATGGCTCATCGCGGGCCCGATGATCGAGGTTACCACGAGGTAGACGGGATGCTGGTGGGAAATCAGCGATTGTCTATTTTGGATCTGGCCGGTGGCCATCAACCCATGTTTTCCGATGATCGACAGGTGATCGTCGTTCAAAACGGGGAAATCTATAACTTCAGAGAACTCGCCAAAGGACTCGGCTGCCGAACCAGCTGTGATACTGAGGTCATTCTCAGATTGTATGAGCGAGACGGTGAGGATTTTGTAAAACAGCTTAATGGTATGTTTGCCATCGCGATTATTGATCGTCGCAAACAATCCATGTTGCTTTACCGTGATCGAGTCGGGCAAAAACCGCTCTATCTTCATGATGATGGCAAGCGGCTGCTGTTTGCTTCCGAGGTCAAATCCCTGTTTGCGATGGGGGTGAAAGCGGAGATGAACTGGGAAGGCTTCGATGCCTATCTCACGTACAATTTTGTCCCCCCGCCGATTACGCTCTACAAAAATATCACGCATCTCATGCCGGGGCACTTGCTGAAAATCAGTCCTCAAGGGACCGAGGTTCGGCGTTGGTGGAATCTGGCGGAGAAGCCTGTAGAATGCCGGTCTGAAGCGTCCTGGTGTGAAGAGATAATTGATACCTTACAGGCTGCTGTGAAGATTCGATTACGCGCGGATGTGCCTTTAGGGGCATTCCTTTCAGGGGGCATTGACAGTTCGTCCGTTGTGTCTCTGATGAGTCAGGAATTACCACATCCGGTGCAGACTTTTTGTATCGGATTTGATGATCCCCGGTTTGATGAATCTCAGTACGCCCAAGAAGTCGCCGATCAGTTTGGTACCCGTCACACGTGTGATGTGTTGAATCCCAATTTGACGGCAACCTGGCCGCTGACTGTTTATCACAACGATCAGCCACACGGCGATGTCTCTTTCATGCCGACCTACTGGGTCAGCCATCTGGCGCGGAAGTCAGTCAAAGTGGTCCTGACTGGCGATGGGGGAGACGAGCTGTTTGCAGGTTATGATGTTCATCGTAACTTTTTTGCCAACCAGGACTGTACCCTCCCGCGCGAGCAGATTGAGGATGCCTATATCAGTGCGATCAGTTTATTACAGCCGTCTGCAAAGCAGGCACTGTATTCAGCCGATGCAAAGAGTCAGCTGGTGGCAGAGGATGCGTCCCGGTTTGCCAAGTCACATTTGGAAGAGTTTCGACACCTGGATCCGATCAATCAGGCGTTGGCTCTGGATACCCGGTTTTTGTTACCTGGGAACAATCTCGTAAAACCAGATAAAATGGCAATGGCCGTTTCGTTGGAGCCACGTGCTCCCTATTTAGATTATCGAATGGTAGATCTGGCATTTCGGATTCCAGGATCACTCAAATTACGCGATGGCGTGACAAAATCCATATTGAAGAAAGCCTGCGAGAAAATTCTTCCTTCCAGTATCATCTATCGTAAAAAGCAGATGTTTACCGTTCCCATCGGAGAGTGGTTTAAGCAGGAGCTAAATCCCTTTGTGAACGACGTTTTGCTTTCGCCTCGATCGCTGGAAAGAGGCTTTTATCGACCTGAGCGCGTTCGAGAAATCATTCAGGAACATCGCACTGACAAAGTCAATCATACGCGTACAATACGTGCACTTCTGGCATTGGAACTTTGGCAACGAACATTTATTGATCAGGCCTTTGACCATGCTCCAACCTATGCTGATTTGGGCATCAATAGTTCTGTTGAATTCGGAACCGGCTCCAGAAATGCTGCTTAGGCAATGAACTTCAAACACATCCCGTTATTTAATCAAAGTGAGTATCATGGACGATCGTCAATTGTCACAGAAATCAGGCTCTGCGCAAGACGCAAAACAAGGACAACCTCACTTTGATCCACGGCTGTTGGCACCTGTTTCAGGTTCAGCAGATGCGACTGAAAATTCAGAATATTTTCTGAAACGCCCGCTTGATCTTTTGCTGAGCGGTTTTGCACTAATTGTCCTCTCGCCAGTATTTCTTATGATCGCCTTCCTGATCAAGGCCAGCTCGCCTGGTCCCGTATTTTTTCGACAGAAACGGCTGGGGGTAAATGAAGCACCGTTTGAGATCTTAAAATTCCGGTCAATGCGATCAGATCCAGAAGGAGCAGGACCTCAATTTACCAGTGCCAATGATTCCAGAATTACCGGCATTGGGAAGCTGATTCGAAAAACAAGTCTGGATGAGCTGCCCCAGTTGATCAATATATTTCGGGGCGAAATGAGTTTGATTGGTCCTCGTCCCTATGTTGGGTTTGAATTAGCAGACACTCTACAATTCAAGCGAGAGCTACGGGCCAGTGTTCGTCCCGGGGTCTCTGGTCTGGCACAGGTCTCTGGACGAAGTCAGCTGACTCAAGATGCCGTGATCGAGTATGACATTGACTATGTCAAAAAATGCAGTCTCAAACTTGACTGGCAGATCCTTCTGCAAACAGTCAGAAAAGTCCTGTCATGCGAAGGAACCAATTAAGACGATTTTGAGCCCACACTATGTGTGGAGGTCTGATAGGTTTCAAAAAGATGCTTTCCAATGGTGCTGAACCGACTCGTCAGGAAAGTTGACATGATCACGGCTGGTACAAACGCCATCATAAGGATGGAAAAGGCGAATGGGCTTAGGCAAATGAGTATTGCCATGCAGTAGGCAGGGTAGAACACAAGTGGATCACTGATGAGTTTGTTTCTGTAGTTATACACAAAGCCTATTAACAGCGATATGAATCCAATTCCTAACGCTCTGAAAATCAAGTAGTTCCCGACTCCAGAGTCTTGATCATTACCTACCCCGTTGAGCATTCCATTACCTACTCCGTTGAGCATGCCATGTTGTGTCATCGACAGAACGGCTTCATATCCTTCTCCAAAGAATGATAGATTCTTGTTGAGTAAGCAGAGAATGATTGGCGTGTAAAGCAGGAATAGTACAGACGTATAAATGATTATGGGATAGTTAATGTTGTTTTTAAGTCTATATGAATAAAGCAGATAAAGACAGATGGAAGAGAAACAGATTGCATAAAATGAGATGGCAACACCACTACTGATTGAGGAAAACAGGGTGCCCAGTGTAATCAGGCATGCTGGTAGAGTGTATTTCTTGACACCTGATTCTTTTTCTTTTTTCACCACTAGGAAAAAACTGTAGGCCATCAATGAATAGGCACAAAGTCCATAGATCAATCGACCATTCATAAACAGCGATAAGATGGTGAAAAAGAGAAAGAAATAAAAGTTGAGTTGCCAGTGGTTTTTTACTTTTTGAAATAGGGCCACTACATGTGTCAGTGCAATAGATATCGTCACGCACATTAAAACGATAAAAAGCGAAAGGATTTTATCGGGAGCAACATGAACAAGATCCGAAATCAGATAGACTGGCGATACCAGCAGGTATCTCATTCCATGTGGGTGCAGGTAAATCGATTTGAGATTAATTTGTAATCCAGCATCGTGTAATACCTGAATTTGAGACCATAGATGAAAGGATTTCAAATTAAACAGAATTGCGATCAGGTAAGTTAACAAAGCTCCCCAGAAAAGTGATTTATATAGATTATTGACTGGTCTTGGAGTCATCAAACGCCTCTCTGGATCGATTGATTGGAACTAAATAAAATCAGAATAAAATAGATCTAGAAAATTGATAACGTGTAATTACGATATAAATTTAGCTGTTTAGAAGGTTTCAATTCTTGGTAGCAGACAAGAAGAACGTCGTGTCTGGGCTATGAAAATAACCTGGCCTCGTGAAGTGCGGGGAGTTTAAATAAAGCGACTTATTGTGTAAAGGTAGATGTCAGGCTTCGGGGTGGATGTTTAGGGTGATTGGGTAAAGGTATAGCTGGGGGATTGTCTTGTTTGGATTCCGGAATGGAAACTAAAATATGCGCGAATCAACTGGTTCTGGGATTGGCTGATTCCGTTGAGAAAAAATTGAGTGAGAGAATCTCCTGTATGATATTCGATGTGTAAATCATCACAACTTGTTTCAGTAATAGTGTTTGTTACTGTCAGATGTTGATGGTTTCAAGGGGATTGGTATCGCTTTGTGACACAATTCCTGCTATTGAATCTCTGCAAAAGTGTCGATCAATACTAATTATAGGTAATACGCAACTTGTTCCTGTTATGTATTCGTAAGATCGCGTCGTTAAATTGTCTGATTGGTCTGGGCCCATGTACATTGTTGATCGCAATCTGAAAAGCGTCGATTCTGGGGTAGTCTTAGATTTGAAAAGGTCGTCTTTTAAAGATCAGATCTGTCAAGTTGGCGTACTGCTTTCGATAGCGACAGGCTTTTCGATTCCCATTTCGACGAGTTTGACATCGATTTTAAGTTTCGGGATTTTAGTCTGTTGGATTATCTCAGGGCAGTATCGCGTATCATGGGAGCTGCTTAAAAACAATCGGGTTGTCGCAGTTTCTGTGACACTATTCGGGTTTCTGGCAGTAGGATTATTGTACACGCCAGAATCGCTTTCTGTTGCCTCACGAAATTTGTTTAAGTACCGCCAGTTCATTCTGATTCCCGTTTATCTGTCTTTCTTTTTTGATCCCATGTCGCGACGGCGCGGGATTCAAATGTTTGAGCTTGCTCTGATTGTGACCCTGATTGGTTCTATTTGCTATGCATTTCTTCCAGTGGGCAGTGTGGATGGCGATATCTATAATCGGTCTATTTTCAAGAACCGGATTACACAAAATATCCTGATGTCGTTTCTGGTCTACCTTGCTGCCTGGAAATTCTGGGAGCACCCCAAGCAGCGCTGGTATTATGGGGTATTGGCTCTGATCGCGACATATAACGTAGTGGCCATGGTGCCCGGGCGGTCTGGTTATGTTGCTTTAGCGATTCTGATCTGTCTGTTGATGTACCAGAAGATGGGGTATAAGGGACTCTTTCCGGCGACCATTTGTATCGTATTAGTTGGGTTTCTATCGTACTACCAGTCACAAACATTTCAGGGGCGCATCGATCAGGTTGTGACCGAGATCAATAAATATAGTGTTTCTGAAGAGCGGCAGAATGGTGTTGATTTACGCCTTGAGTTTTATGAAAACAGTCTGCAACTGGCTAAATTAAATCCACTTTTCGGCTCTGGATCTGGAAGTTTCGGTTTAAAATATCGAGAGTTAGCTCAGCAAAATGGCCAGATTGCCACAGCGAATCCTCATAATGAATATGTGATGTTGCTGGTTCAAAACGGACTGATTGGAGTTTGTCTGTTTGCCTCCTTCTTCTGGGTGGCCTGGCGGGCAACTCGTAAAATGGCCGGGCTTGACCGTGATTTTGGGCAGGCTGTTCTTGCTGTCTACGTGGTCGTCTGTCTGGTGAATTCCCTGATGCTGGATACAACAGAAGGCAATTTATTTGGATTCCTGATGGGGCTCACGATGGCTGCTGCATCAGGCTCTATCGTCGAAAGCGTTGATGAGCTGGCATCAGAGCCTCCTTCCAGCAACAAAGACCAGCATTTCATATCGGATGCCGCCTGAAATGAAGCCAAATTCGCGCGTTGTATGGCAGGCAAACCAAGCCGAATAAAGCCATTCGTGTCCTGCATATTTTGCTCTCATTCCCCCTTTACACAAAAAAATGATTGAATTAGTATCTCCGGCTGGAATGCGGGATGCATTTTTGATCATAAGTTTCTGATCTTTCAACTGTTTTTACTATCACGATCAGAGTAGCGCTAAAGGAAAAGGGGGCCACGGATGGCCGATGTGATTGGATTAATCACTGCAAGAGGTGGTTCCAAGGGAGTCCCACGAAAAAATATTCGCGAGTTGGCTGGAAAGCCGTTGATTGCCTGGACGATTGAGGAAGCATTAAAGAGCCAGGAACTGGATCGAGTCATTGTCTCTACGGATGACAAAGAGATCGCTTCTATCTCCCGGCAGTATGGTGCTGAAGTCCCGTTTATTCGGCCTCTCAAGCTGGCTTTAGATGCATCGAGTCATGTCGATGTGATTCTGCATACCATCGACTGGCTTGCGGAAAATGAACAGTACGAGATGGAACACGTCGCACTGCTTCAACCAACATCTCCCTTTCGTATTGCCGAAGATATCGATGGTGCGATTCGATATCTTAAAGAAAAAAGTGCCAAAGCTGTCATTGGTATGATGGAAGCCCCGAGTCATCCGATCTGTTTACGTCATATTAATGAGGATGGTTTGCTAGTGGAACTCTCCGATGTTCGGGATGAGTCCCAATTGCGCAGACAGGCCTTGGAAGATGTATATGCATTCAATGGAGCCTTGTATGTCTTCCGTGTGGATGCCTTTAAAGAGAAACTGACGTTTCGTCCCTACCAGGAAACCTACGGGTACATAATGCCGACAGAGCGGTCGTGGGAAATCGATACCGAGTGGGAATTTTTAGTTGCTGATTTGTTGATGCAAAATCAGCAACGTGATGTTTCCCGCCGTAAGGCCGCTTAGTGAATGATTCTGAAATGAATGTTCTTTACTTTTTTTGAGTTATGCCAAAGATGCACGATCTGGTCCCATTGTCGATTCCTCATATTTCCGGGAATGAGTGGAAGTATATCAAGGACTGCCTCGATACGGGGTGGGTCTCCTCGGTCGGATCGTATGTTGATCAGTTTGAGCAAAAAGTGAGTCAATACGTCGGTACCGATTATGGTGTCGCGACAGTGAATGGAACAGCGGCGCTGCACCTCAGTCTGCTGGCGTGCGGTGTTCAGCCTGGCGATGAAGTCATCGCTCCTGCCTTTACATTTATCGCTCCCATCAACGCCATTCACTATTGTGGTGCTAAACCTGTCTTTATTGGTTCAGATTCAAACACACTGAGCCTCGACGTGAATCGTGTTCACACATTCCTTTCTGAGGAATGTGTGAAGCGGGACGGGGATCTTTATAACAAACAGACCGGACAAAAAATAAGTGCCATATTGCCGGTACATATTTTTGGCCATCCGGTCGATATGGCACCGCTGAATGAGATTGCGACAGAGTACGGTTTGCCGATTATTGAAGATGCTTCGGAAAGCCTTGGCTCTGAGTATCGGGAAAAAAAGACCGGTTCTTTATCGACGGTCGCCTGTTTTTCTTTCAATGGAAATAAAATCATCACCTGTGGCGGTGGTGGAATGGCGACGACCAGTCAGGAATCGCTGGCAAATCATATCCGTCATTTAAGCACGCAGGCAAACAAAAAGCCGTTTGAGTATGAACATGACGAAGTCGGCTATAACTATCGTTTGACGAATATCCAGGCGGCATTAGGCGTGGCTCAGCTGGAACAGCTTGATGCATTTATTGAAATCAAACGCAACAACGCCGCCCTTTATCGTCAGTTACTTGCGGAAATCCCGAAGGTCGACCTGGTCTGGGAAGAACCATGGGCCAAAAGTAATTTCTGGTTATGTACTTTGCTCGTTCCGTCAGTAGATCGCAAACCACTGATGGAGTATCTGCTGGCTCATAACGTCCAGGTGCGCCCGGCCTGGAAGTTGATGCATACACTACCCATGTATCAGGAGTGCCAGGTATACGGGATGGAAGAGACAGAAGCTGTCTTTGAACGCTGTATCTCGATTCCATCCAGTGTGCAGCTTAATTCTGAGGACATAAAATATGTTGTTCGTTGTATAAAAAATTATTTTGATCAGTCATGAATAAACTATTGAATTCGATTCTTTTGATTGGTGGAGGGGGCCATGCCAGGGTTCTGATCGAATTGATTCAAGAGGGTGGAAAATATCAGATTACAGGAATCCTGGATCCGAACCTGGAGGTGGGACAACAGATCAAGGGAATTTCCATACTGGGAACCGATGCCGAGTTGACCAGACTGCAGAAGCAGGGCATACAAAATGTGGCGATTGCAGTGGGCAGTATCAAAACAAATTCATTGAGAAAAACATTGTTTGAGCAGAGTCAGGGAGTGGGTTTGAATCTGCCGACTCTGGTACACCACCGGGCCATTCTTTCGGCTGACGTGAGCTTGTCTGATGGTGTTCAAGTTATGGCAGGAGCGATTATTCAGACAGATTCATCGATCGGCTCAAATACAGTGATTAATACGGGAACACAAGTTGATCACGATTGTCAGATTGGAAATCATGTGTTTCTTTCACCGGGTGTGGTGCTCAGTGGAGGGGTGACGGTGGGTGATAATTCGTTTGTCGGTGCAGGCGCTGTTGTGATACAGGGTGTAAAAATTGGAGACAATGCAGTGATTGCAGCCGGTGCTGTCGTTGTACGGGATGTAGCAGACGGGGCGTTAGTAAAAGGAGTTCCAGCGAAATGAGTGTTTTTATTATTGCCGAAGCAGGCGTGAATCATAATGGGGATGTGGAGACTGCCAAAAAAATGATCGATGCAGCCGTGGAAGCAGGTGCGGATGCCATCAAGTTTCAAACATTCAAAACGGAAAAACTCGTCTGTAAGTCTGCTCCCCAGGCGGAATATCAGAAAAAAAACAACGCCGCGAATGGGGAGGAAGATACCCAGTTCACATTATTGAAGAAGCTGGAAATCAATCAGGATACGCACCGCGAGCTATTTGATTATTGTCGGCAATCGGGGATCGTGTTTATTTCCACTCCTTTTGATTTGGAAAGCATCGATCTGTTAAAGTCGCTCGGTCTGGAAATGATCAAGGTGCCTTCAGGCGAGATTACGAACTATCCCTACCTGAAAAAAGTGGGGCAGACATTTGAGAAAGTTGTTCTTTCCACAGGCATGGCTGATTTAGGCGAGATCGAGGATGCACTGGATATCTTAATCGATAGCGGCGTCGATCGGCAGAATATCACCGTTCTACATTGTAATACCGAGTATCCGACTCCGATTCAGGATGTAAATTTACGGGCGATGTTAACCATTCAATCTGCCTTTGATGTGAATGTCGGCTATTCGGATCATACTTTAGGAATTGAAGTTTCGATTGCTGCGACGGCTCTGGGAGCCAAAGTGATTGAGAAGCATTTTACACTCGACAAGAATATGGAAGGACCAGATCACTCGGCTTCTCTGGAGCCAGATGAATTGATGATGCTGGTACGTGGCATCCGCAATACATCAAAATCGTTGGGAAGTCCGCTTAAAAAACCGTCTCTTTCAGAAGCCAAGAATAAGCCAGTCGTACGAAAAAGTATTATCGCCTCACAGTCTATTCGTAAAGGCGAAGTATTCACGGAGGAAAATCTTTGTGTGAAACGACCGGGAACCGGTATTAGCCCGATGAATTGGGATAGTGTGATTAACCAGGTTGCCCGACGTGATTATTTTGAGGATGAAATAATCGATTTATGAGCAAAACAGTTTGCCTGGTAACCGGTTCGCGAGCGGAGTATGGGCTGCTGAAACCTCTGATCGATGAGATTCTGTCCGATCCTGCTTTCACGCTCCAGCTGCTGGTGACCGGATCGCATTTATCACCAGAGTTTGGCTTGACCTATCAGGAGATTGAAGCAGACGGGTATACGATTGACGAGAAAGTCGAAGTCGTTATGAGCTCGGATTCCCCGGTCGGCATTTGCAAGTCAATGGGGTTGGGGTTGATCAGCTTTTCCGAAGCTTATGCACGTCTGCTACCAAATCTGGTGATTGTGCTCGGGGATCGCTATGAGATCTTCAGTGCAGTTTCCGCAGCCCATATCAGTCGAATTCCGGTCGCTCACCTGCATGGGGGGGAGGTCACCGAAGGCGCTTTTGATGATGCGCTGCGCCATTCTATTACAAAAATGAGTCATTTTCATTTCACATCCACAGACGCTTATCGCAATCGGGTCATTCAACTGGGAGAAAATCCGGATCGTGTATTTAATGTAGGCGCCATCGGCTTAGATAATATAATACGCCTGAATTTGATGTCGCGCGAGGAGTATGAAAATTCAGTCGGGCTTAAGTTAAATAAATATAACATGTTGTGCACATTTCATCCGGTCACGCTGGAAGCGAATACTGCAGCAGGTCAGGTTCAGAATTTACTGAATGTTGTGGAGTCCCTGGAAGACACCAATGTCATTTTTACGAAAACCAATGCGGATACTGATGGTCGTGTGATAAACCAGTTAATTGATGAATTCGTGCAGAAAGACGCCACTCGCTTTAAAGCGTTTATGAGTTTGGGGCAATTGCGGTATTTATCAGGGATGCAATTTGTTGACGCTGTGATCGGGAATTCTTCCAGTGGGATCATTGAGGCCCCCAGCTTTGGGATTGGGACAATCAATATCGGTAATCGGCAAACAGGGCGAATTAAGGCAGAATCTGTGATCGACTGCGAGGCAACTGAAATCAGTATAGCAACGGCATTTAAAACATTGTATTCTCCCGAATTCCAGCAGGTTCGAAAAAAAGTGACGAATCCTTACGGGGATGGTCAGACGGCAAAAAAAATTGTAAATCACCTTAGGGAATGTCATTTTAATCAGTCAACACAAAAAGAATTCTATGATCTTGTGAGTGGAAAATCACTGTCAGAGAATTCTTGAGTGATGGAACTGAAACAGGGAATAAAGCCAGGGTAATGGATCACCTTGAATAGGAAGCGCAGGTCAGGGATGGACTCAGTGAAACAGTGCTTGATCAATAATACCGTTGATGTCAAAGAGACGATTCGTGCAATCGAAGCTGGTAGAAAAGGCATTGCAGTTGTCGTCGATTCTAACGGATATCTGCAGGGAGTAGCTACCGATGGAGACGTCCGTCGAGGTCTACTGGCCGGAGTCAAGTTAAAGGATCCTGTAACCGCGATCATGAATCGCAAACCAACCAAAGCCGTATCCAGCATGTCGCAGTCCACAATTATTGAACTTCTGCAGCAGAGTGGCTTGGAAGCGCTTCCGCTGGTGGATGCAGATAATTATGTCGTTGAAGTCGTCCTGTTGACAGATATAACACAGGAATCAAGTCCGGGGCAGGCCTCGGGGTTCAGTAGTGCTCTGATTATGGCTGGTGGCGAAGGGCGCCGCTTACTGCCTCTGACAGAAAATATGCCTAAACCTCTGGTCGAAGTCGGCGGAATGCCTCTGATTGAGCGTCAGGTTCGCAAAGTTGCTGATGCTGGAGTGAGCCGGATCTATATTGCCGTCAATTATCTGGCGGAAATGATCGAATCACATTTGGGGAACGGCAACCAGTACGGTGTCGAAATTCAATATTTGCGCGAAGAGCAAAAGCTGGGAACCGCAGGTGCCGTCTCACTGATCAAAGACCCCCTCGATGGTCCGTTGTTATTAATGAACGGTGATGTTTTCACTTCGATCAATTTTCAATATTTACTCGATTTTCACCTGATGCATGAGCCTTTAATGACGGTGGCGGCGATCGATTATCACGTCGAAATTCCTTACGGCGTGATTAAAACTGAGGGAGCATTTGCAAAACGACTGGAAGAAAAACCTTCTCAGCAGTTTTTGTGTAATGCCGGTATCTATGCGATTTCTCCCGAAGCGGTCAGCCGGGTGCCTCAAAATCAACCATATAACATGACGGATTTAATTGAACAAAGTATGGCGGAAGAAGCTGGCGTTGCTGTCTTTCCGGTACACGAATATTGGTCAGATATCGGTACGCATGCTGAGCTGGATAAAGCACGAACTGAATTGAAGATTGTGAAAGAGACACTCGGCGATTTGGAAGAATACGATGAAAATGACGTGAATATTGAACTCAATCATCGTAGAGCTGCGTAACTGATTTGAATTCACTTTTTAAGTAAGAAATAGCGAGCATGTCTGAGTCATTAACTGGGAAACAGGTACTGGTTACCGGAGCGGATGGGTTTATTGGAAGTCATCTGGTCGAACAACTTGTCAGCAGCGGTGCCAAAGTGCGTGCACTCGTATATTATAATTCCTGGAACCAGATTGGCTGGTTGAATGATGTTTCGCAGGAAGTCCTGCAGTCCATCGAAATCATTCAGGGCGATATCCGTGATGCCGAACGCATTGCAGGCGCCGTCAAAGGCTGTGAGTACGTCTTCCACTTATCCAGTCTCATAGCGATTCCCTATAGTTATGTCGCCGCACGCTCGTATGTTGATACAAATGTAACAGGCGCATTAAATGTCTTACAGGCCAGCCGAAATTCTGATGCTCTCACCAGGCTGGTGCATGTTTCCACTTCTGAAGTCTACGGAACGGCGCAACGTGTACCGATTGATGAAGATCATCCTCTAGTCGGTCAGTCCCCTTATTCAGCCAGTAAAATTGGTGCCGACAAAATGGCCGAGAGCTTTTATCTCTCCTTTGAATTACCCGTCGTGACGGCCAGACCATTTAATACCTTCGGTCCCCGGCAGACCGCGCGGGCGGTGATTCCCACGATTGCCAGCCAGCTGCAGGCAGGGTGTACCGAATTAAAGCTGGGGGCATTGACACCAACCCGCGATTTCAATTTCGCCACCGATACTGCTGCCGGGATGATTTCCCTGGCGTTATGTAAAGAGGCAGAGGGTGAAGTTGTCAATATTGGCAGTGGTGAAGAATGGTCGATCGAAGAAACCGCCAAAATTCTGATGGAAGCCGTCGGACGTGAAGTGCCGATTATCTGTGACGAAGACCGCATTCGTCCGGAGAAAAGCGAAGTGAATCGTCTTCTGGCCGACACTACCAAGATCGCTCGCTTGACCGGCTGGAAAAGCCAGGTTCCTTTCAAAGAGGGACTCGCAAAGACGGCAGACTGGATCGGTCGAAATATTCAACATTTCAACGCGGAGCGTTATACCATTTAATGGAAAACGCCTGGGAAACGACATTTTCGAGGATTTTAAACTTCGCCATGCAACGGATTGTCAGGTTGAAAGCATGCTTGGAAGAACCTTTTAAGATTTCAGGAAGGTTCCCGATTTGATGTCAAAACGATCCGTTTCCATGGCAGCCATGTTCGTCGCTCTTGCGATGATCCTGGGACGACTGACAGGACTCTTCCGCGTGCTGGGGCTGGCAACCGTCCTGGGAGTTTCGCATGCCAATGACCTGGCGATCCTGGTAATTTCCGTCCCAGATATTCTCAATGCGATGTTAATCGGCGGTGCGATGGCTGCGGTTCTGGTACCAGAAATGCATCGTCGGGCGCAGGACGTTTCCGAGCAACAGGCCAATCAATTGATTGTGCAGACTTTTTTTGCAGTGGCCGGCGTTTCCAGCATGCTGGCTTTGATCCTGGCGATGTGCTCTACCTGGTTTACTCAAATCCTGGCTTCCGGATTTACGCCTTTTGAAATCAGTCAAGCCAGTCGCTTGATCATGATTGTTTTATTGGCTTTTCCGATCAGTGCCGTCACCGCCGTGACGTCGGCTGTGTTACAAGGTCATCACAAACCGACGATTCCCGCATATGGAAATTTATTTTTCAATGTGATTCTGATTGCCGCCATTTTTCTATGGGTTACCCCGGATCAGATTGAGGTTCTCGCCTGGGCTGTTGTCGCGGCAGTCTCTTTTCGGTTGCTGACACAGTTAATCAGCTGCTATTTCATTGGTGCATTTCGGGGGGGATTTGATTCGTTGTCTCGGTTTGCCACGCTGAATCGGGCCTTGATGATGAAGTATCTGCAGGCTTTAACGGCGATCGGGCTGGTTGTCGCCTTTCCTGTTGTCTCGCGGTCTTTTGCTTCCGCCTATGAAGGGGGCATCAGTCTGTTTGAATATGCGCAAAAACTGGTGGAGTTGCCTCGCGGATTATTTGGAGCCATATTGACGATGGTGATTTTTCCCAGATTAAGCCGTACGTTCTCGGAAGGCAACGCCGGTGATAGTTCAAAATTGATCAGTCAGGCAGCGGGCTTAATTTTATTGATTACCATTCCTGTGACGGTTGCCGTGTATGGCTGTGCCGAACCTGTTGTTGCGCTGTTATTTGAACGAGGCATGTTTTCGGCAGAAGACGCTGCGAATACGGCCCGCTTGTTACAGATCGCGATTATGTCGATGCCAGCCTTGATACTTTCGATTCTCACAATGGATATCTTTTATTCGAGACATGAAACAATTATTCCCTTTAAAATCAGTTTGCTCTCGTTGGTATGCCTGATTGTACTTTCACTTGTGCTGAGAGCATCGATGGGAATTTCCGGGATCATGCTGGCGTTCGTCGTGACCAGCTGGATTCATTTTTTAGGTTTGACCTTAGCATTACATCTGAAATTAAACGTCTCGGTGATCGAAGGGGTCGCCTTCAAGCATTGCGCTGCCTTGATTCTGTTGATGGTAACCGGACTGTTGTTTTCGGCGATGATGATTAAGATGGTCGCGGAGCCTGTTTTATTGATTGTTTATTCTGGAATGCTGGGGCTACTTTGTTTTGGGGCCGTTTTAGTGATCCTGAAGAACCATTTGCCACGTTTCAACAGGAAGCTGTCTTTATAATGCAGTATTTATTTATTACGGATTGCCCTGAAATCGCACGTTATGTTGATCAATGTGGGGTCGACCGGATTTTTATCGACCTGGAAATCCTCGGGAAAGTCAAAAGGCAAGGTGGCAAAGATACTGTCATTTCCCGCCATAAACCGGAGAACGTTAAAAAAGTCAAGCAGGCGGTAACAAATGCAGAAGTCCTGGTGCGTTTGAATCCTTTGAGCTCCCGGTCAACGGAAGAAATCGAATCTGCCATCGAACAGGGCGCTGATTGTTTAATGCTGCCGATGTTCCGTTCTCTGGAAGAAGTTGAGTGGTTTTGTCAGCGTGTTGATTCTCGGGCGAAGGTTGTTCCGCTGGTAGAGACGGTGGGGGCCATGAATCAACTGGAGCAGATCGTGCAGGTTCCCGGTGTCTCTCAAATTCATATTGGTTTAAACGACTTGCATCTCGACCTGGAATTGAATTTCATGTTTGAACTGATGTCGAATGGCATGGTCGAGAAGATGGCGACTATTTGTAAGCATGCCGGCATCCCCTTTGGGATTGGGGGCGTCTCCACAATGGATCAGGGGCTGGTCTCAGGGAAAATGGTATTGAGCGAACATGCTCGGCTGGGATCGGAATGGGTTATTTTATCACGATCCTTCCATCAACGGGCGACGACCCTGGATGAGTTGCAGTCTCGCATTGATCTGAATGCAGAAATTCAGAAGGTAAATCAAATCTATCAAACCTTGCTTGGTCGGTCTCAGTTCGAAATTGAACAGGACAAACAGGCCTTGTACTCAGCAATCAATGGCATCGCGTTCAGAAATCGCTCTGAGAGAAACGCTTCGTAATTCGTACACTGAGATTCATCTCATTTTAATATTACTGGTTGGAACAATTCGCAGGATCACTTAATCCAGACACGAATGACAGAGAAAAAATGACTGAAACATCAGATTCTCAGGCAGATCAGGAAAAAAGCAAACGTTTCAATATCATATTTCTGTGTTGCTGGATTGCCGCATTCGGGGTAATTTCTTTACTCAATTATCTGGTGAATCTGTATGGAGAGTATGGGACCAAACTGTTTCGCCCTTTGGTTCAAACCCCGCGCAATGACAAAGTTTATCTGCTCTCACAACTGAGCCCCAAGCCGGAAGGGGTGGTCATCGGGTCCTCACGGGTGATGCGATTGGAGCCCGAATATTTAAAACCTGTTTTTGGATATGATTTTTTCAATTTCGGTGTGAATTCTGCCATGCCCGAAGATTATCTGGCCATTCTCAGGCACTATGAAGCGAGTCGTGGTAAGCCCCCGGAAATGGTGATTCTGGGAATTGATATCTACTCATTTACTGACGCCTTGCCGATGGATTCCCGTCTAATGAATTGTCCGGAGCTGATTAACAATCTGAGTGAGTTACAGGGAAGCACTCTAGAGCAGTGGAAGCGGGGGATTGTGCGTAATGTGAAGCTATTCCGGGAAAACTTCAAGTATTCGCTGCTGAAAGATTCGTTGCGTACTTTGAAAATGGATCTGTGGGACGGCGGCAGAGCAGAGGGGCATTTCGATTTTCTCGAGAATGGGATGATGGTCGATCGGCTGACGAAGCAGCAGAACGCGGAGGGAACATTCGATCTGGAGAAAGAGATCGCCTTTCATAAGAACGACTATGCCAGACGGTATGCCGGCTTTGAATCTCTCTCCCGGCAACGTTGTGATTATTTCGAAACATTTTTGAAAATCTGCGAAGAGAAGCAGATCAAACTGGTGATCTTTTTGACGCCCCTGCATCCTGATCTGGCATCTGACCTGGCGCAGAATACGACATTCACGGAACGAAAAAAAGATGTCGTTGCTTATTTGAATGAGCAGTGTCTTAAGAACCGGATTCCATTTTATGAGTTCTCGGATATCAATTCATTCCAGGGAATCGCAGATGAATTTCATGATGGTGTGCATGCAACCGTGATGAATAATCGACGAATCATTAATTGCATGGTCCCTCGCATAGCAGATAAGACTCAGAATGCTTTTTAACAGTTATATCTTTGTTCTGGCTTTCCTGCCGATTGTACTTTTGGTCTGGTGGAGCCCCTTTTTATCAACGCGAATGAGGCTGATCAGTCTGGTTGCCGCAAGCTACACGTTCTATGGATGGTGGGACTACCGGTTTGTGCTGCTGCTGTTTGTCTCGACGATCATCGACTTCAAATGCGGCCAGCAAATTCATAAAAATCTGATACCGAAACGCCGATTGTTCTGGCTGATTCTATCGCTCATTTCCAATCTGGGAATACTTGGTTTCTTTAAGTACTCCGGCTTCTTTGCCCGTTCCATGAATGCGCTGACGGACTGGATTGCCGGGGGAGGGGCGATACCCGTTCCCGAGATCATCCTGCCTGCCGGGATTTCATTTTACACATTCCAGACGATGAGTTTTTCGATTGATGTATACCGGAAGCAGGCGCGGCCGACGGAAAGCTTCTGGCATTTCGCCGCATATGTCTCCATGTTCCCCCAGTTGATCGCGGGGCCCATCGTTCGCTACACCGAAATCGAAAGTCAGCTGAGATCAATTCCGGAGAAAATCGATCATAGTCAGTTTTCGCGGGGCATCTATTTCTTTGTCGTGGGGATGGTCCAGAAAGTTCTGTTTGCCGATCTGATCGCTGCGGCATTTGAACCCTTGCTGGAGAATTATCAGTCGCTGGCGCTCGTTGGGAGCTGGTTCTGCATGTTAGGCTACAGCTGCCAGCTTTACTTTGACTTTGCCGGTTACAGTAATATGGCAGTCGGTCTGGGACTGATGCTCGGTTTCTCATTTCCTCAGAATTTTGATTCTCCCTATCAGGCAACGAACATTTCCGACTTCTGGCGCCGCTGGCACATCACGCTTTCGAACTGGCTGCGCGATTATTTATTCATTCCATTGGGAGGAAGTCGCGAAGGGCACTTTCGCACATTGCGCAACCTCGTGATTGTGATGTTTCTGGGGGGACTCTGGCATGGAGCGAACTGGACGTTCGTGGTTTGGGGACTGTACCATGGCAGCTTGTTAGCAATCTATTTTGCACTCCGTTCCTGGAAACAGATTCATGTTCCCGCTTTGCTCGGGCAAATGTTCACATTTTTGCTGGTGCTGATCGGCTGGGTAATCTTCCGGTCTACTGATCTGAGTATGTGTGGAAATCTGCTTGCCTCCATGGCCGGCATGCATGGAATTTACGGACCTGCTGAGCATTGGACGGTGATCCAGGAGTCACTGCCGCTTCTGATCGCTTTATTACTGGTTGTCTTTTTTGTTCCGAATGCCTGGAAATGGAACTTCAGACCTCAATGGCAGATGGCACTGGTTCTCAGTTCGCTGTTAGTCCTTTGTGTTTTGAGATTCAGCACTGAAAGTCCGTTTCTCTATTTTCAATTCTGATCCTCAGGCTCGCTCCAATCGATTTCTCTGTCTGATTTGTTTTCTCGCTATTTGTAGAATCATACTGTAGACTAAGGGAGATCGGGGAAATGTTATCCGACGATTGGGGTTCCATTCGTCGAAGTTGAATCAACGTACAAAGGATGTAGGATAACTGATGAATTCTGTTTTAGTGACCGGGGGAGCCGGGTTTCTGGGTAGTCACCTTTGTGATCGACTGATCCAACTGGGGAAAAACGTCATCTGCCTGGATAACTTCTTTACAGGCAGTAAGCAGAATATTGCGCATTTGATGGGCCATCCCCGGTTCGAACTGATGCGGCACGATATTGTGCATCCCATCTACCTGGAAGCCAGTGAAATTTATAATCTGGCCTGTCCTGCTTCTCCAGTGGCTTATCAGTACAACCCGATCAAAACCATCAAGACATCAACCGTAGGTATGGTGAATGTGCTGGGGCTGGCAAAACGCTGTCGAGCCAAGGTGTTGCACGCATCGACTTCTGAAGTGTATGGCGATCCGGCTGTCCATCCGCAGGTTGAAGAGTATTGGGGGCACGTCAATCCTCTAGGTCCCCGAAGTTGTTACGATGAAGGGAAACGCATCGCAGAATCGTTGTGTATGAATTATCACCAGGCACATCAGGTACCGATTCGGATTGTACGAATCTTTAATACTTATGGTCCGCGAATGGACCCGAACGACGGTCGGGTGATTTCCAATTTCATCAATCAGGCACTTCGGGGAGAACCCCTGACCATTTATGGTAACGGCGAGCAGACGCGTTCGTTCTGTTATGTTGACGATCTGATCGATGGCTTTCTGAAAATGATGGAGCAGGATGAGACCACCGGCCCCATTAATCTGGGGAATCCAGTTGAAAACAGTATGCTTGAACTGGCGGAAGCCGTTCTGCAGGTCGTTGATTCTGATTCACAGCTGGAGTACGAGGCTCTGCCGACCGATGACCCCCGGCAGCGTTGTCCCGATATCACCAAGGCACGGAACCTCTTGCAGTGGGAGCCTCAAGTTTCTTTGAAAGAAGGGCTGACGAAGACGGTTGCTTATTATCAGGACCTTATGAAGCAGGAAACAGCATGAGCCAGATACTGGTGACTGGTGCAGCCGGTTTTATCGGGTTTCACGTCACGTCCAAGTTGTTGTCCCTCGGTCATCAGGTGACGGGCGTTGATAATCTCAACAGTCACTATGATGTGCAGTTAAAGCAAGCCCGCATCAATCAGATTCAGCATGACTCGTCGTTTCAGTTTATTGAGACCGATATTACTGATACCGATTCAATGTTGCGTGTTTTCGACCAGGCGGCATTTGAAAAAGTGGTTCATCTGGCTGCAGAAGTCGGAGTGCGTAATTCGTTGCTCAAGCCGCTGGAGTATGTGCAAAGTAATGTTTTGGGCTTTGTCAATATATTAGAGCTCTGCAGAATCCATCAGGTGGCACATCTGGTTTACGCTTCCTCCAGTTCAGTTTATGGTGCAAATCGGAAAACGCCGTATTCCACGCATGATCGTGTAGATCATCCGGTCAGTCTGTACGCTGCGACGAAACGGGCCGATGAATTAATCGCCCATAGCTACAGTCATCTTTATGATTTGCCTACAACGGGGTTACGTTTTTTTACCGTTTACGGTCCCTGGGGGAGGCCTGATATGGCCGTCTTTCTGTTTACCAAGGCAATTCTGGAAGGGACGCCCATTAAAGTGTTCAATCACGGAAATTTAAAACGTGATTTTACTTATGTGGACGATATTGTGAACGGCGTATTGAGCGTGTTGGATGACATTCCGTCTCGGGATGAGGCAGCATCAACGGGCACGCCCGCTGAAACTGATGAACAGACCGAAGCGCCTTACCGGCTTTATAATATTGGGAACCACCAGCCAGTGGGACTCTCTCAACTAATCGATGTGATTGAACAGCGGATTGGCAAACCGGCGATTCGTGATAATTATCCGATGCAGCCCGGTGATGTGCTGGAAACGTATGCGGATATCTCCGAACTTCAGCAGGCAGTCGGTTTCTCTCCCTCCACTTCGATTGAGGAAGGCATTGATCGATTTGTAGAGTGGTATCTGTCTTACTACAGCTCAACTCAGTGAACTGACATCGCCTGTGCTCAGATTTGGTCAATAATTTGAGGGATCAGTCGTGCCAGTTTCTGGCCACCCTCGGCAGCGACTTTCAAGATTTTGCTGATATCAACCGGCTCCAGCGCGTCGGGCAGGCATAGGTCGGTGACTACTGAAAGGCCGAGCACTTTCATCGAGGCGTGGTTGGCTACGATGCATTCGGGAACCGTCGACATGCCGACACAGTCAGCGCCCATCAGTCGCAGCATGCGGTATTCTGCACGAGTTTCCAGATTGGGACCGGCGACAGCGACAAAGACCCCCGTTTGTGTACGAATCTGAAGTTCCAGTGCTTTTTGCTCTGCCAGATTGATTAAATCCCGGTCATATGGAGTACTCATGTCAGGGAAGCGAACGCCCAGGTGATCATCGTTGATCCCGCGTAACGGGTTGTCGCCCATCAGATTGATCTGATCTTCAATGATCATGATATCGGCCAGATGATACTGTGGATTCATCCCCCCGGATGCGTTGGTAATAATCAGAGTTTCGACACCCAGTGCCTGCATGACGCGGACAGGGAAAGTTACTTCTTTCATTGAGTAACCTTCGTAATAGTGAAATCGGCCTTCCATGGCAATAATCGGAGTTTCGTTCAACGTTCCGAATACGAGCTGTCCTGCATGCGATTCCACTGTGGAATGCGGGAAGTGAGGAATCGATTCATAAGCGATTGAAGCATCACGTTTGATTTGCTGGCTGAAGTCACCCAGCCCCGTCCCCAGGATTAAACCAATGCGGGGCATCTGCTGTATTTGAGGTTTCAGATATTCAATCGCATCATTGATTTTTTCGACCAATTCCTGCATGGGGGAGTACTCTTCCGTTGTAAATTTCAGGTGGCCGATGGTTGCAACAATACTCAGATGGCTGATAGAAGAGTAAGTTGTGTGGTGCAGACAGGGGGGGGAAAAAACAGTGGCTCGCCAAATCGTGAAATTATTGGCGAGCGCATTTCAAGTATGACTGATGTTATTTAAAAATCATCGTCGTCGTCATCAAAATCGTCGTCGAATTCGTCATCGAACTCATCCTCTTCTTCATCGTCGAATTCATCCTCTTCTTCTTCTTCATCGTCATCGAAATCATCGTCGTCGAAATCGTCATCGTCGATGTCTTCCAAGTCATCGAAGCCAATGTTTTCTTCGTCATCGTCGAGTGACATAAAGATGACAGCCGGTTCATCGGCGAATGTTTCAAGTTCTTCTTCAGGGGATTCGATTAGAGTTGAATCAGCTAATAACACAGTATGATCCTCGTGGTTTCCTGGTGAAATCTTTCCAAATTTCTTAATGGTTTTTTATCGATAATAAAAGCCCGATGTCAATAGTCAGTTGTAGGATACTGGCAAGAATCGAGGGGCTTTTCCAAGGAAATATGTTGTTCAGATATTTCCATTATTATATTTAATTTGCTTTGTCAAGTGCGAATAAAATGAACTGCCAATATATAGAGCTATTTCCGTCAGCACGGTCGAATCTCATGAGGAAAAAAACGCCGTTTTGAAGAAGTGGCACGAAAAAACAAGGTTACATGTAAAGGGATTTTCCAGAAAAATTGAGTGGTGATATAATGAATAGTCTGTTTGCCAGGCTTGAGTTAGCGCTATTTATCGAATCAGAAGCTGACATGTTTTTCACCAAATATTTAAAGAGACTTAACTCAGGGAAGGACCACCGCCAGAGCGTGAGGATGTGGGAGTGTCGCAGGGGGAACTTGGGATTTCAGGAGCGGTATGTGGCCCGTTTTAAACCGGTTTTATTGCAGTAAAGAAGCTCTGTGAGGACGCCTGGAGAGACGGTCAAAAAGGGAGTCAGGCTAGCTGATGGCACCGCCGCAACTGGAGCCTGCGCCCGCGGTGCAACCATAGCAGTGCTGATTCGTTACGATGTCCCTGGTTGCCAGATCTTGATAGTGAAAATCGCGAATGTGCTTTCGGGCAGGGACGGCAACGGGCAGGTTCAGCATCTGGTTAAAATCACAGTCGTAGAAGTATCCTTTCCAGTCGACTGAAATCAGGGAGCGGCACATCAGACCAGAAATCGTTACCGGGTTGAATGCGTTAACCAGACGCTCCATATATTCTTCTGTCCGACCCTGGCTGACCAGTTCGCTGAGAAAGCGGCTGATCGGCATGTTGGTGATTGTGATCAGGTTGGTAAATTCGATATCAAATCGTTCTTTCAGCTCGCGCCGGTAGGCTTGTTCCAATTGTGATTGATCTGGAGGCAGGGAGAATCCTACAGGGTTATAAACTAATGTCAGTTTGCGGGGGGAATCGGACTTTCCGTATCCGAGTGAATTCAATGCGTTCAAAGCCTGGATGGACTTTTGAAACGCCCCGTTTCCTCGTTGTGCATCAGTATTCTCTTCCAGGTAACAGGGGAGCGAAGCGACGATGTCGACTTGATGTTCGGCGAGAAATTCGGGCAGATCCTGAAAACCGGGGGCGAGCAGGATCGTCAGGTTGCATCGATCTATGACCTGTTTATTGAGTCTGGCCGCCTGTTTTACCATTTCCCGGAAGTGGGGGTTCATTTCAGGAGCCCCTCCGGTCAGATCCAGTGTCTGAAAACCGGGATGCTCCAGCGCGGTCAGGCACTGTCCTACCGTTTCACGGTCCATAATTTCTCTACGATCAGGTCCCGCATCGACATGACAATGATCGCAGGTCATGTTACAAAGTTTTCCCAGATTGACCTGCAGCGTCGTGATTGTGCTGGCCTGCAGTTTCGGAAGTTGATACTGCTCCAGTTGCTGGTTGAATGCAGGCTGTTGTGTTTCTTTATTGAGAATGCGCAGCTGCTCCCGGGGATCGGCCAGCTTACTATGTTGTCGGAGCAGGGTGAGTGGAGCCATAAGTCTTTCCGAAAACGGAGAATCAAAAAGCGAGGAGCTGCGTCGTCAGTCTATTTAGCAGCAATCACTGTCAGGGCTACAGCAGGAGTCCATAATCTGGCTGGTCAGATCATAGTTTTTCCCTTTGGTTTCCTGAGGGTGTCGCACGGCATTCCGCCGACAATCCATCTCTTGCGCCTCTTCGAGTGGAATGTTCTGATACGCTTCAATGGGAAAAAACTGCCCCTGGTAAGGTGCGGCTTGCAGAAGTTGGAACGTTTTATCGCAGACAGCAATGCGCTCTCCACGCGCATAAACATGACCATCGTCATCTTCGACTTTCTTGAAGGGTCCTTGATAGATCATCGCCTGATTACGTTCCAGGCAGGGGCCTTGTTTGCCTTTATAGGCGGATACCGTCACTGAACGAAATTCAATACCTTGGATTGTTTGCCAGGGTGTTTCTTCCCGTTTGAGAATTTGAATGCCATGGAAGCCGGCCTCCTCGAATGCTTTCAAGAAGGCATCTTCACGAAATGCCCCAGAGAGGCAACCTGACCAGAGTGTCGGATCCTCTCGCATTTGCTGGGGAACATCTTCATCGCAGACAATATCACTGATCACGGCTTTACCACCACGTTTTAACACGCGAAAGACTTCCTGCAGAAGCTGGCTCCGATCTGCTTCACGCACCAGGTTTAAAACACAGTTCGAGATCACACAGTCGACACTGTTGTTTTCGATCATCGGGGTTTCACGACGCAGGTGTTCTTCCAGGTTGCGCATTTCCAGCCAGCGGTCGTGATTGTCGATCGGATTGGCAGACAGTTCCTGATTGAGTTGATCCAGGTCCAGCTTTAAATCCTGTATTAGGCCACAGCGGAATTCGATATTTGAATATCCCAGTTGATCGGCCACCTGCTGTTGATATTTTCGGGCAAGTGCCAGCATCTCGGCATTGCAGTCAACGCCGATTACGGTTCCTTCGGGACCAACAATCTGTGAGGCGATATAACAAATTTTACCGCCCCCCGATCCCAGGTCGACCACCGTATCACCGGCAGACAGGTAAGGTGTCGGGTCGCCACAGCCGTAGTCGCGTTCCAGAATTTCATCGGGGATGATTGATAAATATTCCGGGTTGTATTCAACGGGACAGCAGAGAGCCTGCTCTTTCTGATTGGCAGCATTGGCGTAACGCGAGTAAACAGATTCTTCTTCAGTTGAACGAGCCTGCGTGTTTGCTGAATTCATGATGTTTCGAGTTCCTTTCAATTCCAATTTCCGTCTGTTGAATTCTCGTAAGAACCTGATCAATGCTTTTGTGTGAAAGCTGATTGTCTGAATAATCTAAAAGAGATGATAGTATAATCATGTCAGAGAATTCGAGAAACATTGTTGTTCCAGAGAGGGGACGACTTTTTGATGGTCGGATTATGGGTTAATATGGACGCGAAAACTGTGAAGCAAATCACATTTTACAGATTCGTATCAAAAAAATGAGGTTAATAACGGAAAATGGATTCAGAACATCAGATTTCCGTCATCATTCCAGTGCTGTACGGGGACGATTGCTGGAAGACGCTCATTGCCGATTTGACCTCGTTTCCAGATTCGTCAGAGTTTCTTTTCGTCTCAAATGGTGAACAGCCAGCCGAGTTTTCGGAGTTGATACATCAATTTCAGCTTGAGGAACGCAGCCACTGGTATCAGACTTTGGTTGGCAGAGCACATCAGATGAATTATGGTGCGGCTCAGGCGACTCGGCCTCACCTGTTGTTTTTGCATGCGGATTCAGGTCTGCGTGAAACCGGGATTCAAAGGCTGATCCAATCTTTGAAATCGCATCCCAACGCATTACATTATTTCAATTTGAAATTTCAGGATCAGAGTTTTTGCTTAATGCAGCTGAATACGTGGGGCGTATATTTTCGTTCGCATGTGTTAGGAATTCCTTTTGGAGATCAAGGTCTCTGTTTGAGTCGTGCTCTGTTTCAGGAGCTAGGCTGTTTCGATGAAAAAGCTTCGTACGGAGAAGACCATCTGCTGGTCTGGAACGCCAGACGAAAAGGAATTGCTTTACAATGTACGGGGGCTGCGATTTCAACCAGCGCCCGAAAATACCAGCAGCAGGGCTGGTTCAAAATGACCGTCAAACATCTTTGGCTGACGATTCGCCAGGCAGTCCCCCAGTTTTTACTTTTAATAAAAGAACGTATTGGTTCATGGTTTCAAGGCAAGGCGCCATCGTCATCTTCGTGAAGACTCCCGGGTTTTCACCTTTGAAAACCAGATTGGCACAAACAATTGGTCAAGCGCAGGCGGAGCAGTTTCATCGTCTTTCCGCAGCTGCGGTCGCGGCGGTCGTAAAGGAAGTGGCACAACAGAAACAGGTGACTCCCTACTGGGCAGTCGCGGAAGAAGCAGCGCTCCCAGATCCGTTATGGAATCAGTTTTCAACTATCTTTCAAGGAACAGGAAATCTGGGAACGCGTCTGGCGCACGTAAATCAGGTTCTCTCTGAGACACACGAATTTGTCATTTTTCTGGGAGCAGATGCTCCGCAGCTTCCGGTGGACTATCTGGCAGACGCCGTCGATCGGCTGGCAAACGTTGCAGAACATCCGCAGTTTGTGATGGGCCCTGCCGACGATGGCGGTTTTTATTTATTTGGTACTCCCATTTGTCTGTCTCGGGAAACGTGGCTTAATGTGCCTTATAGCGCTGCGAACACAGGAGAGATGTTGCTCGCGCAGCTGGAGGGGCAGGGGAACGTTTATCGGCTTCCTGTTCTGACTGACGTTGATACTGTGCAAGAGTTACAGACGATCATTCAGGAAGCAGGCGACGAAACGAGCTTAGAACCGGAACAACGACAGGTGCTGGATTGGATTCGGCAGCAAAATTTCCTAGAGTATTAGAGAGCGTTCCGATCTTGTTCGATCGTTTTCTCCAGTTCGGGGGCCGGTAATTCTTCAGAGCTTCCCTGGATCAACATATACAGCGAGCTGATCGCGAGCAGCGAGAGCAGGCAGCGTTTAAACACAACCGGATTAATGCGTGGCCCGACCAGTGTGCCCAGCTTCATTCCCAGAAAGACAAACGGGACAATGATCACGGAGGTTAATAGTTCCGGCGTTTGGGCAAAGCCCATTAACGCCAATCCGATGATGCGTGTGACAGAGATTAGAATGAAGAATCCGAAAATGAATCCTTTGTATTGGTCCTGCGTCCAAGGCTGACGAATCGCGTAGATGACAATCGGGGGGCCGGCGATACTGGTGGAACCAGCCAGGAAGCCGCTGCAAAAGCCGGCAAAGGTGCTCCAGATGGAAGAGGCTTTCGGGGGGCCTTCCACCAATTGGGGTGGTTTCTGGAAAAAGCCGTCGATAACGATCAAAAGAATCACCAGGCCTGTGCCACGTACAAGATAGTCGAGGTCAATCAGAGTGAATGTCAGCAGGCCTAAAGGCAGGCCGACCAGAGATCCCAGAATGGCGCCCGACAGAAGTTTGAGATCAGACTGCTTGCGATAGCCCCAGAAAATCCAGATCACAGGGAGTACGATGCTGAACGCGACCAGTAAATTCGCTTCGCGAAAATTGAGCACCAGCGGCAGGACCGCCATTGCGACGATGGCATAGCCAAAGCCGATGATTCCCTGAATAAACGCGGAAATGAACACAACGGAAAGTACGAATAACCACAACTGTGGGTCAGAAAACATCATTATTTTATACAAGTCAAATTGAGTCATCCAGTGTCATGACTCGGTAAAGCGGAGTGAACGCGGTGGGGAAGGTATTATTCCATCAGGGCGCTGCCTTTGGTTTCTTTTGCAAAGTAAGGCAGGATGGCACCGATGATATACAGCATGCTTAGGATCGTTGCTGTTTGCGCCATTGTATAGCCCCAGTCTTTCTGCATCCAGCCACCAATAAACAGAATGGGGGCTGCCAGAATACGGCCTGCATTAAAACAGAAGCCCGTTCCGGTTCCGCGCAGGCGTGTGGGGTATAATTCCGGGAAATAGATCGCATAGCCGGCATGCATCCCGAGTGTCAGAAACCCAAACACGGGCAAGAAACAACCAATGACCACAGTATTGCTCAGTACCTGGAACAGGATGATCGAACTGATGAGCCCGCCAACATGAAACAGGAAAAAGGCACCACGCCGCCCGAACCATTCACAGATCGGCCCAAATGCCAACAGACCGAGACCGCCGCCCGTCGTGGCGAGAAACATGCCCAGCATCTCCCATTTTTTCAAAGTCGGATTGATCGTTTCAAAATAGGCTTTTGTTTCTTCTGCAGGAACGTCAGGCTGATCTTGAAAGTGCTCGACGGCATAATCTGCTTTGACCGCATTTAAAAATACATTCTTGCCGTAAATGTGAACGCCCCAGAAAGTTGCCAGGCCAATCGCGGCCAGAAGTACGCCGATACAGGTACTCTTGATAAATTCTGGCAGGAGCAAATCAGAGATGGTTCCCATCTTCTGGCTGCTGTCCTCTTTCGCAGCTTCCTGGGCGTGTTGCCAGGACTCTGGTTCCTTCATGGAACGGCGGATCCAGATGATCAGAAATGAGGGCACGACCCCTAATGCAAATCCAATTCGCCAGGGAAGACTGGGGTGTCCTGCTTCTCTGGCATATTCCTGGATGCTTTCATTGCCGATGATAAATGCCCCCGCCAGAATTGCGAGGTAAGTTCCCAAAACACTGGATGCATGGAAAATACTGCCGACGCGGGCACGCGCTTTCGGGGGAAAGGATTCCGCCACCAGGGTACTGGCGACCGCCCATTCGCCACCGACGCCGAGTGCCACCAGAAAGCGGAAGCCGGCCAGTTGCCACCAGTCCTGTGAAAAGGCAGAGAGGCAGGTGAAAAACGAGTAGAACAGAATTGTCAGTGACATCGTTTTTTTACGACCAATCCGATCGCTTAAAGCACCAAAGCCAATTCCGCCCAAGGCACCACCGATCAGGAAGGCGCCGAGAGCAATATTATTATAAAGTGCCTGTTGCCCCTTGGTTGTCTCAGGGGCGACAAGAGAAGGCATTGCTTCGTTCATACTGGCAACGAAGATCTGCCCTTCGAAGACATCAAACACCCAGCCCAGGGAGGCAATTGTCAGGACAAGCCACTGGTAACGGGAAATCCCGTGGTACCACTTATCTTCTTTCAGTTCATTTGGCATCAGGCTGGCACTTTATCGTTAAGGTTTAAAAACATTGATCGGCGCTTTTCCGCTTAGTACGAGTCGCACGTCTTCGCACACGGAATCGACCACGCGCTCCTGGGCTTCTACAGTGAAGGCGGCGATGTGGGGCGTTAGGATGACATTTTCCATCTGGTTCAGCGGGCTTTGCTGCGGAGGTTCTGTTTCTCTGACGTCCAGTGCCGCCCCCGCCAGTTTGTGTTCCAGGAGTGCCTGAATCAGACCTTTTTCATCAACGACTTCCCCCCGTGAGGTGTTGATAAAACAGGCATCCGGTTTCATCTGAGAGAAGTGCGAATAGGTTAACATCTTTCGTGTATTGGGCGTTAACGGACTGTGACAGGAGACGACATCAGCTTCGGCCAGCAACTCATCCAGTGAGACGAGTTTCCCGCCAACTCTATTGAGCGCGGGGGCATCAGCGGCCAGGAAAGGATCTACCGCGATGATGTTCATACCAAAGGCGCGAGCGCGAGTCGCTGTCAGAGAGCCGATGCGGCCCATGCCGATCAGGCCAAATGTTTTCCCGTAGAGTTCAGAGCCGGTGAACTTGAGTCGATTCCAGCCACCTGTCAGAGTATCCTGCCGTGCTTCAGGAATTTTTCTCAACAAGGCCAGCATCAAGCCGATGGTTAATTCTGCTACGGACAGTGAATTCGCATCAGGAGTGAAGCAGACGGTGATTCCCTTTTCCTGGGCATATTCTGTGTCGACATTATCCAGGCCCACGCCAGACCGGGCAATGATTTTTAACTGCGGGGCGGCGTCAATGAGTTCCTGATTGACTTGCGTCTGGTTTCGGACAATCAGTGCTTTGGCATTCTGGAGCTTCTGCTTTAGCAAGTCTCGGTTCTGCCACAGATACGCGTCAAATTCGACATCGAGATCATCGATGAGACGAACCATGGATGCGCCCTGAATGTTCTCTGTTACCAGAATATCACTCATATTTCTACTTCCCGCTGTATGCGATTACCTTGGTTTTGTTGTTCAGACAAAAAGAGAGTAGTCAACGGGCTGATTGATGTTGATTGCCTGATCAGCCGGGGGGAGTTCATATTTTAATCCAGATGCGCAATTAAACAGGACGGCACTTTCATCCGGACTGACTCGCCCTGATTCCAGTTCCTGCTTATAAGCAGCATAGGTGGCGGCACCTTCCGGACACATCAGGAAGCCTTCTTTTTGAGAAGCTTCATCCAGTGCAGCCGTGATTTGCTCATCGTTGACGGCGGTGGCAAAGCCTTCGCTTTCTCTGACCGCACGTAAAATCAGGAAATCACCCACGGCGACGGGAACCCGAATTCCTGCTGCGACCGTATGTGCATTTTCCCAAAGTTCGGCGTGTTCTTTGCCTGCTTCATAGGCTTTGACCATCGGCGCACAACCGGTTGCCTGGACGGCGACCATCCGGGGTAGTTTGCCTTTGAGCCAGCCGATTTCTTTGAGTTCGTTGAAGGCTTTCCACATCCCGATCAGGCCGGTTCCACCGCCGGTCGGATAAAAGATGACGTCGGGTACCTGCCAGCCCATCTGGTCGGCCAGTTCCAATCCCATCGTTTTTTTTCCTTCGATGCGGTAGGGTTCTTTGAGGGTCGAGAAATCAAACCAGCCGACCGGTTCTTTGCCTTGTGCGACAATCTTGCCACAGTCATTGATCAGGCCGTTGACCCGCCAGACATGTGCTCCCTGAGCGGCAATTTCACGTACATTGATTTCAGGAGTATCGTCAGGACAAAAGATAAACGACTTCATGCCGGCCCGGGTGCCATAAGCGGCCAGCGCCGCACCAGCATTCCCATTGGTCGGCATGGCGACTTTGGTGACGCCCAGTTCTTTAGCCATCGAAACGGCCATACACAAGCCGCGGGCTTTGAAGGAACCTGTTGGCAGCCGTCCTTCGTCTTTGATCCAGACCGAGCCGTTGCCGCCCTGCAGGCGGGGGACCGGAATCAAAGGTGTGTGAATTTCACCCAGGCTTACAATATTTTCTGATTTGCGAACGGGGAGAAATTCACGGTACCGCCAGAGCGTTGCCGGGCGGGTTGCCAGATCTTCTTTCGAGACTGACTGGGCGAGCGCATTTAAATCATATTTGACCAGCAGCGGTTTGCCAGCCTTGGAAAGGCCGTGTAATTGATCTGCTGCATAGTGGTCATGTTCCATCCCACATTCGAGATGGGTGACAAAAGTTTGAGACTCCGGAAATGAATCGAGCATGGGGAGAAACCTGTTATCCAACTAAATATCAAAAACAATCAGATGGTAATTCATTATGAAAACATAATTCTGTTATCCAGCTATTGATCAAAATGTCAACCCATCGACGTTGTTGAATGTTTCTGGGGCGAGACACATGCGGTTTTAAGGTGACGAAAACGATGTTCACCGATTTACCCTTGAAGTGAGTCTGCCTGAATCATGATGTTCAGAAGTTATTTTTGTGCAAGAAAAAACGGCCACCCGGATTCAGGTGGCCGTTTGAAAATTCATTCGATTCAAATTTCCAACGGTTATTCGATCGGTCCTTCGACACCACCGGTATAGTGTTCACCAACCGGCTCTTCGCCATGCAGAACTTCAACCTGATAACCACCCTTGGAGCGGAAGTACAGGACCAGGATAAAATATCCAAAGGCCATGAAGAGAGGTACCAGAGCAGTGCACTTCAGCGCCATGCGACCTCCAAAAATACCAGCTTGATCAACGGGCTCTTTGTCTTCAGCGGCAAATTGCTCGGCACCCTGCCACCATTGATTCAGGCTCGAAATATAATCGTCTGTTTTTTTCTCTTTCTTGAGTTGCTCCACCTTTGCTTCCAGATCTTTACCGTCGTTATTTAGGATGCTCACCTTCGAACCATTCAGACCTTTGATCGCCGGGAAAAACAGGAAGCCGTTTTTGTCTTCAGCGGAATAACGCTCATACGCTTCCGGGGAGAGCTGTTCCAGTTTTTGGGTTGCGTAGTAATCCTGGTTATACCCGATTCCCGGTCCACCAAGCAGGCCGGCTGAGAGCATCCCGATGCCGCCCATCGCACCCATGGTAATCGCGCCCCCTTTAGGGAACCGCTCACCAACCACACCCAGCATCGTTGGCCAGAGGAAGGTTTTTCCCAGACCATACACGGTGACTGCGAGCCAGACCATAGCAGCCTGGGTAGAGCTTCCAATCATGTATAATCCCAATGCCCCGAAGCAGGCACTCATGCAAAGCAGGCCCAGTGGGTTAATTTTTTCCACAATTGGACCAGCAAAGAAACGCAGGATAAACATGATCAATGACGCATAGATAAACAGATACAGTCCCTGACCTTCTCCTTGTTTCTTCAGGATGGATTCAGTAATGCTGGCGATCCAGCTGTCGGTTCCCAGTTCGACATAACCGACACAGGCTTGTAATAAGAGTAAGAAGAGTAGCAAAGGACTGGCGAATGTCATCAGCATCTGTCCAAAGCTGACACCAGCTGATTTGGCTTCCGAAAGTGGGAATTTCTGCTTAATCACAATGAAACCGTAGATCAGAGTTGGAATCAGAAAGACCGCCATGGGATATTCCCAGCGAAGACCAGGAACACTACCTTTTAGTTTGACATAGACGGCTGCCACGATCCCGCCGACAATCAATCCGCCAGGCCAGCCAGCATGCAGGATATTCAGGTAGTGGGTTTTCTTTTTAGGATAGAGCGTGGCGACCAGCGGGTTGATCACGGCTTCACAGAGACCGTTGGCAACTGCGAACATAAACATTCCGATATACAGGCACCAGTATGTCGCATCTTTACCCATCGCGTGAAAAATGGGAGTGGCTGCGAACGTAATCAACGCGGAAAGAACATGCAGAATAAACGCCAGCAGCAGAATCGGTTTATAACCAACATTATCCGTGATCAGACTGGCTAACAGAATTACAATACCAAAACCGACGAGTCCCCCACCGGTAATCGTACCCAGGTCGAATTTGGTAAACCCGTACTGGGCTCCCCAGTCTGCCAGGATGCCTCCTCGAATTGCGAATCCCACGCCGGCGGCGATGAGCGTCATAAAGCTCGCAATAAACAGTGGTTTGTTGTTATTCATAGCTGCGACTTCTTTGATTGAACAGGGCGAGTAAGTAAGTGCAATGTGTATTACAAGAATTGCGTATTCAGAAGCGAAAAGATCGAATGCAGATCAGGAATGGATGCTTCGAATGGTCTTGATCACACGACAATAACGTACAACAGGCTTTCGTCTAAACAATAATGATTTCGTGAAAACCGTGTTATGTTTTTATCAGCAACGCCAGATTCTAACCAACCGTGATCAGGATTTCCACAATACATATGTCGGAATGCGAATGTTTGTGAGAATCGACCAACTTACACAGAAGAGGTGTTTTTTAACTTGCGTAAAATAAGTAATCGTTCCCGCCGCTCTGCTTCCACCCCATCAGGCAGGCTCAATTTCTGATCGGAGCGAGTCAGCATGAGTAGCCGCTGCCAGTGATCAAAGCCCATGCGTTTTCTGGACCAGCTCATCCGTTGCCAGATCTGCAGAAAGCATTGACGAATCAGATAGTCTGGAACATCCTGGAAGACGTCGCAGTTTAAGCGCCAGGTTTCCTGGTTTTGATCTAACGTCGCTTCTGACAGAATCTGATCGACTTGTTCTGCGAGGACTGCAGTGACTTCTTCTGCCTGATGCGCGAGCCGATGGACGGCTTGTGCGACATTGGGGTTAAACTCTTTTTTTAATAAGGGAATTAATTGATGCCGAATCCGGTTACGGGTGAAGCTCAGGTCGCTGTTGGACGCATCCGTGCGAAAGTCTTGACCGCAGTCTTTTAAATATTGCAGTACGTCATCGCGACTGAGTTCCAGCATCGGACGGATCAGAAACAGGCCTTTTGGGAGCGAGCGAATACGGGGAATTCCTCTCAGGCCGGCAATTCCCGTTCCCCTGATCAGGTGATGTAATACCGTCTCGGCCTGATCGTCTCGCGTGTGCGCGACGGCAATTTGTGTGCATCCCTGTTCGAAGGCCACACGGGCTAAAAACTCATAGCGTGCTTTGCGGCTGACTTCTTCCAAACCTTCATTTGATTCCTGTCGTGTCAGATGCAGTTCCTGCTTTTCAGTCACAAAAGGAAGAGAGAGCCGTTCGCATTCCTGACCCAGCCAGGCGGCATCCGCATCGGAAATCTCTTCCCGTAAGCCATGATTCAGATGGGCGACTACCAGAGATTCCGGAGGCGTAGTAACGGCATTGGGCTTGGTGAGCTGGGCTAACGCCCGCATCAAAGCGACACTGTCTGCCCCACCTGAGACCGCAATCAGCGTACAATTCTCGTTTGAATTGAGGGGTGGACTAATGTTTTTTTCTGCTGAGAGTTCCGCATCAATTCGCCGCTGGCATTCGAGCAAACCCTGTTTCACTGCTTGGACAAACTGATGCATCGGAAAACGGGAATTCTGAAAAGTGAGTAAGATTTTGAAAAGTGCAGTGTGGAAGGCTTCAGTTTGAGATTGGACTTTCGGCCAATATTTCCAACTATATACTATCGAAACCAGAAATGTCTTGTTACCATAAAAAAGGATTTTTACGAGAAGTTTCCACTGTCATTCCAGTTACGCGTATTTTCATCTCATCCTTCCAGGGGCATTCAATACTCAAGAATGAGAAGATGTTGATCGTTTTTTGCTGGATGTCGCGGAGTTTGCTTTTCATAATAGTTTCATTGTTTTTTTACTTTTAAGTTTCCTTTGGGCATTTCTTATGCTTGATGGGGAGCATTGTCGCAGAGACTGGTTTTGATTTGAACAATCAGTGGCTGTGATTTACGAGTTTCTAAAGTAGTCCCAGGTTCGGTTGAATTGGAGAATCAACAATGTTTGGTATTCTCAATGAGACAATTCTTGCAATTTATGTTCTTCTCACCAAATGGGTGAGGGTATTGCCGACGCTGCTTCGTTCACGGGAGCCTTCTCAATTGACGAGAGCTCACATTCTGGATGCTGAGTCATTGACTCAGCTGGCTCAGAAAAGCGAGATTGTGCGTCGTCTGTTGTCTTATTTGGGAGTCGAGTTACGGTTGCGCGTGCCAGTCAAGGTGCGCTCTGACCGACGGTGCTTTAAACGTCGTTAAGCTGAAATAAGCACGGGCCATAGTTTGTTGTAAGTGTATCACCTTGATCTGGATTGCTTAAAATTAAAGTATGTCAATAGATTTCATTTCTTCTTTCGGACATATTCGATTTGGGAACTCTCTGACGCTCCTGTCATTCTAAAGAAATTCCTGACAACATGATTCGTACTTAGCTGGTCTGATCCTGAAACAGGTGAGGGCAGGGAGGTGCGATTTTGTCTCTGTTGTATTACCAACGCCAAATGGTATTTGACAGGAAGGGGGCTTTTCACCATAGGCGCATAGGAAGCACCTGGAATATGTTTACTCAAGTCGCTATTGGGTCTGCTCTGGCCTTCATTGTCGGGGCCGTCATTGGTTATTTCATAGACCGCATTCGCCGCGGATCTGCTTACCAGTCTTATGCTCAGATTTTGAAACAGGCGGAACTCGATTCGGAAAATCTGCTCAAAAGCCAGAAATTGGAAGCCAAAGAAGAATTATTGAAGCGTCGGGAATCGCTTGAGGAAGAAGTCAATAAGCAGCGTGAAGAGCTGTGGGCCGTTGAAAAGAAGCTTAGCAAGCGAGAGAACGCGTTAGAGGATCAACAGGCAGACTTCCTCAAAAAAGAAGCGATGATACAGACAACCCAGTCCAAGCTGGCATCCCGTTCCAAAGCGGTCGAAGCCCGAGAGCAGGAGTTGGAACGGGCTCTGAAAAAACAGCAGGAAGAGTTATTTAAAATCAGTGGTCTCGATCGGGAAACCGCATCGCAAATGCTGCTGGACCGTCTGGATAAAGACCTCAAAAATGAGACGGGTGCACTCATTCTGAAGCATCAGAATGAACTGAAACAAAGTTGTGACAAAATTGCCCGCGAGACCATCGGCATGGCAGTGCAGCGGTTTGCTTCAGGACATGTTGCAGAAACCACCGTTTCCACTGTCGATTTACCTGAAGAAGAGATGAAAGGCCGGATTATCGGTCGCGAGGGGCGCAATATTCGTGCGTTTGAAAAAGCGACCGGCGTGGATGTGATCGTCGATGATACGCCCGGAGTGGTTGTGGTCTCTGCCTTTGACAATGTCCGGCGACAGATCGGAAAAATGTCGCTACAGAAACTGGTCAACGATGGGCGAATTCACCCGGCACGCATTGAAGAAGTCGTCGAGGAAACTCAGAAAGAACTGGAAGAATACATTCAGACTATGGGGCAGAGTGCCTGCCAGGAAGTGAATATTTCTGGTGTGAATCCAAAAATTGTCGACTTGCTGGGGCGATTGCATTTCCGAACCAGCTACAGTCAAAATGTATTACGGCATTCGATTGAGGTGTCTGCTTTGACCGGGATTATGGCAGAGCAACTGGGCCTGGATGGAACGATTGCCCGTCGCTGTGGCTTGTTTCATGACATTGGAAAAGCGGCCGACCATGAAATGGAAGGCGGTCACCCTGCTGTCGGGGCGCAGTTATTAAAACGTTATGGCGAGTCGCAGGAAGTCGTGCATGCCGCCGCCGGACATCATGATGATATCCGGCCCGACTATATCTATACCGTGCTGGTCGCTGCTGCCGACGCCTGTTCGGCATCGCGTCCCGGGGCTCGTCGCGATACTTTGGAAAAATACGTGCGTCGTCTGGAAGAGCTGGAAACACTCGTATGTGGTTTTCCGGGAGTGGATCATACCTATGCGATTCAGGCAGGCCGCGAAGTCCGCGTGATTGTGGATGCCGACCAGGTGAACGACCGCGAAGCAGCAAAGATGTGCAAGGATATCGCCAAAGCCATTGAAGATACGTTGACCTATCCGGGTGAGATTCGCGTCACCGTGATGCGGGAATCACGTACGGTCGAGTATGCCCGTTAATCAAAAAGACAGAGTTCCCCGTCAGCGGGGTAACTGAGATTGCATCAGCGCCGCGATGGCTTGCGAGTCATCGTGGCGTTGCTCTTTTAAGGCCTTGATGACTTTTTCCCGCCGCTCCACGGGATGGTTCTGGCTCAGTTTGAATTTGCCTTCGATACGTTCAATCTCAACTTTAAAGCCGACGATGCCTTGCAGGAGTTGATCGATGAAATCCGGGTCTGCATTCTGCATCGACCACGGAGTTTTCTCAGACGCTTCATAGAATGTCACTGTTTTTTCGATGACGGCTTTTAATTCATCAGGATCATCAATCGCAGAATATCGGCCATAAACATGCACGGCCTGATAATTCCAGGTAGGTACCGTGTTGGCCGCTTCATACCAGGTGGGAGAGATGTAGGCGTGGGGACCATGAAAAATGGCCAGTACCTGCTCTTGTTGTGTTGTTTTGTTTTGAGGATTGACCTTGGCAAAATGTCCCAGAAGTTGCCCCTGTTTTCCCGTATTGCGATCCAGCAGGAGCGGCAGGTGACTGGCGAGTGGCCCATGATTCTGTTGAGTGACCAGTGTCGCAAAACTATGTTGCTCTAGAAATTGATGCAGTACGTTAAGGTCTGTTTCGGCAAAAGAAGCAGGCACATACATCGATAGCGCTCCGTTAGAATATTTTCTGAATCAAGAATCCGGGAATCACTCGCAAATTTGTAGATTGTATCTGGTTTGATCGGCAATGGTTACAGGACAACTTTTTCGAGAGACAGGTTCAACAGAGGGGAGATTGGGGTAACGTATGCAGTCGCTAAATTGGGCAAACCTGAACCGCCGAAACGCAGCTTTTCAGAATCGTGCATCAGAAAAATGTGAGAAATCTAGTTATTTCAATGCTTTAAGATGAGGTGTTTTCATTCAGTCGATCAGAAATTCATACAGTAGATCAAAATGGAAGGGGAATATTTTGACTGATCAAATTTTAATAAAGGTAAGTAAATATATTGTAATGTCTTGATCCCTCTGCAAAAATCAAAGTGCACAGGCTCGGTGCGCGAATTCAGAGGGATGGGACATTGTGGTACCTTTTGTTCATGTCGATATGTTTTATTTCTCAGTATTCATATTAATTACGAGTGCGGTAGAGGGAGTATGTGATTGTGAAGAAGCATCGTTCTGGTTTTACTTTGATTGAGTTATTAGTTGTCATTGCAATTATCGCGATTCTGATTGCCCTGTTATTACCAGCCGTTCAGCAGGCACGAGAAGCGGCGCGCAGGTCGACCTGCAAGAATAATATGAAACAATTGGGAATCGCGATGCACAATTATCATGATGTGTATTCATGCTTTCCCATCGGTGCCCAGTCGCCGTATCACAAAGGAAACTGGCGCTTCAGCCTGCTTCCCAATCTGGATCAGACTGCGCTTTATAACCAGGTCACGAAGGTGCAACCGACGAATTTAGATGGTTTTGCAGGAAAACGTAATGATTCGATTGCGCTAGGAACATACGGGACCAATTTTGGTATTCTGGCTGGCTTGACCATCCCGGTTTTCAAATGTCCCTCCAGTGCACTGTCTTCAACGAATAATGCGACCTCTCCGACTCTGAATAATGCGCAACTTGGTCAGACCCATGACTATGTGGGTGTCATGGGCTCTTACCCCGATCCTGCGGGCCGTACGAATGTCTGTTCTCCCGATTTTGGTGGCCGTGGTTCGGCGTGTGAGAACGGCGTATTGTTCTTTAACGGTCACACAAAGATGCGTGATATCACCGATGGTACTTCCAATACCATCGTCATCAGTGAGCAGTCTGGAGCGATCGGTACGGAAGATTTACGATCCAATTATCAGGGGGGCTGGAGTGGCTTTTACAATAATACGCAGCGCCCCGCTCAGATTACTTCTGCCAGTCTATTTGTCGCAGGCGTCTCAACCATTCGTTATGCGATCAACCTGAATTCCAAGCCGAACGGCACGACAACCACTTACAGCTATAATACGGTTTTGAATTCTTATCATACGGGGGGGATTCACGTCCTTTTGGGGGATGGTGCAGTGCGGTTCCTCAGTGAAAATCTAGATAACGGCACGTTCCGGGCACTTGGCTCCAAAGATGACGGTGTTGTTCTCGGGGAGTTTTAACACCTGATTTACACGGCAATTATTTTTTCGCCAGTTAACCTTGATAGGAATGTGAGACGTGAAGTTATTTGATAAAAAGTGGAGCCCCCTTTGTGCGCTGTGTGTGATGTTCAATTTACTTGTTATTGCAGGATGTGGAGGCAACAACCCTCGAGGGATTCCTAGAGGAGACGTGACCGGCGAGGTGCTGTTTCAGCAGAAACCGGTTACCGAAGGTGTCGTGACGTTTTATTCAGAGCAGACTGGCATCGCGGCTCCCGCAGACCTTGACGGTAACGGTCTATTTACCATTCCCGACGGAATTGAGATCGGAACTTATACTGTCACTGTTGCGCCTCCATTTGTCGAAGAGGTTGCCGGAGCCCCGCCTGCGTCTAAGCCGACTCCCCAATATGAAAATATCCCTCAGAAATATCGTGCTATTGAAACCAGTGACTTGCGCGCGGATGTCAAAGAGGGGGGAAATCAATACGTCTTTAAAATGGAATAATGCTGCAACCCTTTGTATTCTGTAAAGAGAGTTTGAGGTTCGGTCTGAGAACCTCAGGCTCTCAGTTCAGTGATAGATACAATCCGTCATGCGAAAGGGACGCTGGTTATGCCATTCATCGATATTCATGCGGTCGAACCATTGGAAGTTCTACCTGGCTGTAAAATGCGCACGCCTTACGGCGAGAATCTGATGTTATCTTATCTGGAAATGGACGAAGGAGCCATCGTTCCCATGCACTATCATCCGCACGAGCAGGGGGGCATGCTGCTCAAAGGCAAGCTGGAACTGACCATGGGGGATGAGGTGCGAGTAGTAGAAGCGGGCGCGATGTTTATTATTCCTCCCAACACACCCCATCAGGCGATCGCCGTCGACGGACCGGCCGTGGTCCTGGATGTATTCAGCCCCGTCCGTGAAGACTACGCGGAACTGTATAACAAATACATTCCGACGACTGATGCGGAATCGTAATCAGGCTGGGAAAACGCTTATTGCTGCTGTTGTTTTTGTTGTTGCTTGAATTCTTCAGCCCGACGCAGCAGTTCTTTATTTGAGAGTTCTTCGATCTGTGCTGCGATGAGCCATTGAATCCCGAAGGGATCTTTGACGGAACAGCTGCCTTCTCCATAAAACTGATCAGCTGGCTCGGTGACGCTGACTCCCCCTGCTGCAATTGCTTTCTGATAAGTCGCATCTACGTCGGAGACGTAAAGGTGAATGAAAGAGGTCGTCTTGCCCCATTCTTCACAGGCATCCGCCAGTTCGATCATCGAATCTCCGATTTTCAAGCAGGCATGGCCGATGATATCTCCATGATATGAGATGATTTCAGGTGTCGCATCAAATACGGTCTTCAGAAATTCAATCATTTCAGCGGCTCCTTCGACCAGCAAATAAGGAGTGACCGTGTGATAACCTTTCGGAATATGGTGTAGGGACATGGGGGAGTTCTTTCGTTGTAAGAGACCATCCTTAAGAATATGGTGATTGAGGCCAGTGGTTAGCAATTGTACAATGGGTTATCTCAGATTTGAACGACATCTAAAAAAAATATTCTCACAGCCAGGCAACTAAGTCTGGACTACACATTCAGAAGGAATCGTCTGATGAGATTCGCGCTCAGTGCTTTTATTCTGTTTTCATGGATCAATCTGGTTTATGCCGTCGAACAGCCTAACGTGATCTTAATCATGAGTGATGACCAGGGTTACGGCGAATTGTCTCGGCACGGTAATCCGATTCTGAAAACGCCGAACCTGGATCAACTGGCAGCGCAAAGCATTCGACTGACCGACTTTCATGTCGCGCCCATGTGTACGCCGACGCGGGGACAATTGATGACGGGCCTGGATTCGTTTCGCAATGGCGCGATGAACGTCAGCAGTGGTCGAACCTTGCTAAGGCCTGAATTAAAGACGATGGCAGATCTGTTTCAGTCGGGCGGCTATCGCACCGGGATTTTCGGGAAATGGCATCTGGGCGATAATTATCCATTTCGGCCCGAAGACCGTGGTTTCGAAGAGACGCTCTGGTTTCCTTCTTCGCACATCAATGCGGTTCCCGATTTTTGGAACAACGATTATTTCGAGGATACCTACACGCACAACGGACAGCGGGAAAAATGTCAGGGCTATTGCACCGATGTCTTTTTTCGCGAAACCAAAAAGTGGATTCAGTCACAGAAACAGGGAAAGCCTTTCTTTGCCTATCTCCCTTTGAACGCACCGCATGGCCCGCACTTTGTGCCGAATCAGTATCGTGGACCCATAGAAGAGGCGATGCGAAAAAATGAGAACGTGGTGCAGCACTTGAAGCCGGCTCGTCGCAAATCGCTGATCAGTTATCTGGCGATGTGTGCTAACATTGATGAAAACATCGGCAAGCTCGACCAGTTCCTCAAAGAGTCGGGGCTGGAACAAAATACGATCGTCATATTCCTGACTGATAACGGAAGTACGATGGGCCCCGATTATTTCAATGCGGGAATGCGGGGCAGGAAGGTCACGCTCTGGGAAGGCGGACATCGCGTGCCCTGTTTTATTCGCTGGCCAGAAGGAAAACTTGGCCCAGCCCGTGATCTCGATGATTTAACCCACGTGCAGGATTTATTGCCGACACTGACAGAACTCTGTCGTTTACCGCAGTCAAATCTCGATCTGGACGGCATTAGTCTGGTGCCCCGAATTCGTGGTCAGGTGGAAGCACTGCCTGAGCGGATGCTGGTGGTGAATTACAGTCGCATGCCGATTCCTGGTAACAAAAAGAACATGTATCTGTCAGTCCCACGGAAAGAGGGGGCCGCGGTACTCTGGAAGCATTGGCGCTGGCTCGAAAATCGGGAACTGTATAATCTCAAGCAGGATCCTTTGCAGCAGAAAAACGTGGCGGAAGCACATCCCGATATCGTCAAAAAAATGCAGAGTCATTTGAATCAGTGGTGGGACGGAGTGAAAGAGGCTGCCTCTGTTCCGCAACGGGTGGTGATTGGTCATGCATCGGAAAACCCGGCGATGTTGACTGCCTGTGAATGGCTGGATGTTTTTGTCGATCAGCAGGGACAGGTCCGCCGCGGTGTAAGGAAGAACGGAACCTGGTATCTGAATGTGGATCAGCCGGGGACGTATGAACTGGAACTGCGTCGTTGGCCGCGCGAAAGTGGCTTGAAGTTGAATGAAGGGACGCCGGCACTCAAAGTCACCGATGGGCAGTTCAGAAAAGGCGTTGCACTGCCGATTGCGAAAGCCAAAATTCAGATCGGTACATTTGAAGCAGTCGGCCATCCGGGTGCGAGTGGCCAGGCGATAACATTTGCCAATGTTCCATTAGAAAGTGGTCCAGTGAAATTGAAGACCAATATGCTAAATGAACAAGGTCAGGAGATCTGCGGCGCGTATTATGTCTATGTGAAGCGGAAGTGATCAACTAAGTCGCCGATTGTTTTCCTGTGGCACTCAGTAGTGTTTGTGCGAATGCTTCCAGATGCCGGATGTTATCGCAGAAGGCAGCATACTGGATCTCTTGCCGAATCGATTCGTGCAGCGCGCGTCCGCCGACAACGAAGGCGACGTCCAATCCGAATTCGTCATAGAGTTCAGAATAAGCTCGAATGAATTCTGTTTCATCGGGGACATAACTGACGCTGAGCCAGAATAATTTGGGGCGGTGTTGTTTAATCGCCGCGGCCAATGTTGTGAAAGGCAGGTTCGCCCCCAGTGAGACGGCGTTCCATTTGATATCACGCAGCACCAGTTCGACCATCGTTGTAGCCATAGTGTATTGATCTCCTTCAGCAGCTCCACCGATTGCCAGTGGTGCCTCAGCAGGAGGAGAGGGGATCAGGGTGCGTAATTCATGCAGGACGCGCAAGGCCAGTTCGCACCCGCGGCGTTCCTGGTAAACCTCGGCATCGCCACACTGCCACCGATTGCCAATCGTGGCAAACGCCTTCGCAAAGACCAGGTCGCAAATTGAACTGATGCTGTGCTCGGCCAGATACAGGTCCAATACAATTTGACGGCATTGTTCTTCATCACCCAGCAGGAGGGCTTCCGTGATCTGGTTAGCCGCCCGGTCGATAACGCGAATCGTCTGGCCGGTTGTCGCCGGGAGCCCCAGGACTTCAGGGCGTACGAGTTCATATTTACTTGATCTGAGGAACTCAATGAGCTCAGAGAGCGCGATGCGTCGATGTCCCCCGGCCGTGTATTGCGTGGGGATAATCCCTTTATCGCACCAGCGTTTAACGGAGGACTCACTCGCTTGGATCGCTCGGGCAACTTGTTTGGGGGTTAGAAACTCGTTCATGATATGTTCTTTTCTGAACGATTTGGTCGTTAAATGGCAATAGGTTCACTTTTACATACTAAGATTCTAGCTTCATAAATAGGATATGACAAGTTCTTGTTTTATAAGTCACTCTGCTGTCTTAAGATATAACTAGTTATTTTAAAATGAACGTTTTGAACGATTTTAGGGTTGTCTCGATAGTGGAGGAGTGGTATAAATAAGACAGTGCGTTTCAAATCATTTTCTGTTTTATGGGTGATGAGTAATGATAGCATGTTCATCTTTGCTTGAGGCACGGCAAGAAAAAGCGACCAGACGTCGAGCCGAGCGGTTATTACAAACTGAGATCGATTTCATTTCGAACCCTGCATTCAAGACATTGGACGTTGAGGGTGAATTTGAGATTTTCAGTGAATGCAATGCTGCATCCTGGGAGGGTAACAACAACTCCCCATCGTTGAAGAATCCACGTCAGTTGCCAGCTCATCTGGCACGGCTGTGTGAAGGGGATGTGCTGGCCGCTGATGAGGAACAAGCGCTGTTCCGTCGCATGAATTTTCTCAAGTACAAAGCAAATGTCCTACGGTCTCAATTAAATCCGGAGACGTGCAGCGATCAGGAACTGGATACGATTGAGTTGTTTTTAGACGAAGCATTGCGAGCTCGGAATCAGATCTTTCGCAGCAATATGCGACTGGTTGTTTCGATCATCAAAAAGTGCGTCACACCTCATGTCACTTTTGATGATCTGCTGAGCGATGGTATCTGGACCTTGATGAAAGCGGTTGACAAATTCGATTATGACAGAGGCTTTCGATTCAGTACCTATGCGTATCGCGCGATTACAAACTATGCCTATCGCAAAATTGCCGATCAGAGAAAAGAACGCTCACGATACCTGCAGGCCAAGCAAGAGCAGCCATTAGAAGAAGTCAGCGAGGAAAAGCGGCCTGAGATGGATGAGCAGACCTGGTTGGAATTGTCTGAGTTACTCGACCAGAAGATCGAAAATCTGGATCAGCGCGAGCAACTGATTGTCCGCGCCCGTTATGCACTGGGAAGGAGCTCCAAAGTGCAGACATTTCAGAAGCTGGCCGATCAGTTGGGAGTTTCTAAGGAACGCGTTCGGCAGTTAGAACAGCGGGCCGTGGCAAAGTTACGAGCGATGTCTGAGGAAACAAGACTGGATCAGATCCATGAACTGGTTGGTTGAATTCCACTCAGAAACGGTGATCAAGGGAGACGAAATCTTTGATGAATCAACAGACTGAGCTGGAAGTGTTTTTCGATGGTGCCTGCCCTTTGTGCCGGAAGGAAATCAACATGATTCGTCGTCTGGATCGTCGGCATCGAATTTTATTCACTGATATTGCGGAACCAGAATTCGATATCGAGATCTACGGCAAAACCATGAATCAACTGATGGAGGGAATCCATGCACGTCTGCCAGATGGAACCTGGGTGACTGGCGTTGAAGTCTTTCGCCGGTTATATTCCGCCATTGGTTTCGGCTGGCTGGTTGTGCCGACGCGGTTGCCTGGTGTATCCCATTTTCTGGATCTGGCTTATCACGTCTTCGCGAAAAACAGACTGAAACTGACCGGCCGTTGTCAGAACACTGCTGCTTGTGAGATTCCTGATCAAATTAAAGAGGCGCGGTCATGAAAATAGCCATCATCGGGGGCGGTATCTCGGGTTTGACTGCCGCTTACTGTCTGCATCAGCAACACGAGATCACATTATTCGAAGCCAATGAGTATATTGGCGGGCATACAAATACGATTGATGTTGATCTGGCCGGTGAACAACATGCCGTCGATACCGGATTTATTGTCTTTAATTACCATACATATCCGAATTTCACGCGGATTCTGAATGAACTCGGCGTGGCATCACAGCCGACTGCGATGAGCTTCAGTATGAAGTGTGATCGGACGGGCCTGGAATATCGCGGTGCTGATCTAAATGGATTCTTCGCCCAGCGACGCAATCTGATCAGCCCCCGATTCTATCGGCTGCTGCGAGATATTCTGCGGTTCAACCGCGAGTCGCTGGAGATCTTACAGTCAAACGATGAAAAACAGACGGTGGGTGACTATCTGGCGCGATATCATTACTCGCAGTCCTTCATAGACCAGTATTTCTTGCCGATGGGATCGGCGATCTGGTCTTGCCCGCTGGGAACGTTTGAGCAATTTCCGATTCGCTTCATTGTTGAGTTTTATCAGAATCATGGCATTCTGGCGATTCGGGACCGGCCTGAGTGGAGAGTGATTTGTGGTGGTTCGAATACCTACGTCAAAGCGATCACTGCCGGCTTCAGTGAGTCAATTCGGGTCGAAACCCCGATTACCTCAGTCATACGACATACCGATTATGTTGAGGTCACGCCTGTTAATGGTGTGACAGAGCGATTTGATCATGTGATTTTTGCCTGCCACAGCGATCAGGCACTCCAAATTCTCGGGACGGAAGCAAATGCGGTCGAGCGCGAATTACTTGCGAAATTTCCTTATGAATCGAATGTGGCCCAGTTACATACGGATACCACGGTGCTTCCGCAAAGCAGACGTGCCTGGGCCTGTTGGAATTATTTCATGCCCCGTGGTACTAATCAAAAGGCAACCGTCACGTACAACATGAATCATCTGCAGAGTCTGCGATCAAAAAATACTTTTTGCGTGACACTGAATGGTGAGGATCGTGTTGATCCCGACAAAGTGATTCGCAGCATCAATTATGCACATCCGATTTTTATGACCAGTCGTGCCGCCGCACAAAGGCGACACTCAGAAGTGATCAATCAACGGCGGACTTCATTTTGCGGTGCGTATTGGGGAAATGGCTTTCATGAAGATGGCGTGAGTAGTGCGTTGGCTGTTTGTAAAGAATTAGGGGGAACGAATCAAACATGGAAAGTGGGATCTACGAAGGTTGGGTCAGACACAGACGATTCACACCCGTTGAGCATCGCTTCCTCAACCGAATCTTCCTGATGTATCTGGATCTGGACGAGCTGGAGCGCCTGTTTGCGAGACGCTGGTGCTGGTCTACTCGCCGGATTGCGCTGGCCCAATTTCGACGTCGAGATCATCTGGGAGATCCCCAGAAAACGTTAGCGGAATCAGTGAGAGACCTGGTCGAAGAACAGGGTTTTCCCCGCCCAAACGGGGCAATTCGGTTGCTGACTCATTTACGGTATTTCGGCTTCATGATGAATCCGGTTTCATTTTATTTTTGTTTCGATCAAACCAATGAGCGTGTCGAAACGATCGTGGCTGAAGTCAATAACACGCCCTGGGGTGAGCAACACTGTTATGTGATTGGAAGAGATCAGTTCAAAGGAGAGGGAGAAAAATCTTCGACGGAAAAGGAGTTTCACGTTTCGCCTTTCATGCCGATGGAGATGGAATATTTCTGGCGGTTTTCTGAACCCGGTCAGGCGTTGACCATCAATATTGAGAATCAACGACAGTCAGAAAAAGTTCTGAGTGTGACCATGCAACTGAAACGACGCGAGATTTCAACCGCCAGTCTGATGCGATCGCTGATGCGTTATCCGCTGATGACTTGGTACGTTTTTGCTGCGATTTACTGGCAGGCACTGCGATTGTGGATCAAACGAGTTCCCTTTTATCCACATCCCGGCCTGATTGAATCTTCTGAGGAAAATACAAGTTCGAGGACACCATGATGGCACTTCAGAAACAGAGCGATTCGAAGAACAGAGAGCAAAAATTGTATCCCGGCCTGATTGACTCCGTCTGCCGCAAGTTGCTGTTTAAGCGATTGCAACGACTCATACGGGGGCAGCTGATCTTGCATGACGGGCCTGAGCGATTCTGTTTTGGTGAAGCAGAGGCTGAATTAAGTGTTGAGGTGATCGTACAGCACCCGCGGTTTTATCGTCGTGCGGTGCTGGGAGGCGGCCTGGGAATCGCGCAGTCATTGATCGACGGAGACTGGGCCGCTGATGATTTGACCTCGCTGGTCAGGGTTTTTATTCGGAATCTGGAAGTCGCCGATCAATTTGAGCGTGGCTTTGCCTGGTTTCGTCAGAAGGCAGCCAGAGCCGGTCACTGGTTACGACGTAATACGCGTATGGGGGCCGCCCGGAATATTCATGCGCATTATGATTTGGGGAACGATTTCTATCAGTTATTCCTTGATGAGACGATGTGTTATTCCAGCGGCGTGTTTGAAGAGGAATCCGCGACTATGCAGGATGCATCGCTGGCCAAGCTGGATCGGGCCTGCCGCAGTTTGAACCTTCAGCCAGAAGACCATTTACTCGAAATCGGTACGGGGTGGGGTGGCCTGGCAATTTATGCGGCAGAGCTTTATGGCTGCCGGGTCACGACAACAACGATTTCGCAAGAGCAATATCATCTGGCTATGGAACGAGTGCATGCTGCCGGGCTTTCCGATCAGGTTACGGTTCTGCTTTCGGACTATCGCGATCTGGAAGGCGAGTATGACAAGCTGGTTTCGATCGAAATGATTGAAGCCGTTGGTTCCGAGTATTTTGAAACGTATTTCGAAAAGTGCAGTCAGTTATTGCGCGACGATGGGATGATGTTTTTGCAGAGTATTGTGATCAAAGATCAGCGGTTCGAAGAGTACCTACGCAGTGTGGATTTCATTCGCCGCTATATTTTTCCCGGCGGTTGTCTGCCGTCCGTAGCGGCCATTCTGCAATCGACGACTCGCGCGACCGACATGCGGCTGCTGCAGCTGGATGACATCGCACCGCATTATGCACAGACATTACGTTGCTGGCAGGAGCAGTTTCAAAATCAACTGGATCGGGTGCGCGAACTGGGCTATTCCGAATCGTTCATTCGCATGTGGAACTATTATTTCAGCTACTGTGAAGCAGCGTTTGAGGAACGTCAATGCAATACGGTTCAGATGTTGTTTGCGAAAGCGGGGTGTCGCTTCGATCCGGTCCAGCGGCAGACGGTTGAGCGATTTGTTTCTCAAGAACAGGGAGTCCTGGCGTGAATCCCTGGTTTATGGTGGGCCTTGGTTGGATTTTCATTGCGCTAGTGATGGCTCTGCTCTGGCTGTTGCAGCGAAAGACCGGAGATGCCGGCATTGTCGATGTCGCCTGGGGCATGGGCGTGGGATTACTGACTCTGTTTTTTGTCTGGGGCAGTCATGAGGGGGATCTGGTACGACGGATTATGCTGGCGGTGCTGGCGATGGTCTGGGCACTACGGCTGAGCGGGTATATTTTATGGCGCGTGTGGACCATGCCGGAAGACGGTCGCTATCAGACCTTGAAAGAGAAATGGGGCACCGCCGCACAGTCGAAACTATTCTGGTTTTATCAATTACAGGCCATCGGCAGTTTGCTGTTTGCGTTGCCGATACTGATCGCCGCACAGGGGACTGCTCCACTGGGAGTGTTTGATTTTCTGGGGATTGGGATCTGGTTGACAGCGATCGTGGGGGAACTGATTGCCGACTGGCAACTCGCCCGGTTTCGAGCCCAAATAGAGAGCAAAGGGCAGGTTTGCCGCGAGGGGCTGTGGTACTACTCTCGGCATCCGAATTATTTTTTTGAGTGGTTGCACTGGTGGGCTTATGTTGGTCTGGCGATGGCTGCACCGTGGGGCTGGCTTACAATTTTGGGGCCATTGCTGATGTTGCATTTTATTCTGAATGTGACCGGGATTCCTCCCACAGAAGAACAGGCTTTGAAAAGTCGTGGTGATGCCTATCGAGAGTATCAGCGAACCACGAATGCATTTTTTCCCTGGCCTCCTGAAACGAAACAGGTGACAGTATGAAATCAGATTTGATGATGAATGCCGCGATTGAATTGGTTGAGCGAGGTTGGATCCCCGATTGGCTCACGAGGCGGGCGATTCGTAATCTGTGCAGTAAACGGCTGGCGACACTGGATGCCGGCAGCGATCAGGCTAACAGAGAGAACATACAGACTTTTATCGAAGCGGCGAAACAGAGCCCGATTGCCCTGGTCCCGGAAAAGGCGAACGAACAGCATTATGAAGTGCCTGCCGAGTTCTACCAGTTGGTATTAGGGAACCGTCGTAAATATAGTTCTTGTTACTGGCCAGAAGGTGTCTCCACGCTTGACGAAGCAGAAACAGCGGCCCTGCGCGAGACTTGCCTGCATGCGCAGCTCGAAGACGGAATGCAGGTGCTGGAACTGGGCTGTGGCTGGGGATCGTTGTCGCTCTGGATTGTGGAGAATTATCCCCATTGTCGTGTGACAGCGGTTTCGAATTCTCAATCACAACGCGCAGCGATCGAGCAACAGGCAATTGAGCGGGGAGTTGCAGACCGGCTCACCGTGATGACCGCTGATATGAACGACTTTGCGACATCACAGAAATTTGATCGTGTGATGTCGGTCGAAATGTTTGAGCATATGCGGAACTATCAACGTCTGCTCAACCGCATTGCCAACTGGCTGACCGATGATGGGAAATTATTCGTCCACATTTTCTGTCATCGTCAGTTTGTCTATGAATTCAGTGATCAAAGTGCCGATGACTGGATGGCCCGCCACTTCTTCACCGGCGGCATTATGCCCGGCGACGATTATCTGGCACAGTTCAACGAGCACATGCAGGTAACGGAACAGTGGCGTTGGGATGGTCGGCATTACCAGCGTACTTCCGAAGCCTGGCTGGCGAACCTTGATCAGAGACGAGACCAGATTCTACCGATTCTCGCCCAGACTTACGGCGAGCAGCAGGCAAAGCGCTGGCTGATCCGCTGGCGGCTGTTTTTTCTGGCAGTTGCTGAACTGTTTGGGTATCGGAATGGCTCGGAATGGTATGTCTCCCATTACCTGCTGGAGCCGGTTTCTGCTCAAAGCTCAGCCGGCAACGCAAAATCGTTGCAAACACCGCGTGACAAGTATTCCGCGGTTTGAGTCTGTCCCTGGTCGAGGATTGACATGTGCCTGGAACCGGTTTACGATTGATCACGTTCTGTGATTCGGTTTGAGTTTAAGCAAAGTCAATTCCTGTGGGGAGTTCTTCCTCATTCTTTGTCGTGTTGCGAAAGCGAAAGCAGCACGGAAAATCACAGTGACATGGTAAAGCTGATGTTCCTGTATTTTTCAATGATGCAGGATGAAAAGCGGCGTTGTGCCAACTTTGTACTTGGATCATTGATCGAAACAAGTTGGCAACAAACAGACGACAAGGACCATGTGATGACAACGACACTGAGACGTTATATCAGCCGGAATCCCATTCTTGTCTTTCTGCTGTTCTTATGTGTTTCCCCTGGTTCGCTTGACGCTGCGACTCCCCGCGTTTCCCGTGATCTACAGGTCTTGTACACATTTGATGCTGGAAAGGGAGACGTGGTCCGCGATCGTTCTAGTGTCGGGCAGCCGCTCGATTTGAAAATTGAGAAGCCAGCCGCCGTGCATTGGAAGAATGGAGCACTGGTCGTTCGGAAGTCCACAAAAATCAGTTCGATGGGACCAGCCAGGAAAATTATTAACTCGATCAAACGGGCGAATGGTTTGACCGTTGAAGCCTGGATCAAGCCTGCGAACGATCGGCAGAAAGGTCCAGCTCGGATCATATCTCTTTCCGGAAATCCCAGTAAAAGAAATCTGACACTGGGACAGGAAGGGAAACAGTATAACGTGCGATTACGCACGACTTCGACCAGTGTGAATGGAAATCCTTCCACCGCAACACCAGACAAATTTGTGAAAACCGTGTTGACGCATGTCGTTTATACCCGTGATGCAGCGGGAACTGCCCGGATTTATATTAATGGGCAGCCGCAAGCTAAGCAGAAGGTCTTTGGCAAACTCAGAAACTGGGATAAAGATTTTGGTCTGATCCTGGCAAATGAAAAGACGGGAGATCGTCCCTGGTTGGGTGAATTGCATCTGGTGGCGCTTTTCAGTCGTGCCTTAACCGACGGTGAAGTCAAACAGAATTTCCGGGCGGGAGCGACATCAAAGGCGGACAGTGCACAAACCAAAGCAGCGCTCGCCGCGGCACAGGCACGGCATGAGTTTGAAACGCAGGTCGCTCCGGTACTCGCAAGGAACTGTCTGGATTGTCACGATTCGGCGGCGAATAAAGGTCAGCTTGATTTATCACGCAAAGCGGCCGCCTTTGCGGGGGGAGAAAGCGGCAAAGCAATTGTCCCCGGGAACGCAGGAGAGAGTCTGCTGTGGGAACAGATCAAATCCGGGGCGATGCCTCCGGAAGGAGAGCCACTGACGAATCATGAAAAAAATGTATTTAAGCAGTGGATCGACAAGGGGGCGGTCTGGTCGGTCGAATTGATCGATCCGGCTGTTTATGTGTATGAGGGCCGTGCGGGAGCGGTCTGGTTACAGCGACTGACGGTTCCCGAATATATCGAAACCGTGCGCAGTGCTGTCGGCGTTGATATTGCACAGGAAGCCCGCGAGCTATTACCTCCTGATTTGCGGGCGGATGGCTTTAGTAATACGGCTTATAATCTGAATGTGGATCTCAAACATGTGGAGATTTATGCGCGTCTCGCCGAGATTATTGTGGATCGGATGGATGTGATGAAGTTTGCGTCGCGCTTTTCGAAAAGCCGGAAACTTTCCACCGATGATACCATGCGAAAATTTATCGCCGACATGGGGAAATGGATTTTGCGCGGCCCGCTCGATGATCGTGAGGTGACGACTTATAGCGGCATCCCGACGACTGTGGCCAGTGCGGGCGGTAATTATCAGGAAGCCGTTCGTCTTTTGATCGAAGCGATGTTGCAGTCGCCCCGGTTCATTTACCGGGTCGAAAATCAGCGCGGCGATGGCAGTGCCTGGCCCGTGGATGAGTACGAGCTCGCATCTCGGATGAGCTATATCATCTGGGGCGGACCACCGGACCGGGAACTGATGCGGGCGGCCGATGCGGGCGAACTGCACGACCGCGGCCTGATCGAAAAACAGGCACGCCGGATGTTACAAGACCCGCGGGCCGTGAATCGTTCTCTGCAGTTTCTCTCGGAATGGTTGAATCTGGATCGGTTGGGCAATCTTCGCCCCGATCGGAAGAAGTTTCCGAACTGGAACGATGCACTTGCAGCCGACATGCGCGACGAAACACAGGCCTTTTTCAAAGAAATCGTTTGGGAGCAGAGTCGTCCACTGGCGGATCTGTTAAACGCGCAACTGACTTATGCCACGCCTGATCTCGCAGCCCACTATGGTCTCAAACCGCAAGGTCCCGGACTCAAACGCTATGATTTGTCGTCTATTCCGGCGCGGGGAGGCCTGCTCACACAGGGAAGCGTGCTGACGGTAGGGGGAGACGAAGCGTCGATGGTTACCCGAGGCTTGTTTGTCATGCAGGGAGTCCTGCGCGGTGTCGTGAAGGATCCGCCGCCCGGTCTCGATATCACGCCCGTGCCTTCGAAGCCGGGGTTGTCCCAACGGCGGATTGCGGAACAGAGGCTGGCAAATGTTTCCTGCAGCGGCTGTCACATACGGTTTGAACCGTTGGCATTTGGTCTGGAGAAGTATGACGGCCTGGGAGCCTTTCATGAACGGGATGAACATGGCAATCAAATGCGTGAGGATGGAGAAATATTGTTTCCCGGGGCGGCAAAACCGGTTGCTTATCAGACAAGTGCTGCGTTGATGAATCTGCTGGCAGAGAGTCCGCGGGTTCAGAAATCGATTACCTGGAAAGTCACCCAATTCGCATTAAGTCGTCCCCTGGTTGCTGAAGATGCGCGGACCCTGGATCAGATTCATCAAACCTTTCAGAAAAATGGGGGAACCTATTCCAGTTTGATGACCGCGATCGTACTGAGTGATCTGGTGTTGATGACAAAAACAGAACCTAATTCATCGGAGAAGTGAGAATGAGAAAACGAACGATCAACCGCAGGACACTGCTCCGAAGCATGGGGGCTGCGACGATTGGACTGCCGATACTGGAAGAAATGTTGGATTCCCCGGCGGAAGCAGCTCCCGAGAAAACGGTCCCGGTCAGGGCTTTCAACCTCTTCTTTGGTCTTGGAATTCCCGCGCCTCTACAGACAGAAGGTTATGAGGGCGTGCTGGAACCGCTCAAGCCGCTAAAAGACAAACTGCTGATTATGCGGAATGTCGATCAGATCCGCTGTGATGAGAAGGGGATCAATGCGCACTACGATGGTGCTTCCGGTGCGTTTACCGCGGAACCGCCGAATGGAGAAGCCCGCTCAGGAGGACCTTCGATCGATCAGGTAGTCCGCAAAACTCATTACCCCAAAGGCTTGCCGGCAGGCATGGTACCGACATTGATCGGGGGGACATTTTTCCGGCGCAGTCGCGTGGGACGTTATGTGCATAGTTACAATCAGGATTGTACCGTCGCCGCCACGATGCAGGAAAAGCCACGCGATCTGTTTGACCGTGTCTTTGGTTCGATTTCTCTCTCGGGTGACGAATCGGATGTGCGTCGGAAACGGCTCAAACGGAGCGTGCTGGATTCGGTCGTCGCGGACTACAAATATTATACCGGAGTGAACTCGCCACTCGGGTCGGCTTCCAAGTCGCGCGTTGCCGATCATCTTGATCGCATTCGTGAATTCGAACAGCGTGCCTTTGCTTTGAAGAACAAGAATCCGAACGCACCAGAGCTGCCGCCCCGTTCGCAGATTCTTCACGGCGGTCCGGCAGACCCGGGGGGGATGGGTGTTGATATCACGTTGGAAGAGCTGACGACTGAATGGCGTTTGATGGCCGACTTGTATGCACTGGCAATTCAAATGGATCGCACCCGGTTCGGGGCGCTGACCTTTTTGGCAGCGGGAGAACGGATTCGACTGACGGGCGATTATGCATATGACGGCAAAAAAATCTGGCATTTCGATGATGCCCGCCAGCAGAAGGCTTCAGGCGATAAAGGCTGCAGTCACGAATGGTGGCACAAGTTCAATGAAAAGAAGAAAAATGAAGCACTGCGGGCGCATGCTCACATGAAGATGCGTGAAATCGCTTATTTCCTGCAACGGTTGGACGATGCTGATTCCAGAGAGGCCAATGGTCGAACGATTCTGGAAAATTCGCTGATTACGATTTCTACCGAGTCAGGCGATGGCCGTCACAATGATGTGAAACGCGAATTGTCGGGTGTATTCCACGCGATTACCGGCGCCAATGGCCGATTCAAAACGGGTGAAATCATGGATGTCGGGGCGGAAGGGATCGATGTTTACAATACGATGCTGGCGGGAATGGATGTCAAAGACCGGCTCGGCCCTCTGAAACGCGCGTCAAATTCCATCGATTCGATCCGGGCTTAAGGACTGTATGGGATTCATTGAAGATTCAACGTGAGTACTATTTATAAAGGTTTTAGCTGATTACCTGCTGATCAGATTCTACGAGTAGTTCTGTTAATGCACTCAACAGACTTTCTCGCTGGATTGGTTTGTGAAGTACTTTCCAGGGACCAGAACCGCTGGGGTTCAACTGCACCTGTTTGGGTGTGTAGCCTGAAATGAAGAGGACCGGAATTTCGGGGCGTTCCGCTCTGATTTTTTCTACCACGCCGTCACCATTCAAGTCGGGTAATACGACATCAGAGACGACTGCGATAAAGTGCGACGGTGTTTCTTTCCAGATCGCCAGTGCCTTGGTCGCGTTTTCCGCTTCGACGACCCGATAGCCATCCCGTTCCAGCATATCCCGCAGTGCCTTGCTGACCCCCCGGTCATCTTCGATCAGCAGAACTGAACCTGTGCCTTTCTGTGGCTTGCTGTGCGCTTGCCGGGGCGGCTGCTCGATGCTTTGACAGTCTGTCCTGGGAAGTAAGAAACGAAAGCAGGTTCCGGTTCCAGGTGCGCTGTTCAGCTCGATAAACCCTCCATGTAGCTCAACAATCTCTTTGACCGAGGTTAGTCCCAGTCCGGTTCCTTCGCCATTTCTTTTTGTGGTGAAAAAGGGGTCGAAAATTCGTTGTTTCGTTTCTTCGTCCATGCCGCAGCCCGTATCTCGGACCGAGAGTCCGATGTAATTTCCTGCAGGCCGTTCCGGTGTACCCTCCGATTGGGGAATCGTTTGTTCGAATGTGGCAAAGGTCAAAGTGCCTCCCTCAGCCATCGCATGTCGCGCATTGACCACCAGATTCATCAGAATCTGATGCAGGTTTCCCGCGTCTGCCAGAACGAATCCCAGCGAATCAGCCAGATCGCATTCAATTTGAATGTCTTCGCCGAGAACTCGGGAAAAGAAGGGGAGTGTTTCGTTGATGAGTTGATTGTAGTTGATCAACTGCCGATTCGAGGAGCGGTTGGAACTGAATGTCAGTAGTTGTCGCGTCAATTCCGTTCCCCGTTCCGCTGCTTCCTCAATGGAAGCTAGTGCGGGTTTAATTTCTTCGATTGGTTGTTCTTCAAGTTGAAGATTTGCCAGCTCCAGTTCACACATAATGACTGTCAGCAGGTTGTTGAAATCGTGTGCGACGCCGCCGGCAAGGCGGCCTAATGCTTCCATTTTAGTGGCTTCCCGCATGCGTTCTTCCGCCTGATCCCGTTGTTGTTCCGCATTGCGGCGTTGGAGTACTTCATAACGCAGGACTTCCACGTACCTGACGGTTCCGGAAATCAGTACTGTTGCCAGTACTAAAGCGAGTGTTCGAAACCAACGCGAGTGCCAGAAGGGGGGATGCACAGTGATACCAAGCGAGACTCCTTTTTCATTCCACAGACCGGAATTATTCGATCCTTGAATGCGCAACAGGTACTGACCGCCCGGCAAGCCGGTATAACGTCCTGAGCCATCCTGTGATTCAAACCAGGCTGTGTCAAAGCCTTCAAGCTTAAAACGGTAGCGATTCAGGCCGGGCATTGAGTAGCTCAAGGCGGCTGCTTCAAATTCAAAATAATTTTTGGGCCATGCGAGTTCGATATTGTGTACGCGGCTGGGGGCGGAATCCAGGGGCATGGGAACCTGTGCCTGGGTCAGGCTTGTCAGGACAACAGGTGGTATATAGTCGTTGGCTTTGAGTTTTTCCGGGCGAAAATGCGTCACGCCGCGCGGGCCACCAAACCAGAACTCGCCGTCCCGGGTTTTGTGAAATGAGGTTAACAGGAACGAATCGCCCTGTAAGCCTTCTTCCCGGCCGAATACCTGTGGAGGTTGCTTTCCCGTCGGATCAAAGGCGGTCAGACCATTGGCCGTACTTAGCCAAAGGCGTCCTTCGTTTTCCAGAATCCCAAGGATCATGTTATCCGACAGGCCATCTTCAACGGTAAAACGTTCAAAGATTCCCTGTTCTTCGTCGGTGACACGATGCAGCCCGTCGGACGTCGCGATCCAGAGCACGCCTTTGTGGTCTCGATGGATCGACTGGATTACGCCAGAACGCAATCCGCCTGACTTTTGGGCACCATGCCAGTAATGGTCGAATTTGCTGGCATTTTTGGGTAACCGATCCAAGCCGTTGTCCGTACCAATCCAGAGTGTTCCATCCACATCCTGATGTAAGGCACCATAGCTTGCCGTATTGTTGGCAAGACTGGCCGGGTTTTGGGGATCGTGGACAAAGCGGGTTGCTTTTCCGGTTTGGGTATCGAAATGAGCCAGGCCACCTCCCTGAGTTAGCAGCCAGAGGGAACCGGGGTGGAGATTATCCTCCATGATGCGGCGGATGCAGTTTGATGCAGGGATACTTTCCGGGTCAGCAGGGTCGTGGCTGTAGCGGGTCAAAATTTGCTCAGACTTTCGATCAAAGTGGAGCAGGTCGCCGCCATAGACGGCGATCCAGAATTGATGCAGACTGTCTTCAGCGAATGCAGAAACGAGCTGATTTTTCAATTGTGAGTCGGCTACTGGTATTGCAGTTCCTTTTTTGCGATCGAATTTTCGAAGCCCCGCAATAGTGCCGAGCCACATGGTGCCTGCATGATCTTCGTAAATGGGAAGCAGTCCGCTTCCCAGAGTTGCCAGATCGAATCCCCTGCTATGAGGATCAAATTTGACCAGTCCATCCAGGCTGACAATCCAGAAAATTCCTGATTCATCTTCAAAAACAGTGCGCGCACCGCGTCGAGAGAGTCCTCCTGGAGTCGGACCGAAGCGGGTAAAACTACCCTGATCCGGATCGAGACGCGACAGACTGGCATCGCCATTAAAGGTAGTGATCCAGAGCGTTCCTTCTCGATCTTCGTGTACGCTGGTGACAACAGGGCCGCCCAGAGTTTGAGAATTGTTCGGCTCGTAGGGGAAATGAGTCATGTCTCGAGATTGGGGATCAAAACGATCCAGGCCTTCCTGGGTACCGATCCAGAGGATCTGTTGGCTATCCTCGAAGATCGACCAGACTTGAGAGCTGCTGAGACCATCGGTGGTCCTGATCTGCAGATCGACTTTGCCTGTTGCCGGGTCGAAGCGGGCAGCTCCTCCACCAAATGTTGCCAGTAACAGTTTCCCGTTGTGGTCTTCAGAAATTTTATAAACGTTATCGTGTGGGATCGTCTCGGAATCCTGATTGGAATGGCGGTAACTTACTACCGTGTTTGTTTCAGGATTGAATTTCAGCAGTCCCTGGCCGTTTGTGCCGATCCAAAGCAGACCGTTTTCATCTCCCAGCAGCATCCAGATGCCTGCTTTGCCTGTATGGTGGGGACCAGCAGGAATGGGGACCTGTGAGAAACGTCCTGTGCTTTTGTCATACCGATTCAAGCCGCTGAGTGTTCCGATCCAGATCACACCGTCTGCATCTTCATAGAGAGACGTCACATTACTGCCAGTCAGCTCACCGGAGCTGGATGAAAAACGTTTGAGATGACGGCTATCATAACGATAGAGGCCGCCTCCATAAGTGCCTACCCAGAGAAACCCGTCGCGGTCCTGGAGACAGGCGCCGGATAACTCGGCACCGATTTCCACAGCCAGCTCGAAGTGTGGTTGTTCCGCCAGCGCAGGTGTATTTACAAGCCGTTTATCACGGCTGCGGGGAATCTGTTCTGGTTGTTCTTCAAAATTGGGTGCCGTTATCTGACGTTCTATGCTCCAGGGGAGCAGGATACTGATCGTCAGACCAAGAAAGAAGATGATCAGGCTTGCTTTCATTCAAGACAGTATAAGCTACGGAGAGGGGTAGGAAAGTCTTTGGTCAGCAGAAATAGATGCTGTCTGTAAAAAAAATGGCAGGTGCCCTCTTCGTTTGTGCGAGACTTGTTGCTGCCTATGTCTGATGGGGATAGTAGTCGATATCTAGATCAACAGATCAATAATGGTTTTATCCAGAAAGTCGATTTAGAATTTCCATTTAAGTTGCGAAAAATGAAAACAGTTTTTGAACGGTGGTTGGCAGGCAGATCGCAGCACCTGGTTTAAACAGAGAGGCATCTTTGTAATGGCGAATAATACCTATGTAATCGGGCAGGTGCTGGTCCTCGATAAACTCGCTAAGATGCTTATTACCCAGCGAGACGCCGTCAATCAGGTTTAAATGGGCCAGTTCGAGTTGTTGATCATGAATATTCAGCCCGAGCGAGCTGAGCAGGGGGAAAAGCAAGTCGGAAGTAGTTGAGGCAGTGGAAACATACTCAATCAGTGTTGCGATCTTCGGTAAGAGCTGGTCCGACTCCAATTCCGGTTGAAGTGGTTGAGGGAGACATTCAAAATCGCATGCTTCCTGAATTAAGGCAAGCGTTCTCTGGACCGATGGCATATTCAGTTTATTTAAGACGGCTCTGCGAGGGATATCAATCGTATCGCAGGGGTCCCAGAGCGACATCGCAATGCGTGAAAGAAGGAGAGACAGTTTCACGATTTCTATATTTTGACGTGTGGGATCAGGTAAAGAAATCATTTCGTCAAATGTTCGTGTGAGATGTTCCAGGGGCAATCTGGATGTTGCCGGAATTCGCCATGCTGAGAAAAAACGAGCGGCAATCTGTCCGTAAGAGAGTCCGAACGCTGCTTCTTCTGCTAAATCCAGTGACTCGCCGGTTTCCTGGCAGTGTTCAGTCAATGCGCGATGTTCCTCCGGGAAGAGAGTCGCCAGTACAATACGACCGACCGGATGGAATAACGCGCACAGATAAGCAGAGCCATCGGAACTGCTGAACTGCGTTTTTTCAATGATGCGGACGGTTTTACTGGCAGCGAGACTTCGTTTCCAGAGCAGCTCACAATTGATCCAAGGCGCACTACAGCTGGTCAACGCCAGTTTCGCGCCCGACATGATGGCCAATTCTCCAATCCGCTGGCATCCCAGGAGTAAGATTGCCTTTTCCAGATCAACCGTTTCATTACTCTCAGTGATGCTTTCCTCTGAATTTGCAAGATTGAGAATTTCTGCAGTCAGTAATTCATCCTGCACTATGAGTTGAGCCAGTTCATCCACACCCGCGTTTTCTCTCGAAGCGAGCGAGTACACATCAAAGGGGACGTGGGACAACGGGAAAACCGAGTCCAGTTGCGACATGCTTTGATAGACTTTTGTTGGTGAGACTCGAATTCCGTTGGTGAGATTGCTTTTGACGGGAAGCATTTCTTTTGTGTTTTGTTTATTTTCTAAGGCGGACATATTGGAACCGGCACCTTCTTCTTCCAGTTTTTCACGGCGTCGTTCTGCCAGACCGCGCGCTTTGGATGCCAGTAGTTCATAATCGGTCGGTTTGAAAGAAACATCTTCAACTCCGCGGAAAGTGAGGTCTTTCGTTAGATTTGGATCTTTAATCGCAGTATGGACCATGATTACAGGGCGGAATTCCTGTTCCAGCAATTCAATGGCGAGAGAATGTCCGTTTTTGTTCGGCATATGCAAGTCGGTGATGACAAGGTCATATGGTTTTTGATTGAGTAAAGCCTGGGCATGGACTCCATCCGTTGCCGTATTGCAGAGGAAACCTTCCCGAGTCAGGGCAGCGGAAAGCATGCGACTCACGATTTTGTCGTCATCGGTAACTAACGCGCGAAAGTCCATGATGTCAATGGTTGAGTTCATGATTCATACCAGTTGCAGCTTTTCGCTGCAGATTAAATAGATTAACTTAATGTGTCGTACAACAGCTCGAACAGAACCGTTCATTGAATTACACATCACCTTCTTTCAAAAGTCGCATTTCTTCTCGTAGTTGTGGGAGATTGTTGAGGCAACGTTCCATTTCACTGGTAATGTGATCGATCAGGTTTTCGATCCCTTCCAGTTCTGATTCGTGTCCTGCGAGTTCGATTTCTTCAGATAATTTCAGTAGTGATGAAGCACACAGAATACCGGTGGCACCTTTCAGAGAATGTGCTGCCAGCGCCATTTCCTGGGCATTACTTGCTTCTGCCTGTTGCCGAATTTCTGCAACACGATCCCGTCCCGTCGATTCCAGTTCATCTAATAGAGATCCTGCAAGATCCAGGCTTCCAAAACACCGTTCAAGTAACAGCGCGGCGTCAATGGGAGGGGGAACTGAAGATTCCTCTCCATTAGTAGGTTCGGCATTGGCGAGGGGCGTTTCAATCACAGTAGTCTCTTTCTGGCTAAGTATTCGCTCAAGTACATTGATGATTTGATTCTTCTGGACAGGTTTGCTGAGGTATTCATCCATGCCTGCTTCAAAACAACGTTCGCGGTCACCTTTTATGGCATTGGCGGTCAGGGCAACAATGGGAATGTGTCCTTTTAATCTGCCTTCCGATTCTAACTCACGAATTTTTCGAGTTGCCTCAAATCCATCTAACTCAGGCATTTGGCAGTCCATCAGAATCAGGTCATATTTGCGTTGTTGAACCGCTTTGACTGCTTCGAGGCCGTTACATGCAGTATCGCACATACAGCCCAGTTGCTGCATCAACTCTGTGACGTACATCAGGTTGATGTTATTATCTTCTGCCAGCAGGATGCGAGTGGTGGGTAATTTTTTTGCAGTCTGACTGACAGGATCGTTATGCGAGAGACTGACAAATTGTTTGTCGCCGTTGTTTGCGAATAAACTACAGATCATCTCGTAGAGTTTATGACGCTGGATCGGCTTGCGGAGAATCGTATCAATGCCGTATTCCATCAGTTCGCGATCGGTAAATTCAACATTGGTTGAACTGAGAAGCAGGACCATTTTTTCTGGTGAATCTTTGAGTGCCTCGGCCAGATCCAGCCCATTTCTATGTGGCATATCAAAGTCCGTCACGATCAGATCGAAGGGCCTGTTTTCTGCATTCGCGTTGTTGATCGCGTCCAGGGCTTCGTCTACAGACGCGGTGCCGATCGATTCTATGTTCCATTCGGTCATATATGCCTGAATAATCGTTCGTTTGGTCTGATTGTCCTCAACGATGAGGGCTCGCTTACCTGCAATCGGTGAATCAACGGGTAAGGCAACCCTTGAATCGGAAACGACCGTAAACGGGATTTCAAACCAGAAAGTAGATCCGACTCCCTGTTGGCTTTCAATGCCTATCTCACCACCCATCAGTTCGACCAGGTTTTGTGAGATGACGAGTCCTAAGCCGGTTCCTCCATAATGCCTCGTTGTGGACGCATCCACCTGTGAGAATGACTGAAATAATCGGTTGAGTTTGTCTTTTGAGATTCCGATTCCGGTGTCGGAGACAGAAAAACGAATTGTGATCTGATCATCCTTACGCGAAACGGATTGAGCACGAACCACGATTTCTCCCGTGTCTGTGAATTTGATTGCATTCCCCAATAGATTTACCAGAATCTGTCGCAGGCGATAGCTGTCACCTTTCAAGACTAAACGCGATTCGGGATGAACGTAACTGGGCAGTTCGAGTTTTTTTTCTGCAGTACGCCAAACCATAGTCCGGGCCGTATCCATGACCAGATTTTCCAGGTCGAAATCATGAATATCGAGTTCTAGCTTACCAGCTTCAATTTTGGAGAAGTCCAGAATGTCATTGATCAATTTGAGTAATGATTCGCCACTGTTCCGACAGGCGTCCACAAATTCCTGTTGTCTTTGACTAAGATTGGTTCCAGCCAGCAACTCCGTCATCCCGATGACTCCATTAAGTGGGGTGCGGAGTTCATGACTCATGTTAGCGAGAAAGTCACTTTTCGTCCTGTTTGCCAGTTCCGCGCGGCGTTCATTCGATTTACTTTTCTCTGTCGCAATTTGTAATTCTCGCGTGCGTTCCGCAGCTTCTGCCTCTTTTTGTTTTTGTTCGGTCAAGTCCCGAATAATACCGGTGAAGAGGATTTCTTTGTCTTTTCCACTGTTTTCGACAACAACCTGACTCACTGCAAGGTGAAGCGGGAACGTCGTTCCGTTTTTCCGTTGGCCGATCGCCTCCCGGCCGCTGCCGATGACATTTTGTTTTCCGGTCGCCAGATAACGGGCCAGGTAACCATCGTGCTCTTCGCGATACGGTGATGGCATGAGCAGTTTAATATTCTTTTCCAGAATTTCGGAGGCAGTATAGCCAAACAGCCGTTCTGCTGCCGGGTTGAATGATTTGATATTACCAATACCGGAAATGGTGATGATGGGGTCGACGGCGGTATTCACAATCGCTTCGATGCGGCGTTCGTTTGCTTTACTTTTCTCGGTCGCAATTTGTAATTCTCGCGAATGCTGTGCGACTTCTGCCTCTTTCTGTTTTTGAGTGGTTGCATCCAGGACAAAACACAGACATAAATCGTCGGCTTCATCCAACTGGGTCACTCCAAAGACAACCGGCACACGGGTTCCATCCTTGCGGAAAAATTCTTTTTCGACAGGTTTTGCGGCGCCGGTTTCCTTAATTTCGCGTTGTACTGCCTGATCACATTCCAGCCATTCTGGAGGAGTCAAGGCTTTGAGATCGATTAGACCTGCGTCAAAGTCTTCAGCTGTGTAACCCAGAATTCGTAGCGATTCATCATTTGCCTGTTCGATTTTCCCGTCGCTACGGCATGTCATTATTCCCAGGATGTCGGCTTGCAGTAACTTGCTGAACTGGGCGTTGACTTTTCTTAAGGCAATTTCCGATTGTTTCCGTGCAGTAATGTCGATTTGCGTGGCGATAAAATTCAGGAGTGCACCATCATCCCCTAATACCGGGTCGATTTTGAGTTCAATCCAGTATTCGTATCCTTCACGGTCATAGATGGCGATTTCGGTAGCAACGCTTTCTTTTAATTCGATGTGATATTTGAGATCTGCCATGGTTTCATGATTGGTGTTGGGACCGTGCAGAATTTCTGTCAGATGTTTCTCAACTACATCATTTAATGAATAGCAGGTTAAATAGGTGAAAGCATCGTTGACCCATTCGATTTTCCCCTGGGGATCGCAAATAATGACAGGATGTTTTGTCTTACTGGCGACCAATGACAGTTTTTTGACTTTTTTGTTATACATCTCAAGGGACGCCTCAACCTCTTTGCGTCTTTGAATGTCCTCAATGACTGAGATGAAATGTTTTGGTTCACCCGAGGAGTGTCGAATGAGTGAGACGGTTACCTTGGTCCAGATGAGTGCCCCTTTTTTATGCAAATATCGTTTTTCCATCGAAAATGATTCGATAACCCCAGCAATCAAAAGCTCGACATTCTTCTGATTTGTCTCTAAATCATCGGGGTGTGTGATTTCCTGGTATGTTAGTTCCAGAAGTTCTTCACTACTGTAACCGACGATTTCAGAGAGTCCACTATTCACGCGCAACCAGCGGCCGTCTGGTGCGACATGTGCGATTCCCATTGCGACTTGCTCAAACGTACTACGGAAATTCTGTTCGCTTTCGAGCAGCGCATTTTCCTGAAGCTGTTTTTCTGTGAAATCGAGACAGACGCCAATGAACTGTTCCGGTTGTGCATCATCTCATAAAACAACTCTCCCTTGTGATTGGATATAGTGAACGGAACCGTTGTCGTAGATCACCCGATATTGTTCGTTAAAAGTCTGTCTGGTCTCAGTACATTCTTTCATTCGGGAAATGACTCGCTCCCGATCCTCTAAGTGAAGCCGTTTACTAAAATCTGTGAAACTAAGCACAGATTGTTCCTGATCTACGTCGAAAATTTCTCTTGTTTTTCGATCCCAGGAGAGCGTATCCGTCTTAATGTTCCATTCCCAGACACCAATTTGCCCGGATTCCAGAGCGAAGTCGAGCCGTTCTTTACTCCGTTGCAGATCCTTGGCAAGCAGAACTGCGGAAGGAAATTTCAGGGCTTCCGGGACCAGACGAATTAATACCAGAACAGTTATCAGGGAGACGATGGCAGTGCACGCTTTGATCAGCCCAGAAAACCGATACACGGGCCACCAGAAAATGCCAGCCTCGATCAAATGTCCGAATCCACAAAACATAATAAAGGCTGCAAATAACCAGATGATTTTGGGGAAAGGTAAATCTTTGCGTTGCAGTAAAAAATAGAGCAGCACAACTGGAATCGCGAAGTAGGCAGCGAAGATGGCGATGTCAGAAATGATATGTAGCCAGCCAACGTCTGATGACCAGCTACCGCAGTACCAGCGTGCCGGGAAGTCGCTTGTGTCGAACAGCTTTGTGAAAAACGTTCCCGGTCCTTCGGCACTCAGCGCGGTTGTGGAAGAAGTTTTTTGACAAAGGCCGTTGGCACATTCCCCAGCCTTGTTCAAATTCAATTCCGTTTTTGACTCAGCGGCTTGGGGAGACGAGTTCGCACCAAAAACAATCATCCCCAAGATGAGTGTCGGGATGAAAAGCCGGATTCGATAGTTCGTTTTGAAACGTAAAGACATGGCTGATTCTTATATGAAAAAATGAGAGCAAAAAATTGTTCTCAGATATTGATAAAGATTGTTGAGTGAGGCTTGTTACTCACTTTTATCTGGTTATCCAGAAAGACTCTGATGGAGACGGTGTGGCTCTGTACCGTTACCGCCTCCCTCCCAAATTTAGGACAGAGTTCCAGAATGCGCAGGGAAAAACAGGTTTTCCCCCTCAGTTAGAGTGTTTTTCCTCACACTCGCTGATTGTAGATTGGTATGCAACAGGTAGCAGGAATTGAAGTTGAGACGAATAGAGGGAGATGCCTCAAGTTGACACAGAACGGTGGGGAAGTCCGGAGCGCGAGGTATTTCTGTTGGAAATGAGAGAGCAGGCATTCTAAATGAAAATGGCTGGCAGGTGATGGCACAGCCAATTTCAAGACAGCGATTGACGTGTCAATGTGATTCGCATTGCATGAATGATTGAAAGCTGAGAGTGACGAAGCGACTCATCCCTATTGTGAGTCTACTGGGCTTTCTTCCTGCTTCTCCGTTGCCAGATCAATCTCGCGGACCTCGGTCTGTTTTTCAATATGATGCAGTGTGAACCGACCTTTAAGATCTCGTTTGGCGCCATCAGTTGTCCAGAGTCCTTTGATGACTCCCTCATTCAGTTTACCTGAGTAGGCGCAGGGAAACTTGACGTACTTTGAACTGCGCAATGTGCTATAGGCATCAAATTCCACTTTGCCGTCATCATCAATGGTTCCCTTGACCTTGGCTGCGGCGTTACCCAAAGTGGGATACGCGATGGTACCCAGGATTTGTTTTCCTTCCTGAATCACACGTAGTTCCAGATCGACCTGCTGGGCACGATTACTGGATTGGATAGAACCCTGCCAGTAGGAGAGCCCGAGTTCCTGTTCAATTTTAGCGACGTCTTCCGATGCCAGCGTCCAGTCTGCTTCGGGGAACGGGCGAAACACGTGCGCATTGTTGACAGAGATCGTTCGCGGATTGCCATCAATGTTGACGATGACGCGGATCGGTTTATTCAGCGTTCCCTGTAACTGATCCTGGGGATCGACGTTGACATATTCCGGACGAATCACTTTTGCCAGAGACTGATCGCCGAACTTATGCATGCGTACCTGATTCACAAAGGCGTCCCAGCCCATGTGAGCTGCTTCACTACCAATTTCAACGACCACTGCTTGAAATGCAGGCGAAGCAGCCGCGGCACAACCGGCAATCGGAATGAGTGTGAGTAATAGCAAAAACTGGGCGCGAGATTTCATCGTTTTACCTTTCGCAGGAAAATTCGATCAAAAGAATTCAGCAGTTGCACGTTTAGTATGAAACACGACGACGATTGTATCCAGAAAAAAATGGTGCTGTTACCATGCATTAGAGAATACGGGTTTCGTTGATGGAAAACACTGCGCTGGTATCAGCGAAAACGTTTCAGACAGTCGACTGGATCAATCTAAAATCAGGATTCTGCCCGGGAATTCAGAATTTCTTCAATCAGTTTCAGCTTTTGCTGCTGATATTTCAGCAGACGTCCGTCTCCGTAAATTCCCAACGCAGTGAAAGGCAGGGCAATCAGCGCAAACAGTTGAACCCAGAGCGGCACCCAAGAGAAAATCAGACGCGCACTTGCAAGGGCCAGAAAGAACAGCGTCATTATCAAATGCATCTGCACGCGCTGTTTCTGGATTTTGACATTCCGCCTGATTTGAGGCGCTACGCGGGCCGGGTTTTTTCCGGCCAGTTCTTTCTGGATGTCAATGTCCATCGATCTTTCAATCCCAGCTGAAAGTCAGATACGTGTTTGCGATGGGAGAAACGAACTCAGGACTGCAGAATTGTTTGAGCGGATCGCTGACAGCGAGCGTGCAATCCTAGGAGCACAAAACCCACGATGGGAATCAATAGATCCGTATAAAAGATGATGCCGGCATTTCCAGGGGCAAAATTATGTTCGGTGATCATCTGATAGATATGCCCTCCCGCAGCGCCGAGTAGAAACATCGACGGCCCTACAACAGCCGCAGCCCGCATTCCCAGACTTCCGCGGAATGCCAGAAAGCCGACGACGGCATATCCCAGGCTGGCAGTTCCGACTTCAAATTGGAAGGGGCTTTGTTGCCAGCCGATAAACCGGGCCGCCGTCTCTCCGAAAAAGGAATGCATGACGAAGTTATAGAAAAAAGAAAAGCCGACTGAAAACAGCAGGAAGTAAGCCAACAACGCTTCGATGATCACAGCCGTTGTTCGAGGACGCGGCTTCGTCAAAAGCGCAATCCCGGAAGCTATGAGGCCCAAGATCAGAAAACTGAGTGTGAAATTTTCCAGTACGAATGGGATGAGCGTGTTCAAAGGATGTCCTTACTACTACTAGGAAAAGGATGAGTGGTCTGACCGATAGATTTCCTCTTGGGAGCGGTCGATCCAATCTCTACCTAAAAAAAGTCGTCGAGTTATTCAGTCGACGACATTATAGATGGGATTTGATTTAAAATAAAAGATTTGTTTAAGGCCAGGGGGTAGGGACGTTACCTTCCAATGCTTTGTCAATTGCAGCGTGGAAGGCGGCATTGTCCCACTCTGTTTTGGCGCTCTTGGCAATTTCTTTTGCTTCCATTTTGCGATCATTCACAACAAGTAATGCGATGAGAGTGGCTATGTCGTTCGTGAATTTTTTATTGGAGAACTCTAGAATATTCGGACCAAATTGTGGATTTTTAGCCAGACGTTGATTTGACTTGCGTAATTGTAGCATCAGCGCGTAGGAGCGTTTTGGTTCAAGATATTTGCCGCAAATTTTGTATTCCTTGCCTCTAATTAAGGATGGTTTCGCCAGGCGAAAGACTTTTTTAGCGGCTGCTTTGTCCTGAAGCTCTAACTGAATGAAGGTGTTGACGGTGAGTGAGTCTTCATTCAGTATGCGGTTGATCGAGGAGAAATCCTGAAATGATTTGAAGAGGTCTTTACCATCAAGCACATTGTTGGATGCTTGATCACGGGCTTCTTTAAGTCGATCCAGTGCAGGAGGGTAAACTTTTCCGAGGTCATGCCAGGAAGCAAGTGCGAATGATAACCGAACCCCCGAAAACGCGCGGTTATGTTTGAGCGCGTTTTCATGAAACCAGACCTGTTTCGTCAGGGCGAGTTCATAGCGTTTTGCGCGTGCATCGGCTTGGGCTTCACTGAGAATCGACTGAAGATCCGGATTCGCAGGCGGCATCCATTCTTCGGCAAATGCGGAGATCGGAATCAGGCACAGAATCGGAAGTAGAAATTTCATCATTGCATCCTGTTATTCTAAATGGGAAACAGTTGAGCCGATTTTGATTCAACAGAATTGATTATATCTTTTGATCACAGAAATGATATAAACAATTGTATTCTGATGTTCTCTCAACGTTTTATTTCAAACTTTTGGATGCGATGGTTATAGGCATCGACCACATACAGGTCCCCCTGGCTGTCGAACGCCATGCCGTGTGGAGCATAAAACTGCCCAGGGCCGGTTCCCTGTTCCTGCACTAGACCACGTAGATACTTTCCTGCTGGCGAAAACTGTTGGACGCGTCCGTTGACTGCTGAGATCCAAAGTTGATTGTTCGGTTCGATGCAGACCGCAATTGGTCCCAGGAGTCCTTTTGCTGGACGGCCTTTGAAGCCGGTAAACAGTCCACCGAAACCGCCAGGCTGGTCTGCCTCACTACCCCAGTGCTGCAGCAGTTTTCCCTCTGCCGTAAATTGCTGGATCCGGCAGTTGGCGCCTTCTGTTGTCCAGACCGTTCCTTTCGAATCAAAGGCAATGAACTGCGGACCCCCCACGCGCGAGTTTTGAGACGACTTTCCGCCAAACTCTCCAGGTTGGTTTCCGTATTTTCCCCATTGAAACAGGAATTTTCCTTTCGGATCAAACACCTGGACGCGGTGGTTGGTCTGATCAGCAACATAGATGTGGCCATTCGAAGCGACTGCGATCCCACCCGGGCAGTTAAATTGTCCTGGTTTGCTTCCCGTTTCCCCCCACTGGCGGATGAGTTTCCCTGCGGGAGAATAGATAGAGATGCGATCACCGATTTTATGCTTGCTCGAACCCGATGCCACGATATGTGATAAAATCAGGTTACCGCGTTTATCAAGAGCAAGGCCGCCTGGATTGGGCAACACAGGAAAGTGTGCCAACAGCGTTCCTTCCCGATCAAACTTTTGTACGCGATCATTCAGATGGTCCGTCACAAAAATCTCATCAGCGGCATTAATGACGATGTCGATTGGGAAATGGAACTCACCCGGTTTTGGTCCTTGCTGGCCCCAGGTTTTCAGGAACCGAATGGTTTGAGGAGGCGGATCGCCGTACAAAATTGTCGAATTTGACATCAGCAATGCGGTAAGAGAGAGAAGGCATAAGCAGAACCATCTCTGCGTCCAATCGTTAGTGATCATGCTTTGATGCAAAGACGCCATGTCTGATCGTTTCTCTGAAAGGTTCTGGTCTTGTGAACAGAATTCATGATAACCGGTAATGTTTCAGAACTCAAAAAGATTTACGACTACGCTGTTTTCTGCGGAGAAACCTGTTATCAAAGGGCTTTCTTGGGCGTAGAATAGAATAACAATCTTATTTTTCATCGAGCTGTTTATGTCTCATCACGAACCATCTGAAATTTCTGACTCAGAATCAAAGTATTCCCGTCGTTTTGCATTGGGGGCAGCGTTTTGGAGTGGACTTGCCGCCGTGCGAGGCTGGTGCGGAGCAAAGCCAGTCGAAGCAGCACTTGCGCACCCCGAACATGTAACACCGCATACAAGGGCTGCGATTGAACGAGGTTTACGGTGGCTGGCATCTCGGCAGGTTGCCGACGGCGGATTTGGCAGACGCGGCTCGTATGCACGCAATGTCGGGGTCTGCGCATTGGCGGGGACGGCGTTTCTGGCACACCGTGGGATGACGGGACGGTATCGCCGCTCGATTCAGGAGTGCATTCGATACCTCACCAGCAGGGCACAAGACGATGGCTTGATCATCGAAGCAGATGTCAAAACTCACGCACCGCTCTACGGACATGGATTTGCCACGATGTTTCTCGGGCAGGTCTTCGGTGAGTCGTTCGACCCCCAAATGCGTCATGTCTTAAAAGCAGCCACACAACTGATTTTGAATCTGCAGAACGAGCAGGGGGGCTGGTGTTACACTTCCGATCCAGAAGATGCCGACGTGTCAATTACCACCTGTCAGATGCTGGCTCTGTTTTCTGCGCGACAGGCGGGCATTGGCGTGCCCCGATCTGCCATCGATCACAGTGTTGCATTTTTACGGCGGGCACAGAATCCCGATGGCGGATTTCGCTATCGATTGAGCGACCCTCCCGAGTCCCTTTTTCCACGCTCCGCAGCAGCGGTGGTCGCGTTGACCTGTGCCGGCTTGCAGGATGAGGAAGTCGTACAACGTGGCCGTGACTATCTACGCGAACCACACCCACCTTTGGAACTCTCGCTGGGACAACTGGCGGAATACCATTTCTACGGCCGCTTTTACGCGACCCATGCCGCCTGGCAGGCTGGGAATAGTGAATGGGATCGCTGGTATCCGACCGTTCGCGATGAATTGCTGGCACAGCAATCTCCCGAGGGGGCCTGGCACGACGCGAATATCGGCGACGAATACGCAACCGCGATGGCGCTGATTGTATTACAATTTCCTTATCGCAATGTGCCTTTGCTGACGATACGCTGAATTTTTTTAATAAAGCTGTGCTCTCAAGTCGACGTTGTGATCCGGTTCTTTGGTTAAAAACAGATTGTCGTTGAAGCGCTTCACGAAACCCAGATTCACAAAGTGCGACACATAATATTGACCTTCCTCATTTGCAAAACGTCCATTGATTTGGAAGACCGCCGTCTGATTCTTTTTTAGTTTGAAGATTCTGTGTAAGTAGGATCCTCGCTCAGGACTGCCATGTTCCGTTTTGCTGTAAGTAAACCAGATTTCCAGATGATGCTCCTGCTGTTGAAACTGGAATGACCAGTATTGCTCCAGTTGATCAAGGCGTTTTGTGGTTTGCTGCAACCGAAAGTCTTCCCATTCATAAGCGGTGATTTCATGCAGTAAGACAGGCGGAAGGGGGTGGGTCGCGTCAGGCAGAAGCAGTTTATGAGGGACTTTTATTCGTTTTTCCGCTCCCGGCATGCCACGCGTTTTTTGAGTCCAAACGGTTTTAAAATGCTGAATCACGAGCATCGTATTGCAATCAGAAATCTATGAGACAGGAAATATCTTTTCTTTTTAACACTGCCGTTGTGACGCGGCTCACCAGGCACCGAGATTCACGTTTGCATCCTTTTTTCGAATCTATATCAAGTTTTATGAAATAAATCGAGTCCCTCGCGCATCATAAAAAAGATGAGAATGTTTCAAAAACAGGCGAACCGTTTTCTTGATCAAGCCTCTATGTAGGCAGACCGTTTATAAAACACCGAACACTTTTTAAAACTACGGGATTTCATCTTCCATGTTTTCTTATCTGCTTTCAACCAATTTCGAAGCCAATGCGAAAAGCGATTTGAATGCCGGCCTCCCGGCTGAAGAATTACTCGCGCTCGGGTTGCGCTGTTGACATCTGGTTGATCTGCAGGACTTTTCAATCACCCGGTGTCGCAAGGCAGCGGGTTTTTTCGTGTCTTTTGCGAACGGCGAAATTTATTTTACAACATCGTTAGTGCAGCTTCGTTCGCTCTGCGATCGGGGTACGTACTTGACTCGGCCCGTTCAACTTCTGGTGAGGTTACCGGCCTTTCACGTCGGGTAGGTTGGGTTCGAATCCCACACGGGTCACTTTTGTTTTTGAGTTAGGAGTTAATGTGATGGATTCTGTTTTTCATTCTAAACGCACGGCCCCCGTTTCCTTTCGGGGTCGTGGTGTAATGGCAGCATTACTGGCTTTTAACCAGTCAGGTGGGGGTTCGAGTCCCTCCGACCTCATTTTGATGGGATAAAAGGTGTCAGGAACCTTTTATCTCTAGCTTTGACAATCAAGAAATAAATCAGCGCCCATGATGTAGCGGCAGCCTACTGTCTTGCCATGGCGGAAGTGCGGGTTCGACTCCCGCTGGGCGCTCTTTTTAAACAGGGTGTGGGGAAGTCTGGCCTAACCCGCGTGCCTTGGGAGCACGAGACCGCTGGTTCAAATCCAGTCACCCTGACTCCGCGAAATGCGGGATAAGAAAAGAGAAAATCAATAATGCGGTGGTACTCGTGTTGGTACGGGTGGGCGGCTGTTAACCGCTTTGACGCAGGTTCGATTCCTGCCACCGCAGCTTGAGTGGAAGTTATCGTCTTCCATTTCAAAACAGACGCCTCTGGTGTAACGGCAGCATCACCGGTTCCAACCCGGTGGATCAGGGTTCAAATCCTTGGGGGCGTGCTTAATAGTTTAAACCCGGCTCGGTAGGCAACTGGCAAACCACTTTGGTTTAGCCCGTTGCCGGGGTGATTTTGATCAATTAAGAGTTTTGGTATTGAGATAAACATTTTGAGGGAATGAATTGAAAAAAAGTTCTCTCAAATAAAGATGCTGTGGGTTCGAATCCCACTCGAGCTACTGAAATAATACGTCTCCGTGGAGCTGTCTGGAAAGCTCGTCTGCCTGTCACGCAGAAGGTCGTGGGTTCAAATCCCATCGGGGACGCTTAAATCCGGCGCGGTATGCAAACTGGTAAAGCAACGAAACTTAAAATTTCGTGATTGTCTGCGGGTTCGACTCCCGCCCGCGCTACTGACACCTTGTATAACCTGCGTTGGCTGGGCATTGGCGAGCCCCGGTGGTTGTAACCCACCCGCTTCACGCTGTGGCGGTTCAACTCCGTCCCAACGCACTTTTAAATATGGCCAAGTGGCGAAACTGGAAGACGCGCGACTCTCAGAAAGTCGTTCCCCACCAGGGATTGCGAGTTCGAATCTCGCCTTGGCTACTTTTTTGACGCAGAGGGGCAGGTGCCCAGCCGACTCTCATAAGGTTGGACCGCCCGGATCGATACCGGGCTCTGCTATTTATTCGACGGTTTATTATTTTAAGGGCTGGCATGTACCTTGGGGGCGACTGACTCTTGCAAAGTCGGTGTGTTGGGTTCGATTCCCATCCGGTCCACTTTTTTTATCACTGTTAGTTGCTTCTGATCAAGAGGACAGAGGAAATCATGAGACGGATTATCCAGTTAAGAAACTTTCTCAGCAAAGCAGAATGCACCGCGCTCATCGAGCGTCTGGAATCAGAGGGCTTTCGGGAACAATTCTCGGGAGACCGTGATCGCGTGGTGCGCGCCCGCTGTGTCTATGAAGATCGGGAACTGGCGCAGTCTTACTGGGAACGCATTCAATCTCATGTGCCGGACCTGTCCGACACTTATACCGACGGTTTCAGTCCCTATCCGCACCTGCATGCGCCGCTGAAGAATTTTCAATCGTGTGGCTTGAATGAAGTCTTGCGCTGTTACAAATATCTTCCCGGCGAGCAGTTCCGACGTCATGAAGACTTTGCGTTTGAGTGGAGTGAAACCCGCCGAACATTTTACACGGTTCTGTTTTATCTCAATGATGCGTTTACCGGCGGGGAAACTACCTTTGATCATACCATGGTCACTCCAGAAACCGGTCTGGCTGTCATCTTTCCTCACGAACTGTATCATTGCGGAAACCGAGTTGAAACAGGCGTCAAGTATGCACTACGTTCCGATGTGATTTTTGAGGTACCTCCCCAGCGATTGAACGCGGGTTGAACTTCGGAGAAAAACAATGAATGAGACGATCTGTCTGATCGGGTTTGATGAACCTGAAATCTCTAAACTGAAAACGCGAATTTCAGGACGTGTCCTGGCACATCCGTCTCTACCCGGTTTCCGGGTAGAGAACGGCTTGCTTTTTATTGATAACGAATCAGGCGGTTGGCAGTCGCGCGTGGACCGGGTGATCTTTCATGGAATCTTTGAAGACGATGCCGAACTGTTTGTCGCGCTGGCATTGTGGGGCGGCCCCTGTTTTCCTGATCCGCTGGGAATGCTTGACTGTCGTGATAAACACGCCTGTCTGGTGCGGGCACTTTCTCAAACTCGGTTTCCCGGTTTCGGGCGCGGTTATGTGCCCGCTGGTGGTGTTGTGAACGTTTCAACGGAGCAAGTAGCGAAATGGGGAAACTGGCATTGCGGCGAAAACAAAGCGCGGATTCAGGGTGAATGGTGTGCAGAATTCAGTAGCACTCTGGAGCCGTTTTATCCGGGAGAAGCCGTGCGCGTGGTTCTGTTGGGCGAAGATGTTCTGCAGATTCGTCTAGCAGGTGACGACTGGTTGAAATCAATTCATGATTCCACGGCCGACTTGATGGACATGGATTCGGAACTGGCCGAGGATACCAGGCAACTGGCTTTGTATTTCAACCTGCCAGTGATTGCCAATGACTATATTATCGGCGATGACGGCGCGAAGTACCTGTTGGAAGTGAATCACATTCCGAATGTCACCCGATTTCCAGTGATCTGGGAACGGTATGCTGAGTTGGTGACAGACTGGTGCTGTGCTTGATTTAAACGAAAATCCCCTGCCAACGCTCTCCTATCGGCAGGGGATTCTTTATTCAGGATTGGGACAATCAGGACGCCTTCAACGCATCCCGCACACCGGCTGCATAAGCCGGGTCGACTAACTCAAAATGTTTGAGCTGACGGTCGATGATTTCTTGTGGCACGCCCTGCATCGCGGCGGCGATGTTGGAGAAGAGTCGTGCTTTTTCACCGTCGTCGAATAACTGGAACAGTGCACGGGGTTGTGAATAATCGTCGTTGCCTTCGCGGTGATCGTAGCGGGCGGCATCGCCCGAAATTTTTAGCGGCGGTTCGGCGACATCCGGGTTTTCTACCGGGCCGTTGAAGGAGTTCGGTTCGTAATAGGCGTCCACGGGGCAGCCGTTCGATTTGAAGTGCATCGCGCCATCTTTGTGATAGTGATGCACGGGGCACTTCGGTTCGTTGACGGGTAACGCTTCGTAGTGGGTTCCCAGACGATGCCGGTGCGCGTCGGCGTACGAGAAGACGCGGGCCTGCAGCATCTTGTCGGGAGAAAAGCCGATGCCGGGAACCGTATTCGAAGGTGAGAAGGCAGCCTGCTCGATTTCCGCAAAATAGTTTTCCGGGTTGCGATTCAATTCCATCGTGCCGACATCGATACAGGGATAATCGCTGTGCGGCCAGACTTTCGTCAGGTCAAAGGGGTTATAAGGCGTCTCGTCCGCATCGCTTTCCGGCATGACCTGGATCTGGAACTTCCATTTGGGGAACTCGCCTTTTTCAATGGCGTAAAACAGGTCTTCCTGCGTGCTTTCGCGCGTCTTGCCGACGACCTGTTCGGCTTCTGCGTTGGTCCAGTGTTTGTGTCCCTGCTGGGTTTTGAAGTGGAACTTGACCCAGAACCGTTCGTCTTTTTCATTAATGAAACTATAGGTGTGGCTGCCGTAGCCGTTCATGTTTCGCACGCCGACGGGCAAGCCGCGATCCGAAAACAGGATTGTGACCTGGTGCAGTGATTCCGGCGAGAGGGACCAGAAATCCCACATTGCGGTGGGAGAACGCAGGTTGGTTTTGGGATGCCGTTTCTGTGTGTGAATGAAGTCAGGGAACTTGTAGGCATCACGCACAAAGAAGACCGGCGTATTATTTCCGACCAGATCCCAGTTGCCTTCTTCGGTGTAGAATTTGAGGGCGAAGCCGCGCACGTCGCGCTCGGCATCCGCGGCACCCGCTTCGCCGGCCACCGTGGAGAAGCGGGCGATCATGTCGGTTCTGATGCCGGGCTGCAGGGCTTTGGCTTTGGTGTATTTGCTGATGTCGTGTTCGATGGTCAGTGTGCCATGCGCGCCCCAGCCTTTGGCATGCACAACGCGTTCGGCGATCCGCTCTCGGTTTTGATGCGCCAGTTTTTCGAGCAACTGATAATCTTGCAGCAGAACAGGACCACGCGGGCCGGCTGTCAACGAGTTTTGATTATCAGCAATGGGGGCACCACCTGTGGTGGTGAGCGTTGGTTTCTTAGTCATGGTCTCTGCTCCTTGAATGTGCTTCAGGTATCGCGTCATCCTGGCGGACGAAGATTAGAATCGGATCGGACTGATTATAATGTATCGGTCAAATGTTCGTTGTTGATGAACTATAGAGGGCTGGATTGAGGATGTCTAATGCATTCTTTCGATAGCAGTCATAACCTCCATGCATCTTTTCAATAAAGCCATTTGCGATTCAGGCAAATGCAAATGGGACTCATTTCTGCTGTTTTTTGCGTTTTTGCGTATAAACGCGCAAGCGGTCTTTGAAGGTTTCCAGCAGTTGGCTTTGAAAGCGGTAGGGATTCCACATCACGGCGATTTTACGGAGCGGTTTGCTTCCACTCAGCGAGCGATAGACGCGGCGGTTAGTTTCGTCTCGGTCGCGCGCCATTTGCGGGACCATCGAAATGCCATGTGAAAGCGAGACGAGTTCCTGGACCATTGCCAGTTGACTGGTATGTTCGACGGCTACAGGATGATAGGATCGTTGGCGACAGAAAGAAACGATATTATCAGACAGGCAGTGCGCTTCATCCAGCAGGACGAAGGGGTACGGCTTGATATCTGCCAGGCGGATTTGCGTTTTCTCAACCAGGGGATGATCCGGAGGCATTACTAACAGGAGCTCTTCCTGAAACAGTTCTTCTACTTCAAGGTAGCGAGCAGGGACCGGTAACGCGAGAATCGCCAGATCGATTTCTCCCTGGGTACAACTATGCAGCAGCTTGTCGGTGGTTTCTTCCTGAACGATCAAGGTGGCCTCGGGGAATTCGGCAGAGAACTGGCGGAGAAAATCGGGCAGGAAGTAAGGGGCGATGGTGGGGATGGCGCCGACACGAATCTGACCTGTATGACCATCGTCTGAGATTTCGGCTTTGGTGTCTTCGATGAGCGTCAAAATCTGTTGTGCGCGCGACTGTAAGAGTACGCCTGCATCGGTCAGCGCGAGAGAGCGTGTTTTTCGTTCAAAAACGGGTTGCCCCAATTCGTCCTCCAGTTTTTGGATCGAACGGCTCAATGCGGGTTGGGAAATCATCAATTCTTCGGCCGCCCGGGTAAAATTCCCTCGTTCTGCGACACGGAGAAAATAGCGTAGTTGGTCGACTTCCATTGATGGTTCCTCTGATATGTGTGATGCATGCCATGCATATACTCTGTGTAGAATATGCAATGGTAGTATATCTTCTTCTGGGTATCCTGACAGGGGAAAAGGAAAGAACCGTTTGATTCGAACAGAGAGAACCAAAAGGCTGAACAGTTTCAGAGAACCTGTCGTTGTTCAGGATCCACCGTGAATGGGTGTGAAATCGACGACGTCTCGGGCCAGTTGCAGCGTGTTTTCCGCATACGCATGGGCGAACGGGTCGAGTACGGGAGGCATGCTGGTCCGCCGTTTGATTTTCGATTGTAAGATTTCGATGGCGGTTCGCTGACGATCTGCGCCAAGTGCTTTGCGCATCATTTCCTGCCGGGTTGGAAGCCATTCGAGGTCGGGTGACAGTTGGATTAAAACGGACAATGCCCAATGGCAGAAAGCGTAACTTTCCACAACGCGCGATAATCGAACCAGATCGAGACGTACCATTCGCAGTGTGTTTTCCAGTGCTTCATCCAGGATCGTTGGTTCGCTGCGAGGACTGGAATTGGAGCCAAAGTCAGGAATCGGAACGATTCCTGCGCGGGTTGAGGTGATCAGATCTCTTAAATCTTCCTGTGATTTCCAAGCAAGATGATGTACCCGTTCATGAATGGAAAAGAGTAGTCGATATTCCACGACCTTGGCCTGTAATTCGAAAAGCCAGGTGGACCACCAGACATTTTTACGTTTTTGAACCAGCGCCAATTCTGCTTTTTTCAAACTGGCTTCGGCGTCTTCCAGCAGTCGTCGTCCACTGGACAAATCAGTTTTCCATTTCTTCTTTTCTTCCGGAGTCGCCTTTGACGGCTTTTTGATTCCCTTTTTTTTCCAATATTTTTTTGCGTCCTTTAGATAGTCAATGATTTCCTGTTCGGATTTCTTGAGGCCTTCCAGTCCGCGCGAATAATTTCCGCGCGCAACTCTGTGTAACAGCCGTAACAGATTGCGACGTGTTTCGGGTATGATTCCGTTTCCAAGCGACCTGGCGTGCAATAAAAAGAGCTGTGCACGATGCAGCTCAATGATTCCAGAGTTCAGAAGTGAATCTGCTGCGCCAAGATTGGATGTCAGACCGAGAGCCCTATCCAGGCATTCATGCGCTTTATGCCAGTCATTCTGGATTCCATAGATGGTTGACATTTGCGTTTCCATCATTTGGCGACAGTGACTGGAAGAATCTGTATCGGAGGGGTTCATACGTCGGGAAAGTCGATTGAACAGCTTGTGGATTTGAATCGCTTTCTGGCACCACTGTTCTTCCTGTTTTTTTATACTTTGTCCGCACGCAAAACGAGCTGATTCGATCTGAACGATCAGCCATTGAACTTGCCGACACAGGCATTTGGCCAGATCGGAAACGGCAACCAACTGCCATTCATCTAACTGTTTTGGCAGAAGGGCTTCGATTTCATCCCCTGTGATTTGTTGTTCAATTAAGTGAAGGAGATCATGGAACGCTTTTAAGTCTTTCTTTTTCTTGAAATTACCGCGATAGGGATTTTCGATATCATCTGGAATCAGAGCGGGGTCGAAAAAAAGTGCCTCTGCAAAATTTTGTACTTGTGATAATTGCTTGTTATCAAGCCGTTTGACTGACTGAATTAATCTTAATAAGTCTGGTGATTTGCTGTTTTTGTTAGGAGTTTTGAAATTCCATTCTGGAAATGCACGAATTTTCCTGTCCCTGATGACACTGCATGAGATTTGATACGCGTAGTTTAATTGCCTGATGGTTGCGGGGTAACCACGCGTTGCCAAGGAGAGAATTCCACCATGACGATACCAGGAAGCGAACTCATTGAGCAGATGCAGTTCACCCGTTGAAATTGTTTTCGATTTCAACCATTTTTTCCAAATCGTGCTTTTTAATAACTCTGGCCAGGTTTGTTTTCGATTGTTTTTGATCTCGTCAAACTCTTCTGTTGTTTCAGGCATGAATTTGTTAACAGTGATTTTATGAGTCAACAAATACTCACGAATCTGGCGGTGTCGAAAAAAGCCGCGGTTGTGTTCTGAAACTTCCCGTGCGATACCTCGTTTGATGTATAAGGCGCGCAAAACCATCTGGTGAATGAGGCTTTGCGCATTTTCAAGGGCGAGCTGATCTTTTTTAATAAAGTTGACTGGAGGGGAAGTCTTATTTGAAAATTCTGTGTGGAGTGTTTTTAGCAGTTTTTCTCTGATGTAAACAAGTCTTCGGCAAGTGGCTTTCGGATAGCCTGTCACTGAAGCGGCAGGCTCCACTTCCTGCAGCAGCAAGCGCGCTGCTGTCAACGCTACAATGATTTGCTCGTGGGGAACGACGGGAACATCGCTGCTTTCTTTAGGCGGCGTCCAACAGACTGAAGATTTCCTGTTTTTCTTTGCTTGATTATCTCGCATCATCTGGAACGCCTCATAGGCGGCATTGAGATAATGAGTGACTCCTTCGAGACCTGCTAGTGGATCGCCAGAAGAGCGGAAGAGTTTGTCGTACCAGTTGGCAATCAGATAGTGAGCGCGGAAACAGGCAAAAGGAAAACGAGTGACAGTCTTTGAGTTTCGGACGTCCCATGTGTTGTTGATGGCGTTTGAACTTGCCTTTTTGTGAAAATACTTACGCAGGTAGTTTCTAGCAGGCGCATGCATCCAGGTAAAATTACCGGGCATGCGCCTGACAAGACATTTTTCTGCGTCTGCTAATTCATTGATCCATCCAATATTCTTCGAGGTATCCTGATTGGCATCGCCAAAAATCAGTTTGTAGCGTCTTCTCGACTGATTCGAGTCATCTCGCTTTGAAGGATGAAGGGATTCTGGAGGAAAAAAGGCATCGGATAGCAGTAGATCTGCATAGCGAAACCGGTCCGCCAGGCACAATGCGAGTAAAAATGTCGCCTTGTCTTTATTCCTGGCCCATTTCAGTCCTTGTTTGGCCGTTTTTTCCTGGGTGAAATTTTGTTGTAGCGAAGTTGATTGGATGATTCCCACTTTCGTATTTATCTCTTTGGAGTCGTATGGACCTGCTGGTGGTTTTATCGTGCCGGCCAAATTGGTGGTTTGAAAGGCATACCCATCTTCCACTTGAATACAGCGTCCCAGTTTTTTCGAGTTCAGGAATTGATGGAGTGGACTGGGAATATGTTCTTCTTCGTCGTCTTTCTCTGTCAAATACGCATGATACAGTAATACCAGATTGACATTCTGACATTCGAGGCCGGAAACGCGTGCGAGCAGATCGGCAAAGTCATTTGCATTTGAGGAAGGATCGTCTAATTCTGTTCTCTGATGGCGTGTATCCGTTTTGATGACTCTATCCAGCCAGCCATTAGGTCTTGTTAGCACATCATCATTCGACTTGATTTTGTCATCCATGTCGCAGCGCGAGGAACCCGCGCCATCACGGGCATCGATAAAAATGACCCACTCTTTCCGCCCCTGAGTGAGCCGCCTGATTTCGCCGACCGCTTTTTCCGATTGATCATAGAGCACAATCGGCATCCAATCAGAAAGCCCCGCGGTTTTCGCAACGGCATCAGTAAGGATTTCGAATAACTCATCGGTACTGCCAATATGTTCCATCGACATCCAGACACACTGTCTCTGTTTCGACATCGCGCGATAGAAATGATGAATGCCTTTACTGACGACGCCGTGTTGATCGGGAAGTGCGGTTAGTCTCAATAAACGGCACTCTCTGATTTTTTCGGTATGAACACGTTTTTCATCATGGAACAGGGAGTCTGCGGTTTCGCTGACTTTAGAACCGCTTATATCGATGCCGGCGTGAATCAGATCATTGAGCTGCTGGATCTTCTTCGGTGTCAAATTGCCAGGAGGAAAGCTGAATGAAGCTGAAGAAGGGAAGGGGGCTGACTTGGGAGGCAATGAGCAGGTCACCGACTGGAACAACTGTAACAGGAACGCACCTAAAAATGCCTGGGTGACAGTGTAAACTTCTGCATTCGAATCCTGAAAAGCAGCTTTGACTTCTTGTTGATCTCGTTCTGTATAACAGACCCAGAAAATTTTTGGGGGGGCGTTTTGTGTGTCGTTAGATTTACCGTTCTCTGTTGATTGGTCCGAGTCTTGAGGTTGATCCTCTTGTTGTCGTTTTACTGTGTACTTTAAGAGTTCGACCACACGCCGATCGTTTCCGGAAGTCCCCAGGATGAAGGCATGATTCTTGATGTCTTTTTCTGAGTTTGAGAATTTCAGATCCTCATCAATTGTCGATTCTTGTGTATGCCTCCAGAAATAAGAAGCGAAGTTTTCTTTCTCTTTCAGGGTTGGTTCATCGTCGAGAGAGTAGTCGGCTCGGACACCATATCTCCCCCCGTGCAGCTTGATTAAAATACGATCCCGACTGGAAGAGGCGGTGGGAATACCGGCACTCAAATGGACTTCTACCGGATCAAGAGGTTCTCCTGCTTCCCGAAATGCTTCTTCGGTCAATTCATCCAGGTTGGTCGTTAGTACCACTTCAAATCGCATCGGGCTGGCAAGCTGTGCGATCATGGAATGCACAAGACAAGGGCGCTTTCCCGATGTGATGTGATGAAAGAATGAGTCAATGACATCATAATTGGGTGGACCCAGACGAAGAATGTAGGTGGGATTTTTTTTCGCTGACTGGCACGTGTGCTTGTCTGTTTGTGCTGTGCTTTCAGGAAAATATTCCAGACGGGAAAGAAGGAGTAGCAATGATCGCCAGTCTGCCAGAGCACCAATTGCTTCTTCAAAGACCTGAGATTCATTTTGAGCTGAGTAGCTTGATTCACGTTTCTTATGAATTTCCGCGACGATTTCGTCGAACGCATGATGGGCATCTTGCAGGCGAATGTTCTGCAGTTGCGGCCAGGCGTCGGTACGCGGATACCAGCGACGTTTTCTACGATCTTGTTCTTGTAAGCCAACCCCAAGCGCCAGCTTAAGACATTTGGCTAAATAGGCGCGCACTTCACTGATGATCGGGACACCAGACCCCACGGAAACACCGGCGCCCAACAGGGGAACAAAGCCATTACCCTCTGCTAACTCTGTTCTGATCTGGCAAATAAAATTGGTTGTGTCCAGATCTCGTACCGATGGTTGTTTTTTCTGAGTCGTTTCATGGCGAGCAGCGTTCATTAAACCCTCATTGTTGCAGTGCTTGGTTGTGAATTCAGGAGCAAATTGGGGATTCTAGCTTCCTTTGTTTTCCTAGATTAACAACTAGATGCGTCAGTTCAAGCATATAATGACAATTTGTGCATAGGTGGATCTACCGGGGGAGAAGAACGTGCAATTTGACATAAGGGAGAGTCGACTGTGAGGCGATGATTGATTTGTTTCTAATGAGGGAAGCGTTTCCAGTGGATGACGATCTTAGAGGAGAGTGCATTATGGGTTATGGGAACACAGATAACGCGAATGTGTGCTGAATCGTGGTCTATACCTAGCGAAAGTGCAGAATTATAGGATTCATAAACTTAGGTAGTGAAACGTTTTGTAGACACATCAATAAGCTTTAATGCTTGAAAGTTCTCTGGCTGTTACCTACGATATTCATTCTGATTCTGGATTTATGATTTATTTTGGGAGTCTCCAATGGCGACCGTTTTCAAACGAATCTGTTTGACATCACTACTTGTTTTTGGACTGGCGGATACAGGTATCGCAGACGAGCCGAAACAGCCTGAGCGATTGACCTACGAAGAGCACATTCGGCCGATTTTTCGTGCACATTGTTTTGACTGCCATGGTGCCTCTGAAGAGATGAAAGGCGGACTCGACTTGCGTCTGGTCCGTTTTCTGATCAAAGGGGGCGAGTCAGGCGAAGCGATTGTGCCTGGGAAACCGGAAGAGAGTAATTTGATCGACCGCATAGAGAGTGGCGATATGCCGCCGGGAGAGGCACGGGTTCCGAAAGAGGAAATCGAAACACTCAAACGCTGGATTGCCGCCGGCGCAAAAACGAGTCGTCCCGAGCCGGAAACGATTGGTCCCGGTTTAGGGATCACACCGGAAGAGCGGGCCTACTGGGCTTTCCAGCCGATCAAACGACCGCAGGTTGCAGACGAAGTCAAAGCGAATCCCAAAGTCCGCACTCCCATCGATGCATTGTTGCTCAAGGCGATGCCGGAAGGGCTGACGTTCTCACCCGATGCCGAGAAGCGGACGTTGATTAAACGGGCCTATTTTGATTTGACCGGTCTGCCACCGAGTCCCGCAGAACTTCAGCAGGCGCTGTCGAACAGTGCGGAGAACTGGTATGAAACATTATTAGACGAACTGCTTAAGTCTCCCCATTACGGCGAACGCTGGGCACGGCACTGGTTGGATGTGGCTGGCTATGCTGATTCCGAAGGCTACACGGTCAAAGATGATGTTCGCCCCTGGTCTTGGAAGTATCGCGACTATGTCATTAAGTCGTTCAACGATGGTAAACCATTCGATCAGTTTATTATCGAACAGTTGGCCGGGGATGAACTGGCTGGAAAGCGGGAAGGGGATCTCACCGAACGGCAGATTGAATTATTGACGGCGACCGGGTTTTTGAGAATGGCCGCCGATGGAACCGGCAGCGGAAAGAACACACCAGAAGCACGGAATCAGGTGATTTCCGACACAATGAAAATCGTCGGTTCTTCTTTGCTTGGCTTAAGTGTTGCCTGTGCGCAGTGTCACGACCACCGCTACGATCCGATTCCGCAGTCCGATTATTTCGCGCTGCGTGCTGTATTTGAGCCGACTTTCGACTGGCAGAAATGGCAAACGCCGCAGCAACGTCGGGTTTCTCTCTACACGGCTGACGACCGGGCGAAAGCTGCAGAGGTCGAAGCGGAAGTGCAAAAAGTAGTGAAGGAAAAAAATGAGAAGCAGGCCAAATATATGGCAGAAGCGTTGGAAAAAGAGTTGGCGAAATATGAGCAGCCGCTGCGTGATCAATTGAAGACCGCGTATCAGACCGAGAAGAAGAAACGCACGCCTGAGCAAGTCGCACTACTCAAGAAAAATCCGAGCGTGAATATTTCTCCCGGTGTGCTCTATCAATACTTGCCGAAAGCGGCGGAAGAATTGAAGAAATTCGATCAGCAGATTGCAGAGATCCGCAAGAAGAAACCGGTTGAAGAGTTTCTGCGTGTGGCCATTGAACCCAGCAATCATGTACCGGAAACGAAATTGTTTCATCGAGGCGATTACCGTCAACCGAAGCAGACGGTTAAACCGGCTGCGTTGACCGTGGTTTCGCCGGAAGGGCAACGTCATGAACTCCCACTGAATGATCAGAGTCTGCCGACAACGGGGCGGCGGCTGGCGTTTGCCCGCTGGCTGACGAGCGGACAGCATCCGCTGGTGGCGCGTGTATTGGTCAATCGTATCTGGATGCATCATTTCGGTCGCGCGATTGTCGGTACGCCCGGCGAATTTGGTAAGCTTGGGTCCAATCCGACCCATCAGGAACTGCTCGACTGGATGGCAGCCGAATTCATGGAAAAGGGCTGGGATCTGAAACAGTTGCATCGCACGATCATGCTGTCGACCGTCTATCGTCAGGCGGGGGCGCATGATCCAAGTAAGGAATCGATCGACGCCGACAATCATTACTACTGGCGAAAGCCGATCATTCGCATCGAAGCGGAAACGTTACGTGACCGGATGCTGGCGGCATCAGGGGTTCTCAACCGACAGTTGTATGGAGCTCCTGTAGCGATTAAAGAAGACGATTTCGGTCAGGTTGTCGTTTCGGGCGAACAACTGCGACGGAGTCTGTATATTCAGGCGCGACGCAGTCAGCCGGTCGGCATGCTGCAGACATTTGATGCACCGGTCATGGAAACGAACTGTGAACGACGTTCCAATTCGACGGTCGCAACGCAATCTCTGATGTTGATGAATGGCTCGTTTATTCTGTCTCAATCCGCAAAACTGACCGACCGGATTTCGCGTGAAGCACCTGAATTACAGCAGAATGTCCTGGCTGCGTTACCGGAGCTTCCGCCGACTGCGAAGCCGGCTTGGAGTTACGGCTATGGAACGCTTGATGAAACGGCTTCGGTTAAAAGTACGTTTACCGCACTGCCTCATTGGACTGGATCGAGCTGGCAGGGGGGCGCGAAACTTCCTGATGCGAAACTGGGATGGGTCACGCTGAACGCAGGTGGTGGGCATCCTGCGAGTCAATATACTGCGATTCGTCGTTGGACGGCTCCGGCAGCGGGAACATTGTCTGTGACAGGTAAACTGCAGCACGGGAGCGCGCAGGGGAACGGAGTGCGTGGGCTCGTGATCTCCAGTCGTTCCGGCCTGGCCGGTCAATGGAACGCGAAAAACGGCGCGGCGGATACTAAAGTCGCGACGCTGGCGGTCGAGCCGGGAGACACCATTGACTTTATTACTGATGCCATCGGCGGCGATGTTGGTTTCGACTCGTTTTCGTGGGGCGTGCAAGTGACGCTGCAACGCGCAGAAGGGCCGGCACTCAAATGGGATTCCGCTGCCGAGTTTCGTGGGCCGGAACCACCGCAGAAGAGTCTGCCTGCCCAGGCCGCGTATGCGTTTGAATTAACGCTCTGCCGGAAACCGACGCCGGACGAACTGCAAATGGTGGTGCGTTTCATGGGCAAACAGCTGGCGTATCTGCAGGAGCATCCGGAGCAGATTCCCAAAGGTGTGAGCCCCGCGCGACAGACGGTTACCAATCTCTGTCAGGCACTGATGAGTTCGAACGAGTTTTTATACATCGATTGAGAATGACCTGGTGGGAAATTCGCAATCAAAGAGAATCAAATAACGCCTTTTCACAGGTTTTGAATCATGACACAATATAGCAGACGACAGTTTCTCGCAGAAAACGCCATGGGCATTGGTACGGTGGCGCTGGCCTGGTTACTGAAGCAGGACAATCTGCTGGCCAAGCCAAAGAGTGTTTCTTTAGCGCAGCAGCATTTTGATCTGACGCCGAAAAAAGCACAATTCGCGCCGCAGGCCAAAGCGATGATCTCGCTGTTCCAGCATGGCGGTCCTGCGCACATGGATCTGACTGACCCGAAGCCCGAACTGACCAAGTTTAGCGGAACGGATTTCAAAGGCGATATTCAATTCAGTTTCGTCAATCAGGCCAGTAAAAAACTGTTGGGCAGCCCGTGGAAATTTCACAAGCATGGCGAATGCGGCACCGAGGTGTCGGAACTGCTGCCTCATTTGGGCGAGATCGTGGATGATGTCTGCCTGATTCGCTCGATGCATACCGGTGCGAACGGGCACGAAGTTTCGATTCGTTATTTTCACGGCGGCATTCCCGGCGTGGTGGGGCGACCGAATTTAGGATCGTGGCTGGTGTACGGGTTAGGGACCGAGTCACAAAATCTGCCCGCTTATATGGTGCTGACTGATCCGGGCGGGCTACCCGTGGATGGAGTCACCAACTGGTCGAACGGTTTCATGCCGTCACTGTTTCAGGGAACGGTACTGCGTCCGAAAGAGCCGCGGATTTTGAACCTGGATGCGCCGGCGCACTTGCGCGGTTCGCTGCAGGCACAAAATCTGGAACTGCTACAGGAACTGAATCGCAAGCATTACGAAAAACATCCGCATGAATCAGATCTGGAAGCGCGGATTTCGAGCTATGAACTGGCGGCCCGGATGCAGACATCGGCCCGCGAAGCGCTCGATCTCTCACAGGAGACCAAAGCGACGCAGGAGATGTACGGTATGGATGATCCCAAGACACGCGAATACGGCACACGATGTCTGATCGCCCGCCGTTTGGTGGAACGCGGTGTTCGATTCATCCAGCTGTTCCACGGCGGTCAACCCTGGGATAACCATAGTAGCATTATCACCGGATTGCCCGGGATTTGCGGCCGGACGGATAAACCTTCGGCGGCACTCGTGAAAGATTTAATGCAACGCGGCATGCTGGAATCGACGCTGGTGCATTGGGGTGGTGAGATTGGACGGCTGCCTGTCACGCAAAGTCACGGCGATCCGAAAAAAGCGGGCCGCGATCATAACGGGCAGGGTTTCAGTATCTGGTTGGCCGGAGGCGGTGTCAAAGGGGGCATGACCTTTGGAAAGACCGATGAATTTGGTCACCGGGCAGTTGAAAATGTGGTGACTCCCAACGATTTCCAGGCAACCATCATGCGTCTGTTCGGACTCGATTATAAAGAGTTGCTGTATCTGCATAACGGCCAGGAGCAAATTATCACTAACGGCCGTCCCGCGAAAGTCGTCGCTGAGATTCTGGAGCAACCTCCTGAAATGGCGAGTTAGCAGTTCGGAAATAACTGAGTTCAGAACATCGGCTGATCTGTCTGAATGCTCCTTATCGAGCCGATTTGAACTGTCACTTCAATCTGCGATTGAGGACTTCTCTCATTGTACCATCGGATAAAACCGGTTGTAGCGATATTCCTTTCTGGCGACCTTGAAACCAGAGTAGATCTACCTCAGTTTCAGTTCTTTGCCTCCACGCATGTTGCCAAAATACATCCTATCTTATTGATGTGGAGGTGTAGCAATTAATTTCACTCATTAAATGACATAACTGGCTTTGAGTCTACTCATAAATTTTGCGCGCTGGACAGGACGATGGTAAAAGGTATCAAGCATATTTCCGCTCATCAGGCGATTTTGGAGAACGTCGTTGATGCGATCATTACGATTACGTCTCAGGGAAAGATTCATGCATTTAATCCTGCTGCGGAACGTTTGTTTGGATACAGCACGAGCGAAGTTCTGGGAAAGAACATCAATACTCTCATGCCTTCACCCTATCGTGAAGAACATGATGGCTATCTGGCCCGCTATCTGACAACCGGGAAAGCAAAGATTATCGGCAGTGGTCGCGAAGTGGTGGGGCAACATAAGGATGGGACTATCTTTCCCATCCATCTTTCGGTGAGCCAGGTTTTCATTGAAGAGGATGGTCAAGACGAGGAGATTTTGTTCACAGGAATTGTTCGTGATCTGACGAGTGAAGTCAAACAGAGACAACTCAACGCAGACTACGAGGGCCAGATTGCAGCGATCAGTAAGTCACAGATGGTGATTGAGTTCGCATTGGATGGAACGATTCTTAAAGCCAACGAGAAATTTCTGGAAACAATGGGTTACTCTCTGGATGAATTGATCGGCCAGCATCACCGCCTGTTCGTCGACCCTGAAGAGAGCGCAAGTGCTGAGTACGCATTGTTCTGGGAAAAACTGAAACAGGGTGAATACATCGCTGCTGAGTTGAAACGTATCAATAAGCAGGGGCAGGAAGTCTGGATTCAGGCGTCTTACAATCCGATTCTGGATCTGAACGGGAAACCGTTCAAGGTTGTCAAGTACTCCGTTGATGTCAGTCGGCAGAAGCTGCTTAACGCAGACTACGAGGGCCAGATTGCAGCGATCAGTAAATCTCAAATGGTGATTGAGTTCGCATTGGATGGAACGATTCTCAAAGCCAACGAGAAATTTCTGGAAACGATGGGTTACTCTCTGGATGAATTGATCGGCCAGCATCATAGTGTCTTTGTTGATCCCAGAGAACGAGAGAGTGTGAATTATGCGACATTCTGGGAGCAGCTCAAGCAAGGTGAATATATAACAGCCCAGTTAAAGCGTATTGACAAGCATGGTCATTCTGTCTGGATCCAGGCGTCTTACAATCCGATTTTGGATTTGAACGGAAAACCATTCAAGATCGTGAAATACTCTGTTGATGTCACACAACGTGTGCTCATCGATCAGGCACTGGAAGTCGCTAAACAGGATTTAATTCATGCGAAGGAAGCTGCGGAATTAGCCAATCAATCGAAGAGTGAATTTCTCGCCAATATGAGCCATGAGATTCGGACTCCGATGACAGCGATCCTGGGCTTTACCGACGTCCTGCTTGGGAGTGTCGTCAAACCAGAGGATATTGATTCTGTAAAAACAATTAAACGGAATGGTGAAAGCCTCATCGGGCTGATCAATGATATTCTCGATTTATCTAAAATCGAAGCAGGGAAACTGGATGTGGAGCATATAAACTGCTCTGCAAGCCAGGTTGTAGCAGACGTAGCCTCGTTGATGAGAGTCCGCTCAACCTCGAAAGGATTAGATTTAAAGGTCAGGTTTGATGGTCCGATTCCGGAGACGATCTGTTCTGATCCTACCAGGCTGCGACAGGTGTTGATAAATCTTGTCGGTAATGCGATCAAGTTTACGGAAACAGGAGCGATTGAAATCGTCGTTCGACTGTTGAATGGAGCAGAGGATGAACCCCAACTGCAGTTTGATGTCATTGATAGTGGGATTGGGATTCCCAAAGAAAAAATCGAAAAACTCTTTTCATCATTTACCCAGGCCGATGGCTCGACGACGCGTCAGTTTGGCGGAACAGGCCTGGGATTGACGATCAGCAAACGACTTGTGGAACTTCTGGGAGGCACGGTTTCTGTGAGTAGTCAAGTCGGTGAGGGGAGTACGTTTTCTGTGACAACTGCCACTGGACCATTAGACGGTATCAAAATGGTTCAATGCTCTGCTGAATCCGTACTGAAGGAGGGAGACACCCAGGAATCGGCGGTTGTTCACTCTGTGTCATCACTGCACGGCTGCCGGATTCTGTTTGCGGAAGATGGTCCCGACAATCAACGGCTGATCAGCTTTGTATTGAAAAAGGCAGGAGCTGAGGTCACTGTGGTCGATAATGGCCAGATCGCTGTGGACGCGGCAAGAAATGCATTGGAAGACGGGCATCCATTTGATGTGATCCTGATGGATATGCAGATGCCTGTTCTGGATGGTTATGCCGCAACGCGGCGGCTGCGAAATATGGGGTACTCTAGACCCATTATTGCTCTCACCGCGCATGCAATGTCAACAGACCAGCAAAAATGTCTGGATGCAGGCTGCGATGACTATGCTACCAAGCCGATTAACCGGAAAAAACTGATTCGAAAAATTGTCAGTCAAGTCAAACAGACACAGGATCTCAGGCCTGCATAATCTGTTTCTTCAAGTTCTTCAAGTAGTCCAGGGCAGATCGTGATGGGGTTCCCAAATCGGATAGGGTCTGCTATGGTTCCGTAACGTGTTTCCATCGATTCATCGTTCCCTGTGCCTTTTTCGCCGGTTTATGAATACGTCCCTCATTCATTTTCGACAGCAGTCTTCCAACCATCGACCGGGTTTCACCATTCTGGAACTGCTGGTCGTGATGGCGATTGTGGGTCTGCTGGTTGGATTGATTTTGCCCGCCGTAAATTCCGCGCGGGAGTCGGCGCGTAAGATTCAGTGCGTGAATCATCTGCACCAGATTGGGACCGCTTTACATAACTACCATGATGTGTACCGCCGCTTACCGGCTGGATGGCGACTTGATGCTTCCAGGGAAACGGCTTTTGGCTGGGCCGCGAGTCTGCTGCCATTTCTGGAGCAGTCGAATTTAGCGTCCCTGATCGATTTTCAGTCATCGGTGGATGCGGCGGGCAATGCCGTTTCGAGAACCGTCACGCCGGCTTTTTATCGCTGTCCGTCAGATGTGGCCGAGGATTTGTTTACTCTGTTTGAAGAACATGAAGAAGGTCATGAAACCTCGGGGCTGCAGTCTCATTCAAGACTGATTGATTTGCCGAGCGCCAATTATGTGGGCGTGTATGGGACCAGTGACCCGGATGCGATCGCCAGTCAACCAGGGGATGGGGTTTTTGTCGCCAACCGGTTTCTGCGGTTTACTGAATTTCAGAACGGTTTAAGCAATATTCTTATGGTGGGAGAACGCACCGCGCGGAAGTTACCTTCGACCTGGCTGGGGATTGTGATGGAGGGGGAAGATTCCAAAGGGCGGATGGTCGGATTTGCCTATGCTGGTCCCAATCGGCGCGATGCAGACGAATGCGAATTTGACAGTCGACATCCTGGTTGTGCGAATTTTTTGTGGGGTGACGGGCATGTGAAATCAATCTCCGATTCGATTGACGCGGCTACCTATCGGCGATTTGCGAAGCGCCACTGAGTCTGCCTGGTCTGGCTTCTTTTTCTGCTGTTATCAAGGCACTCTGATGTGATGAGAGGCTCTCGATTTGGGATTGCCGTTCGTTCTTGTATTGACAAAAAGGGGCGCGTTCACGATGATTTGTCTCTGGTAATACTATATTGATAGTAGTTTTGGGGGCGGCTCAAAACGCAAAGGAATGTGAATCACACAGCGACGCGAATTGAACAGAATATGAATTTTCAGGTTCGCAAACGAGAACCAGAGCTGATGGATCAGCCAGGCTTGTCAGAGCGTGAGCATGGCTCTGCTTTAAACGGACTGCGGCGCGTGAACTGGTGGAGCCGCAGCAGTGCGATCTTATGGCCCTCGATTCAGAAGCTGTCGCACACGGTCGAGCAGCGTCCCTTGCGAATTCTGGATATTGCCAGTGGTGGCGGTGATGTCGCGTTGAATCTCGCACAACGGGCGCAGCGCGCCGGGATTGCGGTCGAAGTAGATGGTTGTGATATCAGCCCGTACGCCGTGAAGCATGCGTCGGATCTGGCGGCGCGGATGCAGCTGGAACAGGTGCAGTTTTACGAACGCGATATTCTGCAGGAACCGGTGGACCGGCAATATGATGTGGTGATGTGCTCTCTGTTTCTGCATCATCTGGATGAAGCACAATCCGTGCAGTTATTCAATATTATGTCCAAGACCACCCGGCATCTGGTGCTGGTCAATGATTTAAGACGGTCTCGGGTCGGCTATTGGCTGGCCTGGGCGGGCTGTCGATTGTTAACCCGCTCTCCGATTGTGCATACTGACGGACCGCTGTCTGTCGCGGGCGCGTTTACGATGGAGGAAGCGGCCGACTTAGCTCGGCAAGGCGGTTTGAGCGGCTTTCAAATGTCGCGGCACTGGCCACAACGCTGGTTACTCGAATGGAGTCGAACATGACTCTCTCTCACGCAATCAGTATGGAGGAGGCCTGCAGCAGTGACTGGGATGTGGTGGTGATCGGTGCGGGGCCGGCTGGCACGGTCGCAGCCCGTCAGTTAGCACTGCAGAATTGGCGTGTTTTATTGATTGAGCGGAAGGCGTTTCCCAGATACAAAGTTTGCGGCTGTTGCCTGAATCAACGGGCGATCTCCGCGTTACTGCAGATCGGGCTGGGTAATCTCCTGGAAGAGACAAATGCGGTTCCCTTGAATTCATTTGAGATGCGATTTAGCGGACGGGCGGCGACAATTCCGTTGCCGGGGGGAGTGGCGCTCTCACGGGCTGTGTTTGATGAACGGCTTGTGGAAGCGGCGGTGGACGCGGGGGCCTTCTTTTTGCCGGAAACCACAGCCACGTTGCAGAACTGCACAGAGCAGGATCAGACGCGACAGGTAAAGCTGGCACAACAGGGGCAACCCTCGGGGACTGTGACTGCGAAAATCGTTCTGGCAGCAGACGGGCTGGGGCATCCCAGTCTGCAGCATTGTGAGGCGTTTGAGAGTACCGTATCACAGAGTTCCCGGATGGGGGTGGGGGCATTACTGGCGAGTGACTATTTATCAGACTACCCGACGGGCGTGATTCATATGGCCATCCATAAATCCGGTTATGTGGGACTGGTGCGGGTTGAGGAGGACAGAGTGAACCTGGCGGCGGCGATCGACGGAGATTTTATTAAACAGAGCGGAAGTCCTGCGGCGGCGGTGCTGACGATTTTGAAGGCATCCGGTTTTCCGACCTTCTCTGAAATCACTGAAGGGAGTTTCAAAGGGACGATTCCCTTCACCCGCAAAACCATGCGGCCCGTGGGGAAGCGTGTGTTTGTGTTGGGGGATGCGGCCGGTTATCTGGAACCCTTTACGGGAGAAGGGATGGCGAATGCGATTGCGGATGCCGTTGCCGTTGCGGAGCTCGTTCCTCAAGGCCTCTCAGAGTGGGATCAGAGCCTTGAGCAGACCTGGTTGAAAAAACATCATGAGATAACAGACGGAAGATTAACCTGGTGCCGTTGGTTGGCGCCATTGTTGCGTCTGCCTGTTGCGGTGGGAATCGGGCTGCGTTTATTTCATTTGTTTCCGGCAGTGGCCCGGCCGATTGTCGCCCGTTTAAATCATTAAAGAACAGCGCCGTTTGAGCGAGAACCTATATGAGTTTTGAATTACTTGGAATTGGTACGACGACGCCTCAACATTCGATTGCGCAGGCAGAGGCAGCCGTGCATGCGGAAGCTTTGAGTTGCAGTGCTGTGTCAACGGACCAACAGCGGCGTTTGCTACCAATTTTATATCGTCGCGCGGGGGTGAAAACGCGGCACAGTGTCGTCCTGGAGAGCAGTACCAACGGGGAAATGGCGCGACAGACCTTTTATCCGCCTGCGACATCTGATGGGGACTTTGGTCCCACGACGTCGCACCGGATGGAAGCTTATGAAACGCATGCGTCCGCGCTGGCGATTTCCGCTGTCCGCCAGGCCTTGCAGGACGGGAATGTGAATGCCGATGAGATCACTCACTTAGTGACGGTGTCGTGCAGTGGGTTCAGCGCCCCCGGTTTTGATATTCTGTTGTTGAAGGAGCTCGGTTTCTCGGCGGATGTGTCACGCACTCACATCGGTTTTATGGGCTGTCACGGTGCGTTGAACGGGTTGCGGGTGGCGAAATCGTTTACAGACAGTAACCCTGAAGCACGCGTTGTGGTGTGTGCAGTAGAGCTGTGCAGCCTGCATCAGCAATATGGTTGGTGTCCGAATAAAATTGTGGCCAATGCGTTGTTTGCAGACGGGGCGGCTGCGGTGGTGGGAAAACAGGCGATTGATCCGGCGGAAGATAGCTGGACGCTGGTTTGCTCGGGTTCCACGGTGGTGCCTGATTCGGAAGAGATGATGAGCTGGCGGATTGGCAATCATGGATTTGAAATGACGCTTTCTCCCCAGATTCCGGATTTGATCAATGCAACATTGCGAAACTGGCTGGAGCAGTGGCTGGCACAACAGAATTTGACGATTGAAGAGATCGGCTGCTGGGCCATTCACCCGGGCGGTCCTCGCATTCTGAACGCGGTCGCGGAAGCGGCGGGATTTGATGAAGGTCTGTTGACGCCGTCGCGTGAAATTCTGGCACAATTCGGCAATATGTCATCACCGACGGTGTTGTTTATCCTGAAAAAACTGCAGGCAGAGAACGCGGCATTGCCGTGCGTGATGCTGGGCTTTGGTCCCGGACTGACGATTGAAGCAGCTCTGGTTCGTTAGTCGGAACTCGAACACGGTTATGCTGACGGTTCCGCTGCATCCCGTTCGCTTGCCAGGGTGAAGAATCGTCCGAGGGGGCTTAACAGGAGCGCCGGTAAGACGATCAAGTCTCCCAAAAGCGCCATGAACAGCAGGCCGAACATCATCCAGGCGAAGCGTGAGGTCGGAACAAAATTGCTGAAGGCAAAGACCAGTAAACCGAGGCCACAGATCAGTGAGGTCTGGATCATCGCTTTGCCGCAATGACGATAGGCATACAGCACGGAATCGATGGCACTATAACCTGCATCGAGTCGACGGCGAAAGAAGGTCAGATAATGCAGCGTATCATCGACGGCAATTCCGAGTGCCACACTGGCTGTCATCACCGAGCCAATATCGACGGAGACGGAGAGCCAGCCTAACAGACCGAAGATCATCAGAGGGGGGAAGACATTCGAGACCATCGAGACCAGGCCGGCGATGATGCCGCCCTGAACGATGGTCATGACGACGGCTATGATCACAAAAGCAAATAGAAAGCTTTTGAAGAGGTCAACCATTAATTGACGCTGGATTTCATGGACTAAAGGCATGATCCCGGTTCGCTGTGTTGAAATGCCGGGGGGAACGGTTTCGAACGAGCTTTGAATGGTCGTGTCTACTTTATCGCCGATCAAATCCAGATACGCATTGTAGTCGGCGTTGTTCAATGAACTGACATAGGTGGTGATGCGAAACTGACGCTGTCCCTCCCGTTCTTTCAGGTAGCCTGAGTCAATGAACTGTGATTTCATTCCCAGCAGGGCTTCGTTGGCGCGGTATTGGAATAACTCTCTTGAGAGATTGGCCGGGCGGGGGAACCGGGGCGCGAACGTCATCGTGGAAATCGTTCGGTTCAAGTTTTCCGTTTTTTTGAGTTCCCGTTCGATATTCCAGACCATCAGTAACTGCTCCCGAAACGAAAGTTGCGCTTCCGGCGTGCAGGTCAAAACGACTTCGATGGGAACGAGGGAACCCACATGGTCTTCCAGCCAGTGATAGTCGTTTAGGATTGTGCTCTGTTCGGGAAACAGCGTTTCGATGCGGACCGATGTATTGATTCTGGAAATGCCGAAACCGGCAGCTGCCATCGCTGCGAGTGAAACACAGGCGATGGGCAGATGTTGTTTGTTGAGTGCGGCTGTTAAATAAAACCAGACGTCATGTCGCGCGGATTGGGAACTCTCTGACTCTGTTGCTTTCGGGGGCTTTCGTTTGAGAGGCCAGACGGAAAACATGCCCGGGATGAGCGTCAACAGTAAGCCGGTGGTGATCAGGACGCCACAGGCGGCGTATCCTCCGAACAGACGGATTGGGGTTAAACCGCTGACTAAGAGTGAGGCGAGTCCGATGGCGGTCGTTCCGGCCGAGAGCAGGCAGGGCAACCAGCCGATTTGAAATGCGTAGGCCGCCGGTTGTTCGATGCTGGGATCTTTGACGGCGTCAAAATAATAGTTGACCAGGTGAATGCCCCCCGCCACCGCCAGCACCTGAATCAGGGGGGGCATGACAATCAGAAGGGCGGTAATGCTTTCGCCGCTATAATGAATGAGGGCGAGTGTGATTCCCTGGGCGAGTAACGAAAGTCCGAAAACCAGTAGAGCCGCCCGAAACGAACGCAGGCAGATCCAGCAGATGAAAAGCACAATCAACGTGGAAGGGAGTACAAACCGGTCGAGTGAATCTTTGCTGGCGAGATCGATCTCCAGACCATCAATGATCGGGCCTGCCAGATGAATTTGATCAGTGTCGAGTTGACAGTGCTGCTGTAATGCGTCGCGAATGGAAGCAACGAGTGCTTTCCGTTTCTGCAGGCCTTCCGGCGTAAAGCTGACGATGATGCAGGTGGTTTTGCCATTTGCGCCGATGAAGGTACCGCGCAGTCTGCTGTGAACTTCTTCCGTCGTCAGACCCATCTGAGGCGCATTGAGGGAACGATAGAGCTCGCGTCCCGAAATGACACGTTCGAAATACCATTGTTGCTGTGCATCCTGAAATTCGTCTGCGGTGCGCAGGACTTTGACGAAGCGGTCCAGGTCGGGGTTGTCAATTGTGCATCCGGGCCAACTGATGATAACTGTATCGCTGTTTCCAAACACCTGACAGAATTGATCATAGTCATTTCGTGCCGGGAACGCCGCGGTAACCCAGTCGATGGGTGAGTTGACTTTCGTCTGCATCGCCTGCGAGGCGCCATAGCCGATCAGGGGGAGCAGCAGGAGCAGGTAACTTACCAGTAACCAGAACCGTCTTCGGTGAATCGACATGCAGAGAGAACTTTAAGATGACAAATATTGAGAATTGAAAAGCTCGAATCATGGCCAGGATGTGCATTTATGTTCTTCAGGCGCTGATTTTTTCCGCAGTCCTGTCCGGCTCTGATGTTTTAACAGGAGCCGGTTTTACTTTCCGTTTTCCCAGCGGTCCGAAAAACAGGAACGGATAGCCGGGGACTTTCGCTTGGTAATCTCGATACGGTTTTCCGATGTAAAACTGGAGTCGTTCATCTTTCAGGTAGCTCCCCAGGAAAATATAAACAGTCCAGATGCCTGTCAGAATGGCCCGGTCGAGTGTCATGACGGGGGTGAACCAGAGTAAGCCCATGAAGCTCAAATAGACCGGATGTCGCATGCAGCAGTACAGACTACGTGGATGAAATTCGCGTCGGGGGAGCGGTTTCTTGCGTAACCAGTACCACCATTGAGTCAGGCCGGTCTGGTAGCCTAGGCCTGTGAGGTTAAGGCTGTAGAGTAGCGCCAGCCAGGAGCCGTAAAATCCAGCGGACACCAGCCCGCCTTCAATGCCCTCGAAGTGCCAGAGTTCCAGCGGACTGCTGCGCCAGCAGAACGCGGTGAGCAAGATTCCCGAGCAGGTTTGCAGGCAAAACAGCGAGCCATAAAAGGGCGAGGGGAGCCAGCGCGTGATCAGGCTGCGGATTTTGGGATAAAGGAGCAGGCTGTGTCCGACAGCAAACTGGAGTGCCAATACAGCATCGATCCAGAGGAACTCGGCGGCGTGATGGCGGTAGTCTTCTTTGAGAAACCAGAACAGATGCCATACCGTGAACAGGAACAGTAACTGCGTGGCGAGACCAAATGTGATTCCAACGAAGCGTTGCATCCCTGCATCCTCGTAATCGTTGTCGCAATATTATTTATAACGGTTTCTGAGCAATGAAGCATCCATACTGCATTGCACCGCTTTCATAGGCTTTTAGAATGGTTTCAAATCGATCCAGGAACATCACGGTGTCCTGATCAATCAGCCGTGCCAGCCAGCGAACACCGGTTTTCTGCACGCGTTGCTGACAGATTTTCCAAGTCTGAGAGACCCGATTCGTCCAGTTATGATATCCCTGGAATTCCAGTCCCGCGGTTTCCATCCAGGACTGATAGTCTTCTGCGCTACCCAGTGAGGGGCAGAAGAAGCCTTCACAGACATCATGGACCTGCTGAATCGCGTCTTCGCTTTCCAGTTGATCGCCGGCGAGCCACGCACAAATTGCCATGCGACCGCCGGGGCGTAACCAGGTGGCGGCTTTGTGGAAGAAGGCTTGTTTGTCAAACAGATGCTCGGTGCATTCGATACTCCAGATGACATCGAACGATTCGGGTGCAAACTCCGCGGTTTCCGCGTCCTGGCAGAGAAACTGTGTGTTGTGACGTTGTCCGCGCCAGCGTGCTTCCAGCGAGGCCCAGCGCTTTTGGACCGGGCTCAGTGTAATGCCGGTTACCTGACAGCCGAATGTTTTCGCTAGATGAATCGAAGAGCCACCCATGCCACAACCGACGTCGAGCAGACTTTCATCAGGCTGAACGTGAATGAATTCGGCCAGGGTTTCGGTCAACTGCTGTTGTGCGGCTGCCGATGTTTTTCCAAAGTCGGACGTTTCAAGAGCGGTGCTGCTGTTTTCTTCCCACAAGCCGTGATGAATGTGCCGCCCCCAGAGTAATCGGTAAAACAGCGTGGTTAAATTGTAATGGCTGCGAATGACATCTTTTTGTACGGTGGGGCAACTAATCATGGGAAGAGACCAGGTTCATGATGTGAATGATAAGCTAGAAAAAGTAAAATAGACTGTTACCTGGCTACGTCGAGCTCGCCGTAAATTTTCAGTTCATCGGTAATGCCAACAGCTCCAAAGGCTTTGCTATAAGGGGTAATGCCAAAATGCGTCTGCTTGATGGAAAAGCTGGTTCTCACATGGTTCTGTTGGTTTTTATCGGTGACTTCGGCAATCAGGCGTAAATTTCGCGTGACGCCATGCAGGGTGAACTTGCCATCCAGTTGATAGAATGATTTTCCCGTGGGGGCATTTTGTTTGACGGGGACGGCCGACGTAATCTCGAATGTGGCGGTCGGATACTTGCGGACATCCAGCACGCTGCTGCCCAGCATGTTCGCGTTCACATCTTTTTGTGTTGAGGCTGATGTGGTCCCTTTCAGGCCGATGTATTTGCGTGCTTCCGGAGTGTCTGCTTTCCAGGTGGTCATGTCGAACACTATCTTGCCGGCATTACTTCTGGCGCCCAGGTTCAACGTTCCTGTTTTGATTTCGCCAATTACGGCATGTTCGTGTCCAAAGCCGGTTTTGCCGACGAAAGTAAAGACACGACTTGTTTTCGTATTCACCTCACCTGTGACATCTTGTGCCTGAACACTGGTGGTAAGGCTCATGCTGAGAACAACAAAACCTGCAATCAGCAGGGAATTTATGCGTTGGTAATAGGGTACCTGTGATAACATCTGACGAATCCTTGTCTGTTTCGAATTTAAATAGCAGGCTGGTATTACGATTCCTGACTTCCGAAATCCCTTGTCTTGTGGGCGAACGATAACAACTATGGATATAGTAGTAAATGCCATTTTTTGAAAAAATGAATCAACCGGCGGTGTTTCGGGTTTTATAATCGCCGGGAAATTGTGCGGTAAATCAGGTTTTCAGAGAAAGTGAGAATCGCTAAAATCAGCTCGCAGAAATGTTTACGATTTTTGATAGATAGGCACAATGTGAAAGATTATCGACTCACTCACTACGAACTGGAATTGATGGGAGTGATCTGGGAACTGGAAGAAGCAAGCGTGCAGGATGTGTGTGACGCATTGCCGCGTGAGTTGGCTTACACGACTGTGATGACAACACTCAGTCTGTTGGCAAAAAAGAAGAAGGTGTTGAAGCGAATTAAACGTGGTCGCGCCTATATCTATCAACCGGCAGTGACGCGTGAAGAAGTTTCGCAATCGATGCTGGGGCAGTTGAAACAGGTTCTGCTGGGAGATTCCCTACCAACCCTGATGGTGAATCTGCTGGAAAATGAAAATATGTCAGAGGATGATATTTCCGCTCTTAAGAACGCGATCAATAAACTGGAGTCCAACCAATGACGCCAGCCGGCTTTCTGGAAACGATCAGTTCTCTTTCACTGCAATCAGCGGTTCTGATTGGTATGATCGGAGTCTTGACTTTTCGGAATAAAAAAACGCCTTCGGCACATCGGATGTGGGCCGTTTGTCACATGTTGTTGCTGGTGCAGTTTCTGTTGGCGTTTGGAGTGCCGCATCCGCGATTGTTTTCCCCCACTCTGATTGAATATGGTGGTTATTTCGAAGCCGTTCAGAATGTGGAGTCGGGGCTTGGCCAGTTTCTGATGGTGATCTGGCTGGTGGGAGTTGCGGTCTCATTGGTCCTGCTGGTGCTGGGAACCACTCAGACGGTGCGAATTCTCCGCCGTTCCATTCCCATCGAGCAAACGTCGCTGACCGATCAGCCGTGCCTGCATACAGGCGGCAAACCGATCCTGTTATTAAGCAGTGACGAAACACATACGCCGTTCTGCTGGCAGATCCATCAGCCCGTGATTGTGATGCCGCGTTCGATTCTTATGCTGTCGACAGATGAGCTGGCGATGATTATTCGCCATGAAACAGAACACCTCAGGGCCGGGCACCCTTTGCATTTATTTCTGCAGAGGCTTGTCGAAGCGGTTTTCTGGTTTCACCCATTGGTCTGGTGGAGTTCTCGTCAAGCCGTCTGTAGCAGAGAGTTCTATTGTGACAACCAGGCGGTACACAGTAGCAGTGAGGCTCTCGTTTATTTAAAAAGTCTGCTGCACTTTGCCGAACAGCAGAAAAAAAGCTGGAATTCCTTATCGGCGGGATTTGTGTTTCGGAACAGTCCCAGTCTCATTCAACAACGAGTGAGCCGATTGACCAACCGTGACTGGTCTGGTGCTCCCGCGATGAAAACAGATCGCTGGCGTATTTCCGTGGTATTGATGACGGCACTACTGTCGCTTCTGTTGTGGATTCCTCTGAATGTTTCTGCATCTAATCGCTCGTTCTGGTCTCCCTGGCCAAGCTGGTCCACTCACGTTCTGCATTCGATTGGGATCCCGGCCCGCGATTACGAAATCGATGGGCATCGCCTGCGATCACACGAGCATTATTGAAGCTGCTTAACGACGTTATTGCGGATTATCATTGATGGTCTCAAGCTGGTGTGTCAAACGAAGTTCAGCGGTGACGGAACGATCTTGTCTGGTCGGTGTTCTAATGTCCGTGTACTTAATGACTAAATAAAACTTAAATATTGACAATTGGAGTTCGCAATAGTAAAGTTTTATATAAGAGATCGCGCTTTTACGCATACCCTCCAACACACATTCCCACCTCAATTAGAATCGACATGAATACATTGCCTAATGCTGCTGCACCACGTCTGTTCTTTCGTCGTTTCCTTCCTGTTGTCATCATAGCACTCCTCAGTAGTCGTGCTGTGTTGGCAGAAGAGGCAAAGGCTCCTGTCAGCTTTGTAAACGATGTGATTCCGGTACTGACCAAAGCGGGATGTAACATGGGGGTCTGCCACGCCAAAGCGGGCGGGGGGCAGAACGGTTTTCAGCTTTCCCTGCTGGGCTTTGAGACGCTGGAAGATTATGACAGTCTGGTCAAAGAGGGGCATGGCCGACGGCTTTTTCCTTCTGCACCGACGAAAAGTCTACTGCTTACGAAAGCATCGGGAGAGACGCCTCATGGCGGGGGAAACCGACTTCCTCGGGGATCAGAAGGTTACGAAGTAATCCGCAGATGGATTGAGGAAGGATCGACCTATTCCACCGGCAACGAGCCGACACTGGAATCGGTCGAAGTTCAGCCAGAGCGCGGTCTGGTTCAGATGGGAGAAGAGAAGCACCTCAAAGCGATTGCCAAATATTCGGATGGCAGCGTACGAGATATTACTCGTCTGGCGCTATTCGAATCGAACATCAAAAACATGGCCGACGTCTCTGAAGAGGGGGTGGTGAAAGTTCACGACATCCCGGGCAAGGTTGCCGTGATGGTACGTTATCAGGGCAAGATTGCCGTCTTTACCGCTGCGATTCCCCTGGGAGCACCCATTCAAAGCGTGCCTGCCGAAAAGAATTTTATTGATCAACATGTGTTTGCGAATCTGAAAGAGCTGGGGATTCCGCCATCACCGGTCTGTGATGACGCGACTTTCCTGCGTCGGGTAACGCTTGATATCTGCGGGCGGTTTCCAACCCAGCAGGAGACTGAAGCGTTTCTGACAAGTACTGACCCCAAAAAACGGGATCAGGTGGTGGAGACACTGTTACGCAGTCCGAACTATGCCGACTACTTCGCTTCGAAGTGGGCTCCCGTCTTAAAGAATCGCCGTGATGCAGCCAGCGATATCACTTCGAACTTTGCCTTTCATGCCTGGATTCGGGACAGTCTGCTGGCCAATGTACCTTACGATCAACTGGTGCGTGAGCTGCTTGGTGCGACGGGAACCGTCGTCGCGAATCCACCGGTTGCCTGGTATAAGCGGGTCAAAGATCCTAAAGAGCAGCTGGAAGACATTGCGCAGCTGTTTCTGGGAGTGCGGATGCAGTGTGCCCAGTGTCATCATCATCCGTTCGAACGCTGGAGCCAAGACGATTATTACAGTTTCGCCGCCTTCTTTTCTCAGATTGGCCGCAAGCCAACGGGCATTCGGGGGGAAGACCTGATTTTTCACCAGCGTGGCGTGGCTCAGTCAAAAAATGTCAAAACAGGAGAGATGTTGAAGCCGGTCGCATTGGGAGATGACGTTGGTGCGATTTCTCCTGATGAAGACCCGCGGCTGCGTCTGGGGAACTGGATGAGTTCCAAAGACAACCCGTTTTTCGCCAAGGCACTGGTCAACCGTTACTGGAAACACTTTTTCAAACGGGCTCTGATTGAACCGGAAGATGATATTCGTGATACCAACCCCCCTTCCAACCCGGAATTGATGGCGGCTCTGGAAGAACACTTTATCAGCTCGGGTTACGATTTAAAAAAATTGATCAAAGCCATTACGCAGTCAAATACCTATCAGTTGAGTTCGATGCCAAACGAGTATAATCTGCTCGATCGCCAGAATTATTCGCGTTTTTATCCCCGCAGATTACAGGCAGAAGTCTTACTCGATTCGATTGATCAGTTGACCGGATCGATGACTACGTTTGCCAACCTGCCTCCAGGCACACGGGCGATCGCTTTGCCGGATAACAGCTATACGAAGTCATCGGCGTTCCTGAAAGTCTTCGGGCGTCCTAACAGTGCCAGTGTTTGCGAGTGTGAGCGGATTCAGTCTTCCAGCCTCGCTCAGAGCCTGCATTTGATTAATTCCAATGAGGTCAAATCGAAACTGGCGAACGGTAGCGGTCGTGCTGCTCAGTTAGCCAAATCAGATAAGACGATTGAGGAAAAAATCAACGAATTATACTTCACCGCGTTTGCTCGTAAGCCAAAACCGGACGAAATGAAAATCGCACTGGAATACCTGACCCAACCAGAGCCTGATGCGAAAGCCAAGGCGGGTCAAAAGAAAAAGCCGACAAACAAAGACTATCAGGATTTGATCTGGGCTTTGATGAATACCAAGGAATTCCTGTTTAACCACTAAACTGATTATGAGCGTTTGTCCCTGAACACAGGGCGCGATACTTACTTTCACAAAACACATTTAAAACTTATTGACCAGAGGCCTCAAATCTATGAGACATCTTCGACTGCAATCCTCTCTCGCTGTGGGATTCTTTATTCTCGCATGCTGTCTAGGTTCATCGACGGCGCTGGCACAGCTGGTCTGTCTGCCTGCTCCACGATTGCTAACCACGATGCCGATGGGAGGGCAGGTTGGTACCAGCTTTGATGTGAAAATCACCGGAGAAAATATTGAACCCGGCGACGAGCTCCGTTTTTCGAATCCTGCGATCACCGCGAAACCCAAACTGGGAAAAGATGGCGCGCCGGTGGCTGGTCAATATGTAGTTAGCATTGCGAAAGATTGCTCGCCGGGAATTCATGAAGCGCGCGTGATGACGCGACTCGGCATTTCTTCCTCTCGTGCGTTTAATGTGGGGGTGCTTCCCGAAGCGACTCAGGCCAAGGCGAATACGACGCTTGAGACAGCGATGAAGCTGGATTTGAATTCCATCTGCAATGCCGTGATGACGAAGCAGAAGGTGGATTTCTATACGTTTGAAGCTAACCAAGGCCAGCGCATTATCGTGGACTGTGCCGCGAAGGGCATCGATTCCAAACTGAATCCCGTAGTGATCATTGCGGATGAGCAGGGCATGGACCTGCAGGTTGAACGCCGTGGCGGCATGCTCGATTTTGAAGTTCCCCAAACAGGCAAGTATGTAATAAAGCTGCACGGGCTGACCTATGACGGCGGTCCGCATCACTTTTATCGGCTGGCGCTGAAAAAAGCAGCCAACGATGAAGTCGTCGCGCGCATGCCTTCGATTCAAAAGGTAAGCGCCTTTTCCTGGCCTCCCGTTGGACTGACAGATAAATCAATCAAACCGGAAACAGAACCCAATAACCAGCATGCACAGGCACAGAAAATAACGCTGCCTTGTGATATCACGGGAAGTTTCTTTCCGGCTGCAGATGTCGATACTTTCGAATTTACCGCAAAGAAAGGGGACGTCTGGTGGGTTGAAGTGGCATCCGAGCGACTGGGGCGTCCCACCGATCCCTCGATTGTTGTGCAACATGTCAGCGGAAAGCCAGGCAGTGAAACCATCACCGATCTGGTCGAACTGAGTGATATTCCGAGTCCCGTGAAAGTTTCCAGCAACGGTTACTCGTATGATGGCCCTCCCTACAATGCGGGCTCATCGGATATTCTGGGCAAAGTAGTGATTAAACAGGACGGTCTGCATCGGCTTCAGCTGCGAGATCTGTTTGGTGGTACTCGAAATGATCCCAAAAATATTTACCGTCTGGTGATTCGTAAAGCAGCCCCTGATTTTGCACTGGTCGGTTGGGCCTTGCATATGAATCTGCGAAACGGGGACCGTAATGCATTGTCGAAACCAATTGCACTACGTGCGGGTGCGACGATGCCCATTGAAGTGGTTGTGGTTCGCCGCGACGGATTTGATGGTGAGATTGAATTGTTTATGGATAATTTACCCAACGGTGTGACAGCAACTGGGCTCAAGATTCCCAAAGGCAAGTCGCGCGGGATCATGGTGGTGAGTGCCGAAGGAAGTGCCCCCCGCGGTTTGACCAGCGCCCAGTTTTTTGGGCGGGCTACAATCGATGGTAAAGAAGTCACCCGTACTTGCCGAATGGCTTCGATGCAATGGCCGGTCAAAAATGCCTGGAGTGAAGTTCCCAGCCCGCGTTTGATGGCCGATGTCCCTGTTTCCGTCAGCAATTCTGAACTGGCACCGATCACGATCTCACCTGCCGAAAAGAAGGTCTGGGAAGTGACCGCAGGGGAAAAACTGACGCTGCCGCTGACGCATGAACGTCGTAGTGAATTTTCCGGTGCCAATATTACCTTGAAGACGTATGGTGCTGGATTCGAGAAAGTGCCTGCTTTCGATGCACCTTTGACGGCTGATCAATCGCAGGCAGTTCTCGATCTGGCGGCTTTGAAAACACCGCCCGGCGAATACAAGATCGCCTTTTACGGGTATGCCGTTGTGAAGTACCAGGAAAATCTGGAAGCCGTTGCCGAAGCGAAAACCGCGCTGATGCAGGCAAAACAGGATGCAGAAGCACTCGCAGCAGAAGCGAAAAAACTGGCGGAAATTGTCAAGTCAGCGCCGGATGCACAGCGTCCGAGTGCGGAAACTGCTGCCAAAGCGGCTGCTGAAAAAGCAAAAATGGCTCAGGCAAGTATTGCAAACGCCGATAAACAATTAAAGAACGCCACTGCTAAAGCCAAGCCCAAAGACATCGTTGATATTATTGTTTCCACGCCCGTTACCATTCGTGTGAATCCAGCTAAGAAGGCGAAATAGAGATGACAGATTCGTTTAACGCTTCATCGATCACTCCCTGTCCCGGTCCAGAGAGCCGGCGTGGGTTCCTGAAAATGGGCCTGGCGGGATTTGCGTCGCTGACTCTTCCCGGGATTATGCGATTGCAGGCGGCCAGTCCTGTGCAGAACAAGAAGAAAAAGGCCGTCATCATGGTCTGGCAGCCGGGTGGTTGTTCGCACATTGATACGTACGATCCCAAGCCGAGTGCCCCCAGTGAATATAGTGGCCCATTCGGGACCATTCCTACCAGTGTGCCCGGTATGAACTTTACCGAGCTTTTGCCGATGCAGGCAAAGATTGCCGATAAATTTACGGTTTTGCGATCGATGCGTCACGGTAGTCCCGGTCACCCTGCAGGGACTTTGCGAATGCTGACGGGTGACCCTGATACCCGCGATAAGGAAATTCCCAAGTATCCTGACTGGATGTCAGTCACGAACTATTTGCGTGCCCAGGCAGGCCCTCGCAAGAATCCTCTGCCACCCTACGTGGGAGTGAATTTTTCATCACAGCGTGTTGGCCCCGCTTATCTGGGGGATGCCTATGGGCCGTTTACTGTTTCCGGTGATCCCAACAAACCGAATTTTGTCGTGCCTAACATCGGATTGTCGAATGCGGCGGAAGTCAAGCAATTGGATCGCCGCGCAACCCTGCGCCAAAAGCTCGATACCCTCGAACGGTATTTCGATCAGGCAGGGGAACTGCAGGCGCTGGATGAGTTTGAAACTCAGGCGATGACACTGTTGACGAACCCTAAAACTAAAGATGCCTTCGATCTGACCCAGGAAGATGACCGAACTCGCGATCGTTACGGCCGAAATACCTGGGGGCAGCAATTGTTGATGGCACGCCGTCTGATAGAAGCGGGCGTAGATGTGCTCTCGACCAGTCTGAGTGGTCCGTTATGTGGTCGTGTGAATAACTGGGACGATCACGCCGTGAATCATCACGTGTTTGACGCGTTGCGATTCCGTTCTCATGCCTACGATCAGGCAGTGTCTGCTCTGATTGAAGACATTTATGAACGTGGTCTGGATGAACGCGTGTTGGTGGTGGTGACCGGCGAATTCGGTCGTACTCCGAAAATTAACTATCAACCAAGTACCGGGGCCGGAAATGCAAGTGCTCCCGCTGGGACCAAGCAGCCTGGCCGCGATCACTGGGCACGGGCCTTTTCCAATATCTGGGCTGGTGGCGGTATTGAAACCGGGCGGTTCATTGGCGCGACAGACAAGTTCGGCGAAGATTCGATCGAGCGGATCTGCGGTGCCGGCGATTTCCTGGCGACGATCTATCATCACTTAGGCATTGATTCTGCCAATGTGTTGATCGAGGATTTCAACGGGCGTCCCACGCCAATCATTGCGGACCAGGGGAAGCCGATTCCCGAACTGATTGGCTAACTCGCGAACTGGCAACAAAGGCGTCGAGAACGCCGCTGCTGTGGATTATTGTGGGCGGATGTTTCGTTCCTGCCTCACGACGCGCCTTTTGCTTTCCATACAGATTGGGTGTTTCGCTTAGCTTTTCTTGTTTTTCGCGGAACTCGCACGACGTTTCCGCTTCCGTTTTGCTTTGAGGGCCTGGTCTGGATCTTCGTCGGAACGAAAAGAGCGATAGAGCCCGACCGGAAACCGGAGAATCCGAAACGGGGTGACTCCCACCAGTTGTACCACGACTTGGGCGGTCCAGTGGGATTCCGGTTCGCGAACGGTGCGAGCAAGCACGGCGGCGACCAGTCGCATCAGCAGGCTGATTGTGAATAAAATATGAAAATTGTTGAAATCGAAGCCCAGGAGCGGGAAGTTCCATCCGGAGCTGAGGACCAGGAATACACCGGCTGCGATGGAAGTGAGCCCGCCTACCATGCCAGCGACGGCTGTGCCGGCGGCGATAAACATGGTCCGGTTTTCCGCTGGTGAATTTTTCAGCATAAAGCCGTTATTAGCAATCGCAATTCCCGCATTCAGTAGAGAGTCAAGGATGAAAACAGGGACCATAATCCAGAAAGCAATGGTGGGGTCTCGGGGTAATAATAACAGGCCGAGCATATTGGTCGATTTGAATGCCGTACACAGAATCAGCATCGGCCGATTCCCGAAGTGCTCTGCCATGGAGCCCAGTCGTTTGGATAAGAGAGCGCCCCCAATCCAGGAACAGGTCCAGAGTAAGAGCAGGCGAAAGACATCCATGCCGATATAATCGAGCAGATAATAACTGATAAACGGGGCACCCAGCATGGCAGCAAAATGCCAAAAGCAGGTGAATGAAATAAATGAACGGAAATTCTTGTCGTAAAATGGTGTTAAGAGAACTTCTTTCAGTTTGGGGTCTTTGACTTTGGTGACGAGTGGCTCGTCTACTTTGAGAAAGATGAGGATGTCGATCAAGCCGAACACTCCACCCAGACAGATCAAAACAGCGAAGCCCTGCTGGATATTTAAGCCGCTTTCTGCCAGAAAAAAGGCTCCCCCTAAAAGGGAAAGGGCACCGCTCCAGTACATCCATAGCTGGCGAATGCCCCAATAACGGTTCAGCCCTTGATGCGGCAGGTAATCTCCCATCCAGGACAGCCACAAAGGCGTGGTAAAATGGATCAGGGCATGATTAATGGCCGTCAGGAAAATCAGCCCCCAAAGCAGAGTCAGACTGGATAGTTCAGGAAACAGCCAGGGGCCAACGGCCACCGGGATCAGGACCAGTCTTTGAACGATACAGAATGAGAACCAGACCCAGCGGCGATGTTGCAGGTGATTGGCGAGTACCGCCGCCACAAACTGCATGAACAGCATCAGCGTAGGTAAGGCACCAAGAATACCGATGTGCAAGCCGGTGGCACCGAGGGAGCGCGCGAATTCAATCGTCGCGGGGGACAACGTCAACTGCGTGTAAATCATCGCGAGGCAACCAGCCACGATAATGGCCCGTTGCGCCGTTTTTAGAGACCACACGAAACATCTATCCTTGAATATCTGGTTTAGGTTGGGATACACATTCCAATTGTATTTGCAACGAAATCCTGGGTTCTTTGAGCCGGCAGGGTTGTGGTCACTTGGAATGCTGTCGATTCAGCCAAAAGGGGGACGCAATTCCGGGCGCTATTGCGTTGATCGGTGTCTCTTTGCAGGCGGACAGGAGCGAATCATAGCAACTGTGATTCTATCGTGCGACTGCGAAAACCGGGCACTTTTCAATTTTTAATGAGTGTATAGAAAATTATGCTGCGAAGCCGCTGGAGAGCGTAAAAAAACCAGCTTGACCGTTGTTTTTTGATTTTTCTATAATCCGCCTTCGCTTTCTCACACTTCACCCAGGATGGGTAATGAGCACCTTTGTCATTGTTGTCTATATCGTCGTCTATCTGAGTATGCTGCTGGGCGGAATTCCCGGGCTAAAAGTCGATCGGACCGGTGCTGCTCTTTTGGGAGCGATCCTGCTACTGGCTGGTGGAAGTCTCAGTGAGAAGCAGGCACTGAATGCCATCGATGTTCCCACGCTGGCGCTGCTGTTCGGGCTGATGGTGGTTTCCGCTCAATTTAGTCTGGGGGGATTCTATACTCTGATCACGCGACGTGTAGTGATGTGCGAAATGGCGCCTGGGACGCTGTTGGGAGTTGTGATCGCAGTCTCAGCAGTCTTAAGTGCGATGTTGACGAATGATGTGGTCTGTCTGGCTGTGGCGCCATTACTCTCCCGGATGTGTCTCAGCAAGCAGTTGAATCCGGTTCCCTTTCTGATTGCACTCGCCTGTGCGTCAAATATTGGCAGCGCGACCACATTGATCGGGAATCCGCAGAATATTCTGATCGGGGAATCGCTCAAGCTTTCGTTTAATCACTATTTTCTGATCGCAGTCCCACCCTGTCTGTTGGGACTACTGGTTGTCTGGGCTGTGATCAGGCACTTGTATCAGGGGCAGTGGTTGATTGAAGCAAAAGAAATTCTTGACGACACGGAGACGCGCTTTGATCGCTGGCAGACGGGGAAAGGTGTACTGATTCTGGTCGTATTGATCGGGTGTTTCGTCTTTGCGCCCTGGCCGCGCGAACTGCTGGCACTGGGGGCGGCGGGGATTCTGTTAATGAGTCGAAAATTTTATACCCGTAAGGTCATGGGACTGGTGGACTGGCCGCTCTTGGTGCTGTTTATCAGTCTGTTTATGATCAATGAGTCGTTTGAGTTGACCGGCGGTTTGAAATGGCTGGTTTCCCAGACGGAAGCCGCGGGCATTTCACTCGATCAGCCGTCTCACTTGTTTGTAACGACGGCGATTCTGAGCAACCTGGTTTCTAACGTGCCGGCGATCATGTTGCTCTTGCAGATCGTACCGGGTGCCGAAGTAGGGCCTTTGCTTGCTTTGGGCAGTACGCTCGCGGGGAATCTGATCATTGTCGGTAGCGTCGCGAATATTATCGTGGTGGAAGCGGCACGGCAGGACGGCGTCGAGATCAGCTTTAAAACTCACGCGCGGGTCGGGATTCCGGTGACACTTCTCACCTTATGCATCGCAGCGTGCTGGCTTTGGCTGGTAATGTAGTCAGTGTGATCGTACTTAAATTCACAAAACCGGGCCCAGCATGGCGACGGTATTGTTCCATAATCGGTGTGTCATTGACCAGTTTGCCACATCCTCTGATGTGACTTCGAGGGAATGTGCGAGGTATTCCTGCTGTCGTTCTCGAACGGCGGCGGTCAGTGTGGGATCGTAAAACAGGATGTTATTTTCGTAGTTGAGGTCAAAGCTGCGCCGGTCGATGTTCGCAGAACCAATCAATGTGACTTCACCATCCAGAGTGAGTGATTTTGTATGTAACAGGCCTTCGGTGTACTCGAAGATTTTGACGCCCGCCGCCAGTAATTCTGCGTAATAACTGCGACTGGCAGCAGCCACAACCCGGGAATCATTGCGGGCAGGAAAGATGATGGTGGTATCAATGCCTCGATAGGCGGTTGCGCAGAGTGCGTCCTGCATCGATTCGTTGGGAACATAATACGGGGTCGTGATGATCAGTTCGCGACGCGCGGTGTGCATCAGGGACTCGAAGACTTCCGGCATGGCAGAATACCGTACGGTGGGGCCCGTGCCGATGACTTGAGCGGGAATACCCGATTTCTGTGGAGGGACCGGGGTACGTAGCAGGTTGGTTAGATCTTCATTTACATAAGTCATCCAGTCGCTGGCAAACAGAAATTGATTTTGGAGTGCGACTGGTCCCTGAAAGCGGATGACAGCATCTACCCAGGGGGCATATTTCGGTTTCACGCGGAATTCCGGATCGGCACAGTTCTGGCTGCCACAGTAGGTGATGTCTCCATCAATCACCACAATCTTACGGTGATTGCGCAGATCAATGCGACCGACGAATGGACGCAAAAGCAGATTCCCGATCGGCAGTGCAACCGCGACATGCACTCCCGCTTCAGTCATCTCACTCCAATAGGGGGACTTGATCATCAGTCGTGAACCGAGCCCGTCAGCCATAGCCCGGCACGTCACACCCCGTGCTGCAGCCCGCTTGAGCGCCTCTACAATTTTGCAGCCGTTATTGTCGGCCAGCCAGATATAAAACAGTAGATGCACATGATCTTGAGCGGCGTCAATGTCGGCCACCATCGCGTCGATCGTTGCGTTCGAATCAGGCAGCAGCGTCGCCGCGTTTCCATCTGCAGCAGAGAAGCCGCTAATGGACTGGCCGATGCGAAACAGATGATCGTAGCGATCGGGGACCTCAACGAATCCCGGTAATTCTTTTACATCCCCGTTTGCTGGAAATGGTGGCAGGTTCTCGATCACCTCACGCATCCGTGCGATGCGGCGGCGGCCAATATTCACTTCACCAAATAAAAGATAAGCGAGGATGCCGACGACCGGCACCGTTACAATGACAACAATCCAGGCCAGTCGCGAGGTCGGCTCTCGATGCGGCCTGAGGATGACACGCAGGATGAGCAGAATCTCAATCAGGATATGAGTCTCCACCAGCATGGTGGTTACGTCCATAAGTCGGTCCTTGATCTACGCGTATGAGCCACTTAACTCTGGGAGCCAGCAACGTGTGGTAAGTAAATTATTACTGCAGTTTGTGTTGCGACAACTTACACCATTGCCGGTACCAGTTCAAGACTTCAAGTATGGTACGGTCTTTGAACTTACTTAATGCTGATTGCGAATCAGGAGACAAACAGGATAAAACCACGAACTCACTCTGATCAAATTATTGAAAACGATTTTTTTGCTGGCGCAGGGATATGCTGATCTGGAGTATTGTTTTCGGTTTAGGGGGATTGATTGTTTATGGCATTTAGGGCACCGTGAATGTGGATTTTCTTGTGCCGTTTGCAGCGGGAAAAATCTGTTTATCGGTGCGGCGGATTTGATTCCGGAAATTAAAAAAAGCAGCGATGTCCGAGAGAATATCGCTGCTTTTGTCTCGTTTTTCTGTGGATTAGCAGTTCTACTTGCCCTGCGGATTTGTTTTCCGCAGGGGCATTAATGCTTGATCTTCATTATAATCAGTGATGTCTTTTCAGCAAACTGTGCTGGAAGAAATGATCAGCGCCCCGAATCGACCTTAAAAAGTAGCCTGGTGACCCCTCCTGATTTGGATTGGGATGTCGTTTTCTGTTGAGTGCCGCTGACGTGCCGCACAGGCCGACTTACCGGAGGGTACAGTATCGAAGAGTCATAGGGTTTTAATTCTGGTGGTGCTGGTGTTTTGGGGCTCGCTGACGGCGCCGGTTGAACGGGCGTTTTCCCTTTCAAGGGAGCAGGAGGAACGGAACCCGAGCTCTTTGACTCTGGTGCCATTTCAGTCGCCGGCTCTACACTAACATCGTCACACTTTTTACACTCTTTACAGTGAGCCAGTTTGATGGTCAGGCTTTTGTTGACTGAGTAGATCGGTAGCGGATCCAGTGAGCCATTTAGAAAGACCTGGATCGTACCACTGAGCTTGATTGCTTTAATGTCATTATTGACATGAGTGCTTTCGGAAATTGCATCCGCGATTGCAGATGAGAGAGTGAATGCGGGGATCTGAACCCCGGCAATCAATTTCATAGTCTGAGGATCTCTCCAGCGCAGGATATCCGCCTCAATGAAAATTTCAGCATTGGGTCCCGACGGATTTTTTACGAGAGTCGTTTCTTTTTTATCATCCGTGGAGATTTTTAGGTTAGCTGACAGTTTGATTCTATGTGCTTCAGGCGGTAGAACTTCCGTATCTATTTTGATCTGGGGGTCTTCCCGGAGCTGTAGATTGATGTTTCGTGTCGTTGGGTCAAGATCGAGACATCCGTCAATTTCGGTTGTCAACCATTCGAATTGTAAAGGTGGATTTTGCTTTGCCTCTTTCACCTCTTTTTCGACTTTGGCAAGTCTGGCATCGATACTGGCTTGAGCAGCGGTTGCCTTGGGTTCCACTGCTGGAATTTCCAGGTGGCTCGTCACACCATGCGGTGTCGCGATATGCACATCAACATACTTTTGGACATCCTTACCTCCCGATTCTTCAACAACGACATGAGACGGAACGGTGACTTGAATTACATTGCGGCTGACTAATACTCTGGAATCAGAGATGTCGACACCTCCGGCAATGATTCGTGTTTTATTGCCCAGGGAAGTGAAGTTCTTTCCAACCAGGAACAGAGTAGTAGGAGGGTTATTGATCTCCAATTGTGTTCGCTTTTCGAGTGTCGTTTTTGTTACTGGCGGACTTGACGTTAATTCATGGATCTGATGATCGGCCTTATAATTGGGACCGCCGACGGCAATTCCGGGGCCGCCATACCAGTCGATGAGTTCCGGTCCGAGATCGGTAACGCCATTATTGAAGATTTCAAATCCGCTCAAATTATTTTCATACGGAATTTGGACAAACGCCGTTTGCAGGGGCAATTGCCGTTCTATTTGCTCGACGGCCCGGAGCAGGCGATGAGTTTCTCCATCACGGTATAGGTGTTCGTCTTTTTTACACAGGCTGGCCAGTTCGCGCAGTTTCGTGACATCTTTGCTCAATGCGACGGCATCGGAGAGATCGGGTTGACGTTTCAAAAATTTGCCGGTGAAACTGGTACTTAGTTTGAACCAGTTGGTTTGCACATCGACGGTGATATAAGGGATGAAGGACGGCATCACGATCAAAGCTGAACATTCACGCATCGCCGGTTCCAGCATTTGATGTTTCAGCCGTTTTTCGCGAGACTGACCTCCAATCAGAGTTTGCCCAAACGCCGTAATACTACCTGGCGCGGGGAGAGTTTGAACGCGCGGATAAAACCGCCAGCCAAACGTATCATTCCCATGAGAAAAGCCGACCGCGGTACGATTCAACTGGATGGTTTCCAGATCGTATTCCAGACGACGTACAAAGCGTGTTAAACTCTGCGCCCCGAAGATTCCTTTGGAAGCGGCGATCGCTAAAGCCAGTTGCAGTTCACGACGCTGGCTGAAGGAATCAGCGATATTCTGGTCATCGGTGACAGGGTCTAATGCGAATACATGAATCGGCCAGCGACAGCGAATATAATCCTGAAATGCAACACGCGCTTCGATGCTCGGTTCGGGACCATAGAAAACCAGGCCTTCGGGAGGCATCTGGCAGCAGTTTTTGTTGGCAGAAACGGACTTGATGTCTTCGATCAGACGCTCGTTTAACATCACCGATTCGACTAAAATATGCCAACCGATATTAATTGTCGGGGAAAAGCTAGCACCCGGGAAAACTGAGCTCACTCGTTCGTAGTACTCTTTTCGCAAAGAAGAAAGTTTTCTGGGAAGGAATTTATCGCCGGGAGCCGTTCGATTTTCGATGATGGCGTTTTTGATATCGTTCATCAAATTGTGATCATACCAGAGTTCTGTGAGTTCGGGTTGGCTCAGCAGGTCATAGGCCGCCTGGATTTCCAGAATCAGGTATCGCCGGACATCTTCCAAGTGGATTAACTCACCGTTCATTTGTAGGTGGTTGTGTGCAGAAATGCTTACTGATGCCAGTGATGTTCCGGAAACCGCCTGAGAAAGGGAGGGAGGATAAGCTCGCTTTGAATTGACAAAGGGAGCCGAGCCAAGCTGTTCGATCACGCCAGCTCGTCCGCTCTTTTTCCCATTGTCTAAAGCATTCATTACAGAATTGAAACTATTTAATTCTGTTTGCTGTGCGTCGTTAACAGAATTGTTTAATCGATCCAATTCATTTTTGATTTTGGGGATTTTTTGCTCAACAGCGGATAATTGTTCATCGTCTTGCAATGCGGAATCCATCTGTTGATAAGCTTGCAATTTCTGATACTCTAAATTCAGCTCATCACGGCGTTGTGAATCGTTTGATTTTTGCATTATAGACTTGCTATATTTCTTCCATGCTTCGTCAAGATTTTCAAATTCTGAGTCGTTGTTGATCACATTTGTGACTGTGGGTGCGATGCGATTGATGACACCGTTGATGACGAAGTTGCGAAATGCTTCGGGAAGCAGTTCTTCGCTGGCATAGGGATCGACGGTAATTGAGACTTGCGCACCGTAACCTTTGCGTGTTTCGCGGCCTGGCAGGACGGAAACGGGAATGCGCACCAGGTTCAATGCGTAACCGGGGGAGTCTGCAATGTCGTCACCTTCATTCAACCTGCGCAGGGCATTCAGGTGATCCAGATAGCGTTTCTTCTGATCCAGGAAAACCGTTGGCTCCAGAGAGATGCTCAGTTTCTTGTTCGATGAATTCGCACTTGTAAATTCATTCGCAAATTGCGGACCAAAGCCCGATGATCGGGGAACCAGGTTATTGTCTTTAGAATTGAGAGCGGTATTATCCGGGACAAGCTGATCTGCTGTGGCAACAAAAATTTGTGTGTTCGATTTGACTTCCTCTGTGGTCGATGGGGTGGCGATGGGAGTTCCCAAAACATTGGACAGTGACAAAGCACTCGCCAGGAAAGCAGAGTCTCGTGTTGACTGGGCTCCCTGCAGAGTTTCTTCGAAAGTTTTTAAATCTTCCTTGATAACTTTTTCAAATTCGTCTCGGTGTTGCAGCAAGCGTGATTCTCCCCAGACGTCCGGTGATTTGGCCACGATCGTGCCGAACTTGTCGAGGCGGTGTTGCACATGATCGATTTTCTTTGCCAGTGCACCGATCGTGGTCGATTTTCCAATTTTATAAAATGACCAGCTTCCGGCGAGAACCTGCGTTGGAATGATTGAGTTCGCCATAAATGTTGCCAAGAGGCAGTAAACACCGATTCTTCTCGATCTGACCCGATTCATGATTTAACGATCCTGTTAAAATAGAGACGCGCGATTTGTTTTATATTTAATGTGAAAATACTTGCGATACGAAGTGACCTGATCGGATTCCTCCCAATCTTAAGACACTCACAAGTGACAGGGATCTGTATTGGCATCCATCAGGTCATGTGACCGGAATACGGATATTCGTTAGAATTGATACGACTGCTACAAAGCTAATAATCGGTAGAATGAATAGATCTGTTCATTTCAATACATGCGATACACTGGTATTCAGTGGATCGTTTGCCTGGGATGACAATAGTCGACTTGAATTCACTGATTGCAGATAAATCCCTCATTTTAACAAGAGGCAAGTTTCATCGTTTGAATCTTGCTTCGATGTGAAGTGTAAGTGAAATGATCATCTTTCCGGAAAAGGAGAGATAACAGTCAATTATTACCGATTTCAGAGATCAGAAGTGATCGCAGAAATAGTGAGAGAGATCCTTGGGCATTGATAAGCGTGGGATGCCAAGTATTTTCTGGCAGTAATTCATAGGTATTTGAAGATCAAAAATAATTATATGTTTAGATATCGCAATGTTACGATATAATATGTCTTGTGGTTATGAGAGTTGGTTTTCGTATCCAAAGAATCGAGCTTCAGTGAGGCAAATGGGACTGATAAGTTACATCCTGCCGATTTGGATTTTAGTGAACCAGCATCTCAAGTCGTTCGATCAAAAACAATGTTAAGGGAATCAGGATGAAGCTAATGTTCGCTCACAAAGGTTTGATCATCTTCTTCCGCATACTAATGGTGGTCGCGGGTTTTGCCGTGCTGGTTCTTTCTATCGCCTGGCTGTCGGGGATGTTTGAGCCGAAAGTGGGATCTGACTGGCAGGAACGAGGTGTGCGGCGGCATACCACCGAGCCGATATCTGAAGTGCACGAGGTAACGAAGCCTTATGTTGAGGAAGCCATCGGAACGCTCAAAGCATCGAGCCGTACGATTGTGGCATCCAAGGTCCTGGCGACGATTGAAAAGATCAACGTAAAAGCCGGGGATCAGGTCACCAAAGGGCAGATGCTAATTGAACTGGATGCCAAAGAATATCAAGCGCGTCTGAGTCAGGCCAAACAATCTCTGGCAGCCGCCAGTGCGACACGTGACGAAGCAGAAAAAGAGTTTAAAAGAGTCGAAACACTCTTGAGAAAGAACGTGGTGACGAAGTCTGACTTCGATCGGGCGAAGCGGCAACTGGAAGTGGCGAAAGCGGAAGAGTCACGCGCCAAACAAGCGGTTACGGAAGCGGAAATCTTATTATCCTATACCACGATCAAGGCGGCGAAGAATGGTCGGATTGTGGATCGGCTGGCCGAACCGGGAGACATCGTGAATCCGGGGGCGCCGCTATTGGTATTATATGACGCGACTTCCTTGAGGCTCGAAGCACCAGTGATGGAGCATCTGGCCGTCAAACTGAGGCCCGGGGATGAACTCAAGGTCTATGTGGATGCATTGAACCGTGAGTTAAACGCGACGATTGACGAAATTGTGCCTCAGGCGGATGCGCCCAGTCGCTCGTTTCTGGTTAAAGCAAGTTTGCCTCGTTCGGAAGATCTGTATGAAGGAATGTTCGGCCGACTGCGGATTCCCGCCGGAAGTCGCAAGCATCTTTGTCTGGATATGGATGCGATCGAGCGCATCGGCCAGCTCGAATTTGTGAATGTGCTTCGTCCCGATGGAACTCTGGAACGACGCTTTATCAAAACCGGACAAGTCGGCATTCCCGGTCGCCAGGAGGTCTTAAGCGGCCTTCAGGCGGGAGAGCAGGTGATTCTGAAACCGAATTCTCCAGCGAAGGAGTCCAGCACCGATGACAAATAAGCTGGATGAGATTTCCGACGAAAATGTTGGTTTCCTGACGCGTGTGGTCGAAGTCTTCCTGCGCGGCGACGTGGCGGTTCTGCTGATCATTGTCTCGCTGATGCTGGGCGCCGCCGCCTTATGGCTGACACCTCGTGAAGAAGAACCGCAGATCGTGGTCCCGATGGCGGATGTCTTTGTGAGTGCGCCCGGCCTGTCGGCCGAAGAGGTCGAAGCCAAGGTCACAGATCGACTGGAGAAGCTGCTGTACCAGATTGATGGCGTGGAGTACTTGTATTCGATGTCCAAGCCCGGTCAGTGTGTGGTCACAGTCCGATTTTATGTCGGCGAGGATCGGGAAGACTCGCTGGTAAAGCTGTATAACAAGATCAATTCATCGACCGATCTGATTCCGCCGGGGGTCACATCGTGGGTGATTAAACCGATCGAAGTGGATGATGTTCCCATTGTGATTGCCACGCTCTGGAGTGAAGATCCCGAACTTCACAGCGACCACGAATTACGCCGGATTGCGGAAGAAGTTCAGCTTGAACTGCAGGCAATTCCCAACACCAACCGTGTGGAAGTGGTCGGCGGCCGTCCGCGGCGAATTCGTGTTGAACTCGATGCACAACGACTGGCGGCTCACAAGACATCACCCCTGCAGATTCGTAATGCGATAAAGGTCAGCAATGTGATGATCCGGGCGGGGGAATTTGAACAACAGGATCAGCAGTTTATTGTTGAGTCGGGCACGTTTATCAAGGATGTGTCCGATCTGGAAAATATTGTGGTGAATGTTTCGGGAGACCGGCCGGTTTATCTCAAAAATGTCGCGACGGTGGTGGATGGTCCCGCTGAAGTCGAAGGTTACAGCTGGATTGGCTTCGGGGCCGCGGATGAAGCGCATGCCAGCGAAGACCAGTTGTATCCCGCCGTCCATCTTTCCGTTGCTAAGCGGAAGGGGACGAATGCGGTCTGGGTAGCTGCTGCGGTGGAAGAGCGACTGCAGGAGCTGTCTACCACCCACTTTCCTGATGGCGTTGAATATCGCATCACCCGCGATTATGGTGAGACTGCCAATGAAAAAGTGAACGAACTGGTTGAAGGGCTGATCGTTGCGGTGCTGACGGTGATTGCGCTGATTGGATTTGTGATCGGCTGGAGGGCGGCGCTGGTGATTGCGCTGGCGATACCCGTCTGTTACAGCCTGACCTTGTTCGTCAATCTGACCGCCGGTTATACGATCAACCGCGTGACCATGTTTGCGCTGATCCTGGCTTTAGGACTGCTGGTTGACGATCCGATTACAGACGTCGAAAATATCGCCCGATACTTTGCGATGCGTATTCTACCGCCGCGGCAATCGGTGTTGCGTGCGGTGCAGGAAGTGCGCCCCGCGTTAATACTTTCCACATTGGCGATCATCGTTAGCTTTCTGCCTTTGGCATTTATTACTGGCATGATGGGCCCCTACATGGCGCCGATGGCTTTAAACGTGCCGCTGACCGTGACGTTTTCGACATTCGTGGCGTTTATGATTACGCCCTGGCTGGCGATGGTCTCTCTCAGACGACTCTCTCAGACCGACGAAGAGAATGAAAATTCTTATGACCTGACGAAACAGCCCCTGTATCGACTGTCGCGTGCGATTCTCAATCCGATACTGTCCCGGCGGATGTATTGCTGGGGGGTATTGTTCGGAATCGTGTTACTGCTCGTCGGCGCGATGACGCTGCCGGTCATGCGGCTGGTGCCTGTCAAGATGCTGCCTTATGACAACAAGAATGAATTTCAGGTCGTGCTCGACATGCCGGAAGGGACTTCGCTCGAACGGACAGCCGCCGCAGCAACGCAGGTCGGCGCGTATTTAAGTGGTGTCTCGGAAGTACGCGATTATGAAATCTACGTAGGGAAGGCATCGCCGATGGATTTCAACGGAATGGTGCGGCATTACTTCCTGCGAAACGCCTCTTATCTGGCTGACATCCGTGTGAATCTGATCGGTAAAGATCATCGTGTTGCACAGTCTCATGAAATTATATTACGCCTTCGCAAGCCCTTAACCGAATTAGCCAACACACTGGGCGCGAAATTAAAGTTGGTGGAAGTACCGCCGGGGCCCCCGGTATTGTCGACGATTACTGCGGAAGTTTATGGGCCTCCGGGAAAAACGTATGCAGATCTAATTGATGTGGCCCGTCAAGTGGAAGGTCGCCTGGCTGGCGAACCGGGTATGGTGGATGTCGACTTGAGTGCCGAGGACGATCAGATCCGCTGGGTGTTTGACGTCGATAAACCCAAGGCGGCGCTGTCAGGAATTTCCACAGAAGCGGTCGCGGAAACCATTCGCATCGCGCTCAACGGAGATAAATCAACGGTCTTGCATCTGCCGCATGAGGTGGAGCCGCTATGGATCGAACTCAAGCTGCCTCGCTCCAACCGGTCTGCGATTGATGATCTGGAAGAACTCTATGTGCAGGGGAGCGGAGGTCAGGTCGTGCAACTGGGGGCGCTCGGAAAATTCAAAAAAACACTCGAAGACAAAACCATCTATCATAAAAACCTGAAACGCGTCGTTTATGTGTATGCGGAAGTCGCCGGTCGACCGCCCGCCGATGCGATTCTGGATGTCGACATGGATCGACAGACAGAACCCGCACAGAGCGCAGCTGAGGTCCGACCTGTGGAGAACCGTACCTGGTTGTCTCCCGGCGGCGGGGCTGCCTGGTCGATCCCCGCCGGCTATTCCGTGAACTGGGCAGGTGAAGGGGAATGGAAGATTACCCTGGATGTCTTTCGAGATCTGGGCTTCGCGTTTGCAGCCGCACTATTGAGTATCTTTATTATTTTGATGTTTCAAACCGGCTCGCGGACGCTGCCGGTGTTGATCATGCTGGCGATCCCGCTGACATTGATCGGCATTTTGCCCGGTTTCTGGTTGCTGAATGTGATCATGGATGTGCCGGTGGGCGGGCATCCCAATCCAGTTTTCTTCACGGCAACGGCCATGATCGGCATGATTGCGCTGGCGGGAATCGTGGTGCGGAATTCGGTCGTGCTGATTGATTTTATTCACCTGGCGCGAAAAGAAGGGTTCCCGCTGCAGGAAGCGGTCGTCCGCTCGGTCGCGGTTCGCACGCGACCAATTCTTTTGACGGCCGGCACCACGCTGCTGGCGAACTGGGTGATCACGCTCGATCCCGTCTTTTCCGGATTGGCCTGGGCAATCATTTTCGGCATTCTGACATCAACCATGTTCACACTGATTGTGATCCCGGTGACCTACTGGTTGCTGTATCAGCGCGAAGAAACGGAGCAGACAGCTCCGGCACCTGAAACCGGTGCCTGATCGCGGCGTTGCGGCCCTGTGTGACTATTGCTATTTTCTAAAGTGATATTGCTGCTCTCACTTACTTTAGAGGAATCGCTTTTTATGTCAGACATGCTGGAAACAATCAGTCACACATGGGAGATTCCGTTACGTGCTACCGTTGACGTGGCTGTCATCGGAGGTGGCTCTGCCGGGGTGGCGGCTGCGGCAGCGGCCGCGCGGAATGGAGCGTCGACTGTGCTGGTCGAGCGATATGGTTTTCTTGGCGGGACTTCGACAGCCGGGATGGTCGGTCCCTTTATGACGTCTTATACACCGGACGGCAAACGCCAGCTCGTTGGGGGACTGTTTCAGGAAGTCATCGATCGCATGGTGGCGATGGGCGGCGCCGTCGATCCTGGGACGACGGAAGCCGGTTCTGCCTGGGCCTCGTTTATCGAACTGGGACATGCCAACGTGACGCCGTTTCACGTTGAAGCACTCAAGATGGCGACGCTGGAAATGGTGTGTGATGCCGGCGCGCAAATTCGTTTTCATACGTCGTTTGTTGATGTCGTGATGGACGGGGAACGGATTCGGGATATCATCATCCTTGATAAGGCAGGCCTGGGATTACTGCGCCCCAAAGTGGTGATTGATACTTCGGGAGACGGCGATATCGCTGCGAAAGCAGGGGCGCCCTTTGAAGTGGGCCGACGTGAAGACGGCAAGATGATGCCGGTCACGTTGTTTCTGACGATTGGCAATGTCGATGACGCGCGTGTGGAAGTCTGGATGCGGGAACACGAACAATTGCATCCCGGGGAGCGTTTGTTTGAGTGCATTGTGAAGGAAGCGCGGGAACGCGGCGAATGGACATTGGAGCGCGAATTTCTGAATATTTATCGCGAGCCGACGCCCGGTCAATGGCGGGTGAATTCCACGCGTATTCAGAATGTGGACGGGACCAACCCTGATGATCTGTCGCGTGCGGAAATCGAAGGGCGGCGTCAGGCGTGGGAGTTGATTCGGTTTTTCCGTTCGCACTGTCCCGGACTGGAGCATGCGCAGTTGATCGCGACGGGAACGCAGGTCGGTGTTCGTGAAACGCGGCATATTCTAGGAGACTATGTACTCAACGGTCAGGATGTGCTGGAAGGTCACAAGTTTGAGGATGGGATCGCCCAGTGTTCGTATCCGATTGATATTCATGATCCACAGGGACCGCGGGGGCGACTGGAAGGAATTCACGCCGACCATTATGAGATACCGTATCGCTGTCTGGTGCCGCGACAGGTGAATAATTTGCTGGTGGCCGGCCGGCCGATCTCCGCCGACCACGAAGGCGCCGCTTCCGCACGCGTGATTCCTCCCTGTTACGCGACAGGAGAGGCAGCGGGAACTGCAGCGAGTCTGTCGATTCAACAAGGTATGACACCACGGGATCTGGATGTAAAATTGCTTCGTACAAGGTTGCGTGAACAGGGAGCCATTGTTTAATGATGTACCGTGAGAATGGATACAGAATCAGTTGTTGATATTGCCCTTCGATCTGCAGTTTTCTCTGGCATTTTCCTGAAATTCTGATATGCTATTCTATTGATGCGTGTGTTCTGTTGAGAACAGATGTTTCAACTGGATGCCTCGCTCTCCTACCTGGACTCTCGCCCGCGATGTGAGCGCTTTTGCTCGCAGTGCCAAATTCGATAACCCTGAAATATCTGCGTCTTTTTGCTGCCTGTTTTTTAAACTGCAAACGCGTAGAACTCCGATGGTTAAAATATGAACGGTTTAAACAGACGAGCTATTTGTGTGCTGCTGCTGGTTTCAGCGTGGGGAATCTGCACTCCTGCCTGGGCGAATCCGGCGAACCGCCGTGCGTTTGCCCGCTACTTTGGAAACTATCTTTCCGAGAGCATGAATTCCTGCGGCACCTGTCATGTTGGCAAACATGCCGAAGGGGCGGAGTCGCTGGATGATTTTCCGCACAATCCGTTTGGAACACAATTACGGCTCGAAGGGGACAAGCTGAGCGAAGCGAATCGCGATCCCGAAATTGCGCTGCGACTGAAATTGCTCGCCGACCAGGATGCCGACGGAGATGGCTTTTCCAATCTGCAGGAAATTCTGGTCGGAACGGCTCCCGGTGACAAAACCAAATTCCCTGATGCGGCGGCAGTTCAAAAACTGAAAACCTTGACCGCTGAGTTCAGCGAGTATCAAAATCGTTATGCCTGGAAACCGTTCCAGACGGTAAAACGTCCTGAAGTACCATTGGTTAAAGACGCGGACTGGGCGCGGAATCCCATCGATCACTTCATTGCCGCCGGTCACGAACAGAAAGGCCTGAAGCGGGCCGGTGAAGCGGCGCCGTCGATTTTGTTACGACGCGTTTCTCTGGATCTGGTCGGATTGAATCCGACGCCGGAAGAAATTCGTGCGTTTCTAAAAGAGAGCGAAACCAATCCGCGGGCCTACGAAGAGGTGGTAGATCGCTTGCTCGCGCATCCCGCTTACGGCGAGCGCTGGGGACGACACTGGATGGACGTCTGGCGATACAGTGACTGGGCCGGTTATAAAGATGCACTCCGTGTGAGTCAGAGGCATATCTGGCATTGGCGGGACTGGATTATTGAATCGTTGAATGCCGACAAGGGCTACGATCAGATGGTTGTCGAAATGCTGGCGGCGGACGAATTGAAACCCGATGACTGGGATACGCTGCGCGCAACCGGCTTTCTGGCACGCAACTATCACGCAGTTCGGGATCAGTGGATGGACGATGTGGTGAAGCATACGTCACAAGCCTTTCTGGGGATTACCGTGGGCTGTGCGAAATGCCACGATCATATGTACGATCCGATTCGACAAGACGAGTACTATCAGATGCGTGCGGTTTTTGAAACTTATCACGTACGCACCGATCGCGTGGAAGGTGTGCTGGATACCTCCGAGAATGGGATTCCACGGGCCTATGATAAATCGGTGACTGCCAAAACCTGGTTCTTCGAAAAAGGGGATGAGCGGCGGCCAGTCAAAGATAAAAGCATTCCTCCCGGGGTTCCGAAGTTCCTGGGGGGCGCGTATGAAGTGCAACCGGTTTCCCTGCCGCTGGTGGCCAGTCAACCGGCCCAGCGGGACTTTGTAAAACAAGACTTTCTGTCTCAGATGCGAGGTGCGATGGAGCAGGCAAAGCAGCCGGAACAGCGTCTGGCTGCCGAAAGTGCCTTAGCCGTCTTAGAAGCGCAGTTTGCGATTGAAGAAATGGAAGCTGCGGGAGATAAGAAATCGGATGCGTGGAAGACCGCCGCAAAAGAACTGGTGAAGTTACAGCGCGAGGCGGCGCTCAAGGAGGCGCACTGGAAACTGACGTCCGCGGTTGAGAAACAGGAGCAGGCGAAACAGACGCTGGCGAAGGCAGAAAAAGGAAAGAAAAAATCAGCCATCAGCAAAGCGAAGCAACAATTCAAGAAAGCCGAACAAGCCCACAAGGCGGCAGAAAAAAGTCTGAAGAAAGCAGAAGAAGCGGCTCAGGCAAAAGTGACGACGAAGTACACGCCGCGCAAACAGCCGACCTATCCGAAACAGAGTTCGGGACGTCGTCTGGCATTTGCCCGCTGGCTGACAGACAGGAACAACCCGCTGACCGCGCGGGTGGCGATGAATCATATCTGGCTGCGGCACTTCGGTCAGCCCATTGTCCCAACGGTGAATGAGTTTGGCGGCAATGGTCGCGAACCAACGCACCCGGCTTTACTGGACTGGCTGGCTGCGGAACTGATGAAACGAAACTGGAGCATGAAAGAGATGCACCGGTTGATCGTCACCAGTGCGACATACCGAATGGCGGGCACCGGTTCAAAAGCGAATTCCAAAATTGATCCGGATAATCTGTATCTTTGGAAAAAGTCGGCCCGCCGCATGGAAGGTGAGATCGTTCGCGATAATCTACTGTCGATTCCCGGACGACTTGATCCGCAACTGGGGGGCCCGGATATCAGCAATGAACAGGCCCAGGATTCTCGTCGCAAGAGTATTTATTTGAGACACGCGCACGAAAAACTGGTCGAGTTTGTTCAGATCTTCGACGGGCCCAGTGTCTCAGAATGTTATATGCGTGAAACGAGCGTCCAACCGCATCAGGCGTTGGCGCTGGCGAACAGTAAGTTATCGTTTCTGGCCAGTGAAGCATTGACGGCAAAAATCGAACAAAAGACAACGGGCGATGTAGACGCCTTCATTGAGGAAGCGTTTCTGTCGATTATTTCCCGTCTACCAAACGCGGAAGAAAAAAAGCTGTGTCGTGAATTTCTGTTTGATGGGACCGAGGGGGGCAAAGGGACACCTTCGCAAGACCAGTTTCAGAAGTTGATTACCGTGCTGTTCAACCATAATGATTTCGTCACGATTCGCTAACGATCAGACGTTGATTCCATAAGAAAGAGATTACTATGTCATTGCCTCACATGAACCGCCGTACGTTTCTGGGAGATACCGGTATGGGTATGACCGGCATGGCGTTGACTTCGTTGTTGTTTCAGAATGGGGAATTGCAAGCTTCGGAATCCCGATCAGGCCGCCATCTGGCGCCGCGAGCAAAATCGGTGATCTGGATCTTTCTGATCGGGGGCTTGAGCCATCTGGAGAGTTTTGATCCCAAGCCGGCACTCAACAAATACGCGGGCAAGTCGATCGATGAAACGCCGTTCGGAGATGCGGTCCTCAATAAAGACAAGATTAACAAAGTATTGCTGGATCCCTCGAAGCAGAAACGAAAAATCTATAAATCACTGATGCCGCTGCAGACCGGCTTCAAAAAATATGGCGAGAGCGGATTAGAAATCAGCGACTGGTTCCCCCACATGGGTTCCTGTGCCGACGATCTGACGCTGGTCCGATCGATGTGGACGATTGATAATAATCATGGTGCCCAGTTGACTTATCATACCGGCCGGAAAATTACTGAAGGAGCGTTTCCTACGGTTGGCTCGTGGGTCAGTTATGGACTTGGGTCGGGTAATCAAAATCTGCCGCATTATGTGGTGCTCGGAAATCCCAGTGCCGATTGCTGCGGTGCTGCCTGGACACACGGTTCTGCTTATTTAGGACCGGAGCATGCAGGCGTGCGGATGAAAGTCGACGCGAAGCAGCCGCTGTCCTTCGTGCGTTCGGCTGATGAAAGGCTGACTCCGGCCGAACAAAAGAAAATGTTCGGATTGCTGGGGAAATTGAATCGGCAAACCGGAATTCAATACCCGGACGATCAATATCTGCAGGCGCGGATCAAATCGTACGAACTCGCGTTTCAGATGCAATCCACGGTTCCGGAAGTCATGCAGTTTCAGGAAGAAACCGAGTCAGTTCAAAACCTGTATGGTCTGAATGATAAAGTGACGAAAGACTTTGGTGAGAAGTGTCTGGCTGCACGTCGTCTGACGGAGCAGGGCGTGCGGTTTATTCAACTGTTCCACGGTTATCGCGGCAATGCCGGGGCCTGGGATTCGCATCGAGACATCAAGCGGCTGCATTCGAAACTCGCGGCACAAGTCGATCAACCGATCGCCGGACTCATTAAAGATTTGAAACTGCGTGGTCTGCTGGATGAGACGATGGTGGTGATCGGATCGGAATTCGGCCGCACCCCCGGAGCCGAGCACCGCGAAGGAAACAGTACCGTGCAGGGCTCGGGACGCGACCATCACCCGCACGGTTTCAGTATTGCGATGGCCGGGGGCGGCATTAAGGGAGGCCACGTTCATGGGGCCACCGATGAACTCGGTTTTCATGCCGTTGAAGATCGTCACTACGTGACCGACCTGCATGCGACGGTGTTGCATCAGATGGGCCTCGATACGACGCAACTAAACTATCCCGGCCGACAACGGCTGGAGCGGGATTACGGGGAAGTAATACACGATATTCTGAGCTAGACTGTGTCCAGTTTTATTGTAGCGTCTCCAAGGCCATTTGGATTGAGTATATTAGATTGAGACACGCTATGGTTAAATGTGATGCGCTCTAGGTAGCGTTGAATAAGTCAAATGCCTCTTAGCAAATGTAAGAAACCGGGGCTAACGCCCTGCGGCTAATAAGTCATTCCGGCTCGAAAATATTAAAAACCGGATCAGCCGACATTTAAAACAGCAACGATGGTTTAATGATCAGAACCAGTCCCAGCAGAAGAATGACAACGCCGCTGAAGAGTTTGAGATACCGCCCTTGCGTCTCCTGCAATTTGTGACGGCCCAGCGTGACCACCACAATCGTGACCATGATGGTATCGTCCAGCATATAGGCCACGATATACAGGCAGAGGTACGAGTACGATTTCCAGGCAGGGTAGTTCTGCATGGTGAGGATTTCCGTATAGAGAGCGGGCAGTCCAGCGGTGCAGAGCAGTTCGATGATATTGACCAGCACGGCGAGAATCGACGCACCGATGATGGCTCCGGTCAGATTCTCGGCGTTGACAATCCGCCGCATGCGGGCGTAGAGTCCGGGCTTAGCCCATTCGGGAATCGAAAGCGAGATCCCTTTTTTAAATGCGAAATAATCTTTGACGTGAATCAATCCGATCATCACGGCAAAGAGTCCCAGCAGAAACTGCACTGTCGGCAGATAACCAATTAGTAAAAACACATTGAGCCAGGCCGCCATAAATGCCAGATACGCCAGTCCGCTGATCAGAACAAACGTGCCCGCGACTGCGACAATTTTAGCGCGACTCTTCAGGTTCACCAGCAACGACAGCAAAAACAGCAACACCCACATGGCGCAGGGATTAAACCCGTCCACCAGGCCGATTAAAAAAGTAAAAGCCGGCATTCCTAACCGGCTTTGGCTTAACTCTCCGAGAAAGGGAACCTCGATGGTGTCCCCCTCTTCTAACGCGGGAGGGGGCTGTTTTTCGCCTGCCACCACCGGCGGCTGACCAAAGGGGAGTGGTGGCGGGCTGGAATCACCGCCCGGGATCGGGGGAAGCCCCTCATCGGAGGGTAGGGCTGGCGGGGGAGGATCTAACGCATCATCGTCTGCCAAACTGGCCAGCTGACTCGCCAGGAGCAGGCTGGCGGTTTGCGTGATGCTATGCGTGTCCACACGCGCACTTAAGACGAGGGGTTGAACTGGAACGGGTCTGACCGCCAGTGTGGGAGCGTTAATCGCATCGGGCGCTTTCAGTGCAGGCGGTCGGTTCAGCTGGTTTGTGCTGCTGGAACTCTGATTTTCATCTGCCGGCTTTGCTTTTGGTTTCTCTTTCGGGCAGGCCTTCGTCCAGAACTGCATGGTCTCTTCCAGCTTCTGGCCCGTCGATTGTTCACTGACCCAGCCGACGATCAATTTGTTGCAGAAGTGGAAGACGGGCACGCTAACGGCTTGTTTTCCGTAACGCTCCGATAGTTTCTGAACCCGTTCCCGCGCGCTGTTATCGCTGACGATATCATAGATCTTGTATTGAAAGACCGGATATTGCTCTTTGAGCAGAGGCAGGAACTCTTTGGCGGCTGCACATTTGGCACAGCCAGTTCTGGTATAGATGGAGACCGTTAACAGGGACTGGATTCGTGTGTCTGTTGTTTCATCGGGTTTGAGTTTTCTGAGCAGATAATTACACCCATACAGTGCCGGGGTTTCGGCGGTTTCCAGATGAAAATACTTTAAAATCTGCTGAAAGCGTTCGTCATGCTTTTTATCTTCATCAAGATTGTGAATATGGAGTTTGATGTGCCCGTTTTTTTCCGCGAACGCTTTGACTCGCTTGATGACCTGCGTATTCTCTTCATCGTCGTTACGGATGAAGAGTTCCAGCGACGCACATCGCGGTTCCTCTGAGAAAGCAGGCTGGGCACCCGCGAACTGGGAGAGCAGGATCAGGCCGAGAAAAAGGAGTCTCAGCAAATGCTGGTTTGGTCTGACGAATTCAATGATTGACGCGTTCCTCATGATCCTCTATTTCCAGAAAATAATCGGTCTCTTCCAGTGATGGCTTTATTATTCACTTTGGTACCCGTGTGGTCTATACTCAAGTGTGAAAAATGAGAACGCTGAGCTAGGAAATGCCGCCGTGCGTATTTACACTAGAGTAATCAGGCGTTGATTGGATTCCGTGTCAGATTTAGTTGCTTTGATGATTTATCATGAGTTGGAGTATGCGCGATATGAGACTCAGTATAGTGATCGCTGTTTGCTTTTGTTTTCGGGGGGCTGGTGCATTTGCAGAAGCTCCCGTCGAGTTCAATCGCGACATACGTCCGATTCTGTCGGACAAATGTTTTGCCTGCCATGGACCGGATGAAAAGACGCGTGAAGCCGATCTGCGACTGGATGATCGTGAGGCGGCCCTCGCAGATTTAGGTGGGCATCGTGCGATTGTCGAAGGTAAAGCGGAAGAGAGTGAACTCGTGCGGCGGATCATCGCCACCGATGAAAGTGAATTGATGCCGCCCGCGGATCACGACAAGCCGCTTACCAAAGCCGAGATTGAACTGTTGCGAAACTGGATCAATCAGGGCGCACAATACCAGCAACACTGGTCGTTGACGCCGCTGGTGCGTCCGGATGTTCCGGCAAAGACAGCCGCTGCGACAGTGAATCCCGTTGATGGCTTTATCCAGCGCAAACTGAAACAGGAAGGGTTTGCACCGAGTCCGACCGCTGATCCGCGCACTCTGGTTCGGCGTCTCTCTTTTGATCTGACCGGTCTGCCACCAGAGCCATCGGTGGTTGCCGCGTTTGCAGCAGATCCGAGCGAGGAAGCGTATTCCCGGTTGGTGGATCAATATTTGAATTCTCCTCATTTTGGCGAACGGATGGCGTTGTACTGGCTGGATCTGGTGCGGTATGCGGATACGCTGGGCTACCACGGAGATCAGGTTCAGAGTGTCTCGCCTTACCGGGATTATGTAATCAACGCGTTCAACAGTAATAAACCGTTTGATGAATTTACGACCGAGCAACTGGCCGGCGATCTCTTACCGGATGCAACACTCTGGCAGAAAGTGGCATCCACTTATAACCGCTTGAATCGCGCTTCGGCGGAAGGGGGCGTTCAACCCAAGGAATATCTGGCAAAGTACTCCGCGGACCGGGTGCGTACGACGGGCGCGGTCTGGCTCGGTTCAACGCTGGGCTGTGCGGAGTGCCACGATCATAAATTTGATCCATTTACAACAAAAGACTTTTATCGCTTCGCTGCCTTTTTTGCCGACATTAAAGAGCAGGGAATTGTGAGTGGCGCGAACCACGTCGCCAAACTTCAGGTGCCGACCGAAGCGCAGGCAAAACGCACGCAGGAGCTGGATGTCTCGCTCAAACAGGCGGAAACCGAATTTGCGAAAACGACTCCCGAACTGCAGGCGGACCGAAGCAGGTGGGAGCAGGAGATCAAGTCAGGCACCGACCGCTGGACGGTCTGGAAGCCGAAACAGGTTCGCTCGGAAGGAGGCGCGACACTCAAAGTGCTGGAGGACGGTTCGGTGCTGGCGAGTGGAAAGAATCCGAAGCATGATGTGTATGTCCTCGAATTCAGTGACAGTAAACTTCCTGGTGACGAGCCGTTTGCTCTGCGAATAGAGTTGTTGCCCGATATCTCACTGCCTCAACAGGGGCCGGGACGTGCCGGCAATGGGAATTTGGTTCTGAACGGAGTGGAAATGACGGTTAATGATGCACCGGTAAAATGGCAGAAAGCGACGGCTTCCCATTCTCAAGGCAATCATTCACCCGAATATGTTATCAATGGGCATAAGAATGGCTGGGCGATTCTGCCACACATCGGAAAACGCCAGCAAATGCTTCTGACAGGAAAGCTGACCGAGCCCAAAAACGGGAAGCCGGAAACAGAGGAGTCCAATACCGAAGAGCCTGCGAAGAAAGAGGATGATAAGAACACCTGTGAGATTCGTCTGGTTCAGAATTTTGTCGCAGGTCATAACCTGGGACGTTTTCGGATTTCGTTTTCAACAAACGTCGATATCAGTAAACCGGGGGTTTCTGCTTCCGAACAGCTTCAGGAACTCGTTACACTTCCGGCTGAAAAACGGACAGCGGAACAGCAGAAGCAGATCGACGCTGCGTTCCGTGAGGCGACGCCGTTATTGAGCAAAGAACGCGCGCAGTTGGCACAGTTACGAAAAGAGAAAGATCACTTAGAAAAAAGCATTGTGACGACATTAGCGACGTCGGCGACGAAGCCGCGCACGATGCAGGTGCTGCCGCGCGGTAACTGGATGGACGATTCAGGAGAGATTGTTGAGCCGGGGGTACCACATTTTCTGTCGCAGATCAAAGTCGCTGAAAACACGCGTCCGACGCGTTTGGATCTGGCACGCTGGATGACCGCACGCGACAATCCGCTGGTCGCACGCACGTTTGTGAATCGACTGTGGATGCTGATGTTCGGTCAGGGTCTGGCCCGTTCGGTGGATGACCTGGGTTCACAGGGAGAAATGCCCACGCATCCCGAACTGCTCGACTGGCTGGCGACTGAATTTGTGGAAAGCGGCTGGGATGTCAAGCACATGCTGCGTCTGATTGTGACGTCAAAAACGTATCAGCAGTCTTCGGCGTTGCCAGCAGCGCTGCGCGAACGCGATCCTTATAACCGGCTCTATGCCCGGCAGTCGCGCTGGCGGCTGGAAGCGGAAATGATTCGTGATAATGCCCTCGCATTGAGCGGGCTGTTGAATGAGGAAATCGGGGGCGTGAGTGCCAAACCATATCAGCCGGCGGGATACTGGGCGCAGTTGAATTTCCCCAAACGAACCTATCAGCAGGATAACGGTCCACAGCAGTATCGGCGTGGCTTATATACCCACTGGCAGCGGACGTTCCTGCACCCGAGTTTGCTGGCCTTTGATGCGCCGGCCCGTGAAGAATGTACGGCGCGGCGGCCCCGCTCGAATACGCCTTTGCAGTCACTGGTGTTGTTGAACGATCCGACGTTTGTTGAATCGGCGCGCGTGTTGGCGACGCGTCTTTTGAAGGAAAGTCCCCAGCCGGAATTTGAAGCACGATTGAACTGGCTCACGCAGCAGACGTTAATGCGTGCGCCCCGTGATGACGAAAAAACGCTGTTGAAATCACTGTATGAAGAAGATTTGAAACTTTACCAAACACAACAGGCAGAAGCGGAACGCATTTTGTCCGTCGGTCTGGCCAAACCGTCTGGCGACATCGATCCCGCTGAGCTGGCGGCCTGGACCAGCGTGGCGCGGGCGGTTCTGAATCTGCATGAAACGATCACACGATATTAAGGCGCTTTCAATATGTCTGACTTTTATTCTTCACGACGCAGTTTTCTCCGTCAATCGGCACTGGGCATTGGACCAGCGGCTCTGCTGTCGCTGTTGTCTCGCGATGCGGGTGCCAGCGATCTCGGGCAGGGTGTGATTTCGAAGCCGCACTTTAAGCCGCGCGTCAAGCGGGTGATCCATCTCTGTATGGCGGGCGGGCCTTCGCACCTGGAAACGTTTGACGATAAACCGACGTTACGCGAGATGCATGGCAAGCCGATGCCCGAATCGCTGACCAAAGGGCAGCAGGTGGCGCAGCTGCAGGGACGCGAGCTCAAATGTTTCGCACCGCAGTTTGAGTTTACCAGTTTCGGTGAAAGCGGCCAGCGGATCTGTTCACAGTTTCCCAACATCGGTTCGGTGGCCGACGACTTGTGCATCATTCGATCGATGTATACCGACCAGATCAATCATGACCCCGCGCATACGCTGTTCAATACCGGTTCTTCCCAGGCGGGCCGTCCGAGTATGGGCTCGTGGTTGTTGTATGGACTGGGACAGGAATGCGATAATCTTCCCGGCTATGTCGTCTTGACCAGCGTGGGGAAAGGGGGGCAGGCCCAGCCGATCGCCGCACGTCAGTGGCACAGCGGTTTTCTGCCTTCGCGTTTTCAGGGCGTTCAGTTTCAAGCCACCGGGGCGCCGGTGTTGTATCTGAATCGACCGGAGGGCGTCACGATGCAGCAGCAGCGCCGGCTCGTGGATACGGTCAATCAGTTGAATCGGGGCTTCGATGATCTAGTGCACGATCCCGAAATTGCCACACGCATCGGCCAATACGAAATGGCATTTCGCATGCAGACCAGTGTGCCGGGTTTGATGGATCTGAAAAATGAATCGAAGGAAACGATGTCAGCCTATGGAACCGAAGGGGGCGACGGCACGTACGCCTCAAATTGTCTGCTGGCGCGAAGACTGCTCGAACGGGGCGTCCGCTTTGTGCAGCTCTATCACCGGGCATGGGACCATCATGGCGGGATTAAACGTTCGATCGAGATCACAGCCAAAGAAGTCGATCAGGCGACCGCGGCTCTGATTAAAGATCTGAAACAGCGGGGCCTGTATGATGACACACTGATCGTCTTCGGCGGCGAATTCGGCAGAACGCCGATGGCTCAGGGGACCGGTCGCGATCATCATATCAAAGGCTTTTCGATGGTGCTGGGAGGCGGCGCCGTCCAAGGGGGTAAGAGTTTTGGCACGACTGACGATTTCGGTTATGCGGCTGCAGAAAATCCGGTCCATGTGCGTGACTTTCATGCGACGTTGCTGCATCTGTTCGGCATCGATCACCGGCGGTTCAGTTACAAATTCCAGGGCCTCGATTTCCGTCTCACCGGTGTGGAAGAAGCACACGTCATCAAAGACATTATCGCGTAATCGTTCGCGACAATCTCAAGGCAGCATGCAGCGACCGCCGCTGATGACGAGCGTCTGTCCCGTGGTGAAGCTGCTTTCATCGGACAGCAGAAATGACACCATCGACGCGACCTCCGAAACTTCACCCATCCGTGGAATTGGCGTGGCCTCGATGATTTTATCGAGGTCGTCCTGGTTGACGCCTGTCAGGATTTCGGTGTCGATCAATCCGGGGGCGACCGCGTTGACTCGGATATTGTCTTTCGCCCAGGCGACCGCAGTACTCTGTGTGAACGAGACCACGCCCGCTTTACTGACGGCATACGCGATCGACATCGGACGCGGCTGCAGACCGGAGAGCGAACTCATATTCACGATGCGACCAAAGTTGTTTTTGAGCATGCCTTCCTTCACACGCCAGGTGACCAGAAACGTTCCCGTCAGATTCACATCCAGCATCTGCCGCCAGTCGTTTTCCGTTAATTCCCTGTGCGACTGATAAATGAAGATTCCCGAATTGTTCACCAGCAACTCAACGGGCCCCCAGTTTGATTCGATCTCCCCGACCATGCGATCCACGTCCTGGCTGTCGGAGACATCAGCCTGCACGAGCATGCCCGTTCCACCGGCTGCTTCGATCTGCTTCAGTGTTTCCTGTGCATCTTCCTGACCGCTGCGATAATTAATGGCGACACGGGCGCCCTCTTGCGCAAGACGCAAACAGCAGGCTCGACCGATGCCGCGGGAACCTCCGGTCACCAGGGCGACACGGTTTTGAAAACGAGCAGGATGAAAATTCGATTCGGACATGATGGCTCTCTGATCTCGGTGTGTGCGATTGGAAGCGGCTTTAATTCTGCGTCAGGTTTATTTGATGATATCGCTCAAGAGTCGTTCGTTCTACTGATGCTCAGTGGATATCAGCGATCTCGGTCTAAGTCTGGATTCCGGCGTGATTTCGACCTGTGAGGGAAATGCTGAAAAAAGGGATGAATGCAGAGATTTTGTTGAAATGAGCGCCAAGTTTCGATAGAATAAACAGACTCCGATATATGGCCGCTCCTGCTTCGGTCCCTACTTGCTTAACCCTACCTAAACTGCGTGACCTTATGAGATTACGTTCCATCCCACAACTGGTTTTCTGCAAGGTCATCCTTGTTGCCGGATCGGTTTCCGCTTTCTCTGCCGAAGTACCACTACATCAACAGATCGATTCTTTGATTGGCGGGGGGAATCAGCAGTTCGAAAAAGAGGCAGCACCTCTCGCAGACGATGCCACGTTTTTGCGGCGGGTCAGACTCGATCTCACCGGAACCATTCCGACCGTTGAAGAAGTACAAGCTTTTTTAGCCGACACAACACCGGAAAAACGGACGTTGTTAGTCGATCGGCTACTGGCATCACCCGAACATGCGCGGCGGATGCAATATGTGTTCGACACGATGCTAATGGAACGCCGTCGCGACAAACATGTGCCTGCCGCTGAGTGGCGGAACTATCTGCGAAAATCATTTTTGGAAAACAAACCCTGGGACACGCTGGTTCAGGAAATGCTAACGGTTGACGGCACCGATGAGAAAACACGACCGGCGGCCAAGTTTCTGCTTGATCGGGAATTGAAAGCCGAAGTCGTGACCCGCGATCTGGGGCGGCTGTTTCTGGGGCGCGATCTGGAATGTGCGCAGTGTCATAATCATCCGAATGTGAATGATTATCTGCAGCGGCACTATCACGGCTTGAATGCCTTTTTGAGCCGCAGTTATCTCTTCAAAGATCCCAAGACAAAGAAAATGACGATCGGCGAAAAAGCCGAAGGGCTGGTGACCTTTACCTCGGTGTTTACAAACGAAGAAGGAAAGACGGCGCCGCGGATGCTGGACCTGCCGGAAATTCCTGACCCGGAGAAAAAGAAAGTACTCTACAAAGTCAAACCGGCCAAAAATGTACGTTCGGTGCCCGTTTACAGTCGCCGTTTGCAGTTAGCCGATGCGATGACGAACCCGGCCAATCTCGCTTTTCAGCAGAACATTGTGAACCGCTTGTGGGCGATGATGATGGGGCGCGGCTTTGTGGAACCGCTCGATATGTGGCACGCCGACAATCCCCCCTCGCACCCCAAGGTATTGGCTCTGCTGACAAAAGCATTTCAGGAACACGACAGTGACATGCGATTCCTGTTGCGTGAACTGGCACTGTCAAAAACCTATCAGCGCAGCAGTCATGTTTCTGCAGACGCGGAATTTCCTGAAGAAGTCAATTTTGGCGTGGGGTTGTTAAAACCGCTCTCTCCTGAGCAGCTCGCCTGGGCGATGATGCAGGCCACCGGTGTGACCGAGAAAACGCTGGCCAGCGTGAAAGCAAAGCAGGTCAAAGAGGACGCCAAAAAAGGGACAAAGCAAGCAGACGATCCACAGTGGCAGGAAGAAAAACTGCACGAGGCATTAAAAGGAAATGTGACTTCCTTCGTCACCACGTTTGGGAAGGTGGGCGCACAATCTTCGCGTTTTGACGCTTCGGCGAATCAGGCTTTATTCCTGTTAAACGGGCCGCTGGTGCAATCCTGGTTAACGCCCTCCGGTACGAACTTAACGGCCCGACTGAAGAAACTGAAAACAGCGCCCGAAATTGCGGAAGCTCTGTATCTCGCCGTCTTTTCGCGTTTACCCGAGCAGACAGAAATCGAACAGGTGGCGGCGTACCTGAAAGTCAGCCAGGATCAACCTGATCAGGGTTTACCCCAACTGGTCTGGGCGGCGTTGTCGTCCGATGAATTCCGCTTTAATCATTAAGACTTTTCAATGTGTTCCTGCTTGACAGGCAGAAGGACTGACAATGCGACGAAATCAAGGATGCAATCCACTGGATCATCAAGTGGCCCGGCGGCAGTTTTTAGCGGGGGCCGCCGGCGGTGCGATCAGTTTGGGATTGTCTGGCGCACCCGCCATTGCCGAACAGGTACAAGGCCAGCATAAACGCATCCTGCAGGTGTATCTGCAGGGGGGCGTCAGCCAGCTGGAATCGTGGGACCCCAAACCGGGAACCGAGTTCGGCGGACCGTTTCGGGCAATTCCGACGTCGGTGCCGGGCATGCATATTTCCGAACTCCTGCCTTACACGGCGCAACGGATGCATCTGCTCTCGATCGTGCGCAGTATCAATTTGAAAACGAATGATCATAGCCAGGGTCGCCTGTTTATGGAAAAGGGCCGACGGGCCGGCGAGTATCCCTATATCGGTTCGATTGCCTCAAAATATCTGGCACCAGAGAACAGCGAATTGCCCGGTTATATCCATATCTCGACACGCGGACTCAATGACAGCACGTCTGCGTTTCTGGGCGCACAACACGGGCAATTGAAATTTGAAGGCGTCAAACCACCGAAAAACTTAGGCTTGCCCAAAGGGCTGGATCAAACGGCGGCGGCACGCCGAATTCAGCTGAGGCAGCAGTTCAACAAACAGTTCGGCCGCGGGCGTCCGAAATCGATGACGGAATCGTTTGATGTGTCGTTTCAGCAGGCAGCCAAGCTGATGGCCCGGAAAACATTTTTCGAGAAAACGCCCGATGGAAAAGATCTCGAACGCTATGGCAAACACGATTTCGGGCGGAACTGTCTGTTGGCACGCACGCTGCTTGAAAACAATGCGACCTGTGTGAAAGTCACGCATCATGGCTACGATTCCCATGCAGAGAATTTCAATTTTCATCTAGAGCAACTAGGCGAATTCGACAAAACGTTTGCGATGCTGATCGACGATCTGCATGAACGAGGCATGCTGGAAAGCACGCTGGTGATGGTCTATTCGGAATTCGGTCGTACTCCCAAAATCAATGTCCGCTATGGACGAGATCATTGGGGCACGGCATGGTCGATTGCATTAGGCGGCTGTGGCATTCAGCCGGGCGCGATCATCGGAAAAACCAACGAGAAGGGGACCGCGGTCGCCGATCGCGAAGTGGATGCCGGCCATCTGTTCCATACCTACCTGCAGGCACTCGGCATTGATTCCACGAACGACCACGAGATCGCCGGCCGATCGATTCCCATCGGCGACCCGACTGCCGATGCCATCAAGGAGTTGTTAGGATGAACGCGAAACAGAAAAACAAAACCGAAGTGCTTATCGCTCCTAAGCCCGACTCCGCTTATTATGCGATAGATCCGACCAAAACCCACGAGGTGGCGCAGTTCAAGCATTCGTTCCCGCTGACCTCTTGCCGCGTCGATCCCACGGGCCGGTATTTCGTTGCCGGTGCACAAGATCTGGATATTCAGGTTTGGGATCTCGCGACACAAGCGCAGCGGACCTTAAAAGGGCATACCAGTTGGGTGCGGTCGTTTGATTTCTCATCTGATGGGAATACGCTTTTTTCTGCCTGCTGGGGCGGTGATATCAAAGTCTGGAACATGACCGAAGCTGAGCCGAAGCCGACAATGACCATTCCCGCTCACAAAGGGTCGGCGCGCTGGGTGCGGGTTTCTCCCGATCAGACAAAACTGGTGACCTGCGGCAACGATCTGCTGGTGAAGGTCTGGAAGATCGAAGATGGTAGTCTATTGCATACGTTCTCAGGCCATGAGCGGCACGTTTATGCGGCGGACTTTCATCCGGACGGACAACATCTGGTGTCTCAAGATTTGATGGGCGTGATGAAAGTCTGGGATCTCAAAGCGGACAAAGCAGTGCGCAGCATCGATGCGAGTGTGATGACTGGCTACGATAAGAAATTCGCCGCTGATATGGGCGGCGCCCGCGACCTGCAATTCAGCCCGGATGGCAGCGAACTGGCGAGTGCGGGCATTACCAAAGTGGTGAACTCGTTCGCCGGCGTGCAGGATCCGATCATCATGCTGTTCGACTGGAAAACGGGTAAAGAAACTGCCCAGCTCAAACCGGAAAAAACGTTTCAGGGCATCGCCTGGGGCGTTCGCTTTCATCCAGACGGTTTCCTGATCGGTGCCGGTGCAGACCGCAGCGGCAAAGGAGAATTGTGGTTCCGCAAGCCGGGCGAAGCCGAATTCTTCCACACCATGAAACTCGCCAAGGCAGCCCGCGGCCTCGATCTGTTTTCTGATGGTCGTCACCTGGCAATCGCCCACGCAGACGGCACCGCCCGCGTCTATCGCATGTCGGCTGCAGCCGAAAAAACCAAAGTGTAAAGTCGGAGTCCATGTGCAAGTGAGACGTTCACTCACTGCTTGCATTTGGCTTGAGAGCTAAGAAATTAACGTGGTTGTACGTGATTCTTTCAGTTTCTTGGCAAGCAGGGATTCGTATTTTTTTACCATCAGTACGGCATCAAATTCATTAAATGCCACTTCCTGGGCTCGTTGTCTTATGTGGCTTCTCTGGATCGCGTTTTTGACTCCGGCTGCTAATTGAGCTGGTGTGGGATCGTGTGGAAGACGTTTGACAAGTGGTCCATATTTCTCTTCGAGTTCTGGTATAAAACCGACGGGCGTCGAGACGACCGGGCACCCAGCGAACCAGGCTTCTGCAACAGAGAGCGGGCCCCCTTCTGAGGGGGATGCTGACATGAGACAATCCAGTCCGGCCAGGACAGATCCGATCTCTTCAGTACGTGGCAGAATAGAACAGTGGACGCCACAGAGCTCCTTCACTCGGCTGATGACATGAGCCTGATGAATGCCTTCTCCAACATAAACGGCATGATGGTTGTTTCCTGATTCGCAGACAGCATAGGCAGCCGCGAAAACATTTTTCTCTTTTGCGAATCTGCCGATATAGCCGACGGCAATTGTTTCTGGATTAATCCCCCAGGATCTTCGAATTTCATCACGGCCCAATAACGGTTGGCAGTGAGTAGAATCGACGCCGTTATAGATAACCTCGACCTGTTCTCTTACCTCTTTGGGGAATGCCTGGATTCCCGCTTTCGAGACGCTGACCAGGATCGATTCTTCGGCATAATCGAGGCTGGTTTGAATGTTTTTTCTGGTCCACTCATTTTGTCCATGAGCGACGACCAGCATCGGTCTTTTTTTCCAGTCTGTAAGATTCAGCTCTTTGACGGGAGTCGTGTATCCCCATAAATTAACGATGTCTGACTGATCAACGATCCATTGACTGGCATTACCAACGATGGTGACAAGACCTTGAAAATCGGGATGATCCATTGATGAATAAATGGGACAATGCTCTAAAATGAGCCTGGCGGTTTCCGGGTCAAAAGCAAACGCATTTCGGACGGCGATGCCCGTCCATTGTAGATTATGCTCGCAATGTGCATTCATCATTGTGAGCAGACTTCGAGTCACCCCACCCATTGACATTGATGGAATACAGAACCCGAGTTTGATTTTATTATGATTGAACAGATCATTGTTTAACTGTGTGTCAGAATTACTATCGGGACAATTTGCCGAAATGATGTTTTCAGTTCGAGTTGAATAGTAAATTTCGCCATTCCTGATGATGAGCATGAGATGATCATCCAGGCTGATTTCAGAATTCGGGTCATTCTCGATCAGTGAAAAAAGATGAGAATTTGCTAATAAAACGTTTTTTTCCCGGGAGTTACTTTGGGGAACTGAATAGACGACGTTGAAATAACAGGTCCGTTGCCAACGCTCGATGTGATATTTGATTATTTCGATGTCTGGAGCATCGAAGTCAGCACGTATTTCCAGCAGGCAGTTTGTTTCTTCCAGCATCTCAGGAAGTGAAGTATCGTCTGGGAGTTGGTCCGCTTCAATAACGATTCGTAGTTCGGTTTTGCTCCAGAAATGCCTGCAGGCGTGGATCAGATCTTGTAAATTCGGATCATTTAGTGTTTGTGTTTTGATAATGGAAATACAGTCCGGATTGAGTTTACGCGCCCATCGTTCAATGGTCTGTAACGTCTGATCGACTTCTGAAGACTGGTCGTTTTGCGTATTGTTTTCCTGGGCGGATGCGATTTGTATTTCCAGATGGGAACAGTCTATTTTCATCTACTGAAATCCTTACTTTCTCTTTGATGCCAGAGCGTGTTCCCGTTCACTATTGAGTTTGTCACACGCTGGCTTTTTATTTCATGGTGTCGTTTTATTATGCTGGCTTCGTTTTCGGATGTGTGTTATCAGGTGAAATGGAAACCTGGTCTAAAAATTGATGCGCCATTCGTTTGCCGCTGGCTGTGGCGCGAGGATAAATTGTAGAGAATTCCCCTATATGTTGGGCGAGACTGGGGAAGTGGACGTAATAAGGTAGCTGATGGCGTTCACACCAATAGCCGACAACGGAATCAATATTGTGTAATCCTTCTGCCGGTCCAAAGTCGCGGTGATTTAGTACCAGCGGATCACTTAAAATGGATCGGGCTGATGGGTTGGAAAACACATAGGCTAAAGCGCCCCAGCTGGACCAGCCTCGATCCTCACGGAGAAACCCTGAGTTCGTTGTTTGCTGGTAATGGCTGGGACAATAAATTGAGACGACTCCTACCTGGTCTGCAGGCCACAGATTGAGTTCGAGATAATCTCTTAAGTTTTTTGAAAACAGGACATCATCCTGGCAGATCATAAACGCCTCTGCGCGGGGGGTGCGAAGTACGAGTTCTGTTAAGGCCAGATACCAGTTCGGAAAAGCACCCAGAACTTCATCTCTCTCTGAGAGGGGAAGCGTTTGATATTCAGGGGGAATCTCTGTTCCTGGTTCTGCAAAAAGTCGAGGCGACTCCCAGCCAGCAGCTTTCAGACTGTTGAGCGTCATTGATAGCGTATTTTGTTTACGTGGCGCAGTTGTGATGCCGACGGACCAGTTGTTTATGTTTCGCGTACTATCATTCTGCATTGATTTACTGACCTCCTGTAACTGAAATCGTTCGAAAGAAATGGGATAAATACTGTTTTGTCCTTGTTCCCCTCAGTCCAGAGCGGCGAAGCAATCAAGACGGAGGCATCAGAGATTAGTTGATTGCTCCGACAAGCTGTTTCGTTCTGATCGGTGCCGACTGAGATCGCGTTTGTGTTAAGGATGAGCTGTTGTATTTGAGTGCGCCTCCCTCGTAGTACATTTCAATGCGACGAATCACATCTTGAGGCGTAATCATATTCATGCACTTGGGTATCTGCAGGTTTTGATCTACCTGGATCGGTAAGTCGCACAGATCCTGGTCTTTGCTGTCATTGTCTCCCACCGGTTGGCAGCGGGATTTCCAGCAGCCGCCGCTTTCACAACAGGGAAGGGCACCATTGGTACTGATAAATTGATGATGGGGATAAGCTTCCCATTGCGCCGGTTCTCTGCCACCTGCTAAAACGACTGCGGCGCGGTTTTGAGGTTTGTTCGGCTTGGTTTCTACGGCTGCTGCCAGATGCATGGCGAAGGTGACCGGGCAGACGACTCCATCGGCGTGATGCATGAGTCTGATGAACTGACGCGTGTCGGTTTTGCCGATCAGATTCAAAACTCCTTTTAATGGAGGGTGGAAATGTTTTTTTTCGCCACATTGAACGAACAGAATCTGGCCGGCAAAGTGATCAACAACATCCTGGTAAAATCGAGGGTTCCACCATTTGGCGGTGAAATCATATTTACCCCCCGCCATCATGATCCAGAAATTGCCTTTGAAACCTGTTTCTGCAACCTGTGATGTCCAGTTCTTTTCCTGCTCAGAAAGATGGATATCTCCATAAAATCGGGTGACCGGTATTTTCAGTTTCAATTTCTGTTCCAGAAACTGTGCAAAACCATGGACGAAATGATGAGGTGTTGTATTTGATTGATTGATTAAGGGGTAATGAGTCTGGATGATTTCAACGTCGGGGTCATTCTCTTTGAGCGGGGTCAGATAGGGATTGTTCTCCCATAGCTGGCTCACCGGAGTGCGCACATCCGTGAGAAACTGACCGGGACAGGCCAGATGCAGATCACGGACAGCCGCGGTGAGCATCACAATATCGCCGGGGCTTAATGAATTTTTGAAAATCAATTTGCGTGGTTTCATGATCATTCCCTGTGATAGAGTTGGCTGTTGGAACTATGAGCGGAGAAACAGGTTCGGTTCATGCATGCGGATAGCGAAATCAGGTTGCTTGCGACTCTGAGTAGATCCATCACGCTCGCTGACAGCGCAACAAAATCAGGTCTCAATGCTCTGTTCGATCTGGTTTGCACGAAACTCAAACGATGGATGAAATTCGATACGAGGACTGTATCTTAGAAAGGGACTTCAGCGAGAAAAGAGCGATCTCTTTTTAACCTGCTACAGACGTGTGCTCAAATCAACCCTATGTCAGGTTGCGCGATTCCCTGGTCTGCGAAATTCGAAAGATGAAGCAGGGGGGAGGAATCTCAGGGGATTTCCTTCATATGAACTCCAAATTCGCCTACTCGACGGGAGACTGGAAACATTTCCTCAACTTTTTTCAAATTGGGACGTTGAACGAGAACGTCCTGCCAGCGTTTTGAGACATCAGGACTTCCGAACGTCAGATCGACTTCACGCAAAGATTTGATCTGCGCCAGAGGCTGCAAGTCGAGTTTTTCAGAATTAATGTGACCCATATCAAGCATTTCTAAATGGGGCAGTTTTGTCAGGGGGGCCAGTCCGTTCCCGGTAATGAAATCCGAATGAGCGGGATTTCCCAAAAGTAGTAAACGCAGTTGCTGGAGTGGCTCTAAACGTGTCAGGCCTGCATTTGAGATATTCGTAAACTTCAGATCAAGTTCTGTCAAATTCTTTACTTGGACCAAGGCTTCGAGTCCCGTATCGGTGATTGAGGAACCTCGTAAGGAGAGTGCTTCCAAACCTGGCAAGTTGGGCAGGGTCATGAGAAGTGCGTCGTTGACTGTCGGTGAGGCGAGATTTAGTATGGCTAGAGCAGGTAACTGGTTCAAATATTTCAATGTCGCGCTCGCTTCCGAGCTTCCAGAAAATCCCAATTCACGTAATTCAGAAAAGTTTGTAAAATGACTTAAACCGGACCCCGTCATCTGGTCACTGTGGATTACCAGTCGTTCCAGCTGGTTTAATTCTGCCAGGTGCTTCAGGCCTGTATCGGAGAATGTTCCCTCAAGCATCAGGTATTTTAGATTTTTCAGTTTTCCCAATGGCTTCAAGCATTCATTTGTCAGGGGCCCGCGCAGTTCCAGCACACGGAGTTGAGTGCAGTTGCCAATCAACTCGCAGGCGCGCGGATTGAGCTCGCTGCTGTGAAGTACCAGCCGGCGTAGTCCCGGAAGTTCGGCAAGGACTTCGAGTCCCTTGTCTGAGATCTGACTTTTTCTGTCCCAGATTCTGAAGATCTGAAGATCTTTGAGATGAGTCAGCCCTTTCAGGCCAATGATATGTTCGTCTGTGATATAACTGCTTCGTGCCCTCAACGTTTCCAGGCCAGAAATCTGACCAATTTGTTTCCAGCCAGCCGGACTGAAAGGGCCATTTCCTATCCAGAACGATCTCAGCCCCTCCACTTGGGAAAGTAAGGGCAAGTCCTCTTCTGGACAGGTTTCAAATGTGTCATCGAATCGGTAGCCACCCCCCTTTTCAGGTGGAATGGGATAAACGCCTTTTCTGAGAAGATAATTCAGGTCTGACTCATCCGGTTTCCTCTTGCCGTAGTCAGCAGGCACAGACGAAAATCCACGGTTTTCATTTTCCTCTGTTGAAAGCGAAGCGGACTGTTGCGGCAATTGACTCTCACTGCAGCCAGCCAGACTGAGCAGACAGATCAACAAAAAAGGAATCGAAAAATGCATCGTTTCAACCTCAACCAGAGCCCATAATAGATTAGCATTACTGAAATACCTTACCCTTCTGTACAGTATAGGTGGTTGGGGAAGCAAACGAAACAGAAAATCGGTTCGCTCCCTGCCAAAAAGGCGAAAACCTGAAGCCATCGCTTCATGGCTTCAGGTTTGGGTTTGAGGTTTGTCGAACTCTTGGTTCAGTCAGATCTAGCTCCGAGTCAGGCAGCCAGATTCCCGTTGCCAGGTATCGACAAAAGTCCCTCCTGATCTGGGTAACCAAGTCGGATCAATCGTGATGCCTTTGAATTGCACTTTCGTGTCATGTTCCTGTAGAAAGATGGGCCCTCGGGCTTTGCACCAGCCTTTTTGGTCCTCTTCAGTGTCGTACACGGTATCGCAAACAAGGTCCGCCGTTTCATTGTAGCTGGCTGCTGGATTGTTTGGTACATTCCTGGGGTTTAGTCCAATACGATGTTGGACGGTTTGTGTTGCTCCTGCGCCAGTGATTTTAACAGTGATTGTGGCACATTTTTTCTTGACCCATTTCCATTCACTTATTTCATTTTCCGTTACCTCTTCCCAATTATAGCGTGCCGCCATGAAACCGATCTCCATATGATTCCAGGCACCGCCGGGAACAAAATATTCTCCGTCCTCATTCGATGCAGCCTGGACCGGGTTCGAGTCAGGCGCGCGGTATTTGTAGAGTGCGCCACAAATTTCGTAGGTATTGACAGGCTTAGTCCCACCCATATGACAATTGTTGAGGTCTGTAATACCACCTCCCATGTCAGTTGCGCCGTGGCTGTCCAGAATCTGCACTTCATAGCCATTGAGGCTGAAAATTTTGACTCCACTGTTCCCCCAGTTTTCTGGTCCTAATAAAGCATTACTGCAGTCCTTCCATTTGCTTCGCATGTTAGGACAGCAGAAGTAGAATTGCAGATTGAAATCGGTATAAAGACATTTTGTTTTAATAGTATTCGAATTGCGTGTAGATCCTGTAGGGGGACTGAGCAATGTTGTAGCAGTTGGAACGACTTCCCAGATAGTTCCGCCTGATTTCGAAGTCCAGTTCCAGGCCGTTCCGTCTTTCCTTTCCCAATAGGACGTCGTCATCAAACTCCGTGACGCATAACATCCGGAATCCTGTTCATTATCTTCGGGGCAATTGCAGGTCGGACTGGAAGACGAACTGCTGCTGGAGGACGAAGAGGGAGTGGGAGAGGACGAACTGGAAGAGACCAGGGGAGAACTGGAAGAGGAATAAGAGCTGGATGAGGAGTTTGAGCTCGACGGTGAAGAAGAGCTTGACGGCGAAGAAGAACTCGACGGTGAAGAAGAGCTCGACGGCGAAGAAGAACTCGACGGCGAAGAAGAACTCGACGGTGAAGAAGAGCTCGACGGTGAAGAAGAGCTCGACGGTGAAGAAGAGCTCGACGGCGAAGAAGAACTCGACGGTGAAGAAGAGCTCGACGGTGAAGAAGAGCTCGACGGTGAAGAAGAGCTCGACGGTGAAGAAGAACTCGACGGTGAAGAAGAGCTCGATGGTGAAGAAGAACTCGACGACGAAGAAGAGCTCGAGGGTGAAGAAGAACTCGATGGCGAAGCAGAACTTGATGGTGAAGCAGAGCTCGACGGTGATGGAGAGGGGGAAGAACAGTCTCCTGAGGAACCAGAGCATCCCGAGGAGCCGGAACTGCCCAGACCGGCCAGCATCGACATACCAGCAGCGCTTAATTCAGGAGCAATATAAAATGACCTCTGTTTGGCCTCAGTTTGTGGAAAAGTGACTTGAATATTCAGAGGCCAGCCTTGGGCAATCGTTTTGTCAGGCGGAAGATCTGGATTCAAAGCCAGGATTTTCGTGCTGGTTAAATTTGTGATTTCGAAAGCCGTCCATTCCGGTCCCTGAATCGTGCCTTTTAGTTGAAACCAGATCTCAAATCGATTGTCCTTTGTTCTGGTGGCGGTCAATACTGCCTGTTTCAAATGATTTCGAGTGGGTAAGTTCGTGCTCCAGACACAGCTCTGTCTGTTTTGCTGTGTGAGCGTGAGGTCGTAGTCGCCATTCCATTTTGAAAGTCCCTCGGTGGCGCCATAGACAGAGACACGCACATGCTGAGGGTTTTTAATCTGCCACACATCTTTTTTCGGTTCCGTACTCATCGCTTTTTCCATATCTAATTACAGGTAGGATTAGTCAATATCAACTATTGATACACAAGATTCATCAAGTGCCGGATTCAGACGCTTGCGGGTGCAGGCTGGCAGCCGGAAAGAATTCCCAACACAGAAAAACATCATCGGGTGATTTGCTCCGATTCGAGCAATGGGGGAAATGTACGATTGGGAGGCTCTCAATCAAGAGGAAAGACAATCTTTCTTCAGCCCGCTGGTGGGCGTTCGATGAGTAGTTCACGCTGTGCAGGGATTTTGAATCCATAAGAATCGTGCAGGTCTTGTTGCTAAAACGCGACTCTGGGTTTCGCGTCTGGACAATAAACATATGCGCCGTTTTCGACGTCGCGGCCTCCACAATTTTAGTGGACCTGGTCTTAAGGCACGCGGTTATAAATTTTATCATTCCGCGCTCCTGTTCCCTGAATGATTGCAGAATGAGTCGATGTCGTTTCGAACCATCGATTGATTTGAATGCGGTGCTGCATCATTCGAATGTTCTGAAGGCAGGCTGCCTTCTTATGATTCCCATTTTTGAAAGAGACGAAAATCCATGCACAAGTACTTTCTACTGACTCCCGTGAGCCAGGACGCTCATACGAATCCTGGGTCAAACCTGATTACCGATGGCATCAAACATTTGATTTCTAAAGCTGATCCAGAGGCAGTGTTCTTTAATGTGAATATGCTGCGTCACGATGAGGCCATCTGGCGCTATGTTCGTGAAGCCGCCGATGTCGTTGTGTTTTGCGGGAACCCGCGTTTTAACGTGACAGAGGAAACGGAGTACTGGGATTGGGATGTCTGGGATGTTCTCAAGTCAATCCGTAAAGAAAATATTCTCATTGCAGATTTGTGGGCAGGCGCATCGTTTACCGAAGCGTCACATCGTTCTGCTGCAGAAAGGGCATCTACTTTTGTTTCAGGGGTGTTTTCAAAGCCTGCTTCCGAGATGGCTTCAGAGATTCTGAAACTGAGAAAAACAAAGGCAATTCTCGAGTATGAACAGGACGTCGATTTGAAAATCGCCCGCGATCAGGTTGCGTATGAACTATTAAAGCAATCGGGAGAAAACGCGCATTTACTGCCATGCTCAAGCTGGTGGGCGCAGGCCTATCATCAGGTCGAACCGCAGCCCAAAAATTATCACTGTATTACCGTGGCCGATTTGCACATCGGTGAATGGGCGCCTTTGTTGCCCGCAGTCAAAAAACTTCAGTCACAGCTTTCACAAGACAAGCCAACGTATGTCCTCGCGCATGCACTGCGCGAATATCAATGGATTCGCAGTCGCTGTCCTGAATTGGAAAACGTTGTCTGCATCTACAATCACAAAGATCTGCTCAATTTTTATGGCAAAGTTGACAAGCTCGTCTCCTGCCGCCTGCATGCGAGTATTCCAGCACTCTCTCTGGGAGCGCAAGTGTGTCATCTTGCTACCGATTCGCGCGCATTGACGCTCAGAGAATTTGGCGTTGAAGCCACGCCGTTCACCCGCATTGCTGAGCCGGACTTTAAACCAGAATTCCAAACTACCAGTGGGCCTGATTCCGTTTCTACTTTTGTCGATCTGTTTACAGATCGGATTGTTAACCGTATCTCCAGCAGAAAGAGTCATTCTATGACAAAATCATCGAATCCGATTACGTTTCATCATGGTCTAGGCGACAGTACCTATTTTGCACACTCCTTGCCACTGTATACGAAACGGGGGCACAAGCCGCGTATCTATTGTACTCCCGATAAGCAGATTCTGTATCAACCCACGGGCGTTGAAGTCATCACGACACCAGAGAAAAATTCGTTACATCATGGCTGGGATCATGCTCCCTCCACCCGTGAACTTCATCCCTGGTCCATCAACAAGGCCGGGTTCAATCTGGGGCGTGGCCCGATGCCTGCCATTGGTAAGACTGAAGAATTATGGGATGAGTATTGTGCAACGAAATTAGACATTACTCCTTATCTTTCTGATGAGTCGCGGGACCATGTTGCTTCGTTGATCGAAGATTTGCCGAAGCCCCTTATTCTTTTGCATACCATGGGGAATACGTCGCCGGGGTATAAGAATCTTTCTCCCGACGTCACCACAGAACTTTATCAGCAGTTGCTGGATCGCACGGATGGAACAATCATTCTACTCGACTGGGACAATCGTGTTCCGCGTTTGAACAATTATCGAATTCGGCATTTGCGCGATGATCTGCACCTTTTGAATCTGGAAGAATTGCTGATCCTGATGACGATGTCGGATTTATTTGTCGGCGTCGATAGTGGTCCGTTACATTTAACGCGTTATACCGATATCCCCACTGTCGGAGTCTGGACGCATAATTTCCCCTCACACTTTACATTACCTCGCAATAAAACATTGAATATGGTGCTGCGATCGCGGGCCAAAAATCGCACAAGGCACTTACGGATTCCCTATAATATCGTAGAACAAACAACGGGAGACGAATACGATGCCGCACAACTGGCCGAGATGTGCGTGCGAATGCTGAGTGCACCGCGCTACCTGTCCGAAGAGAAGATCGCTGCCGACGTTCAACTCCAGCAGTTTGTTGATGAATTTGAACGCGGTGTTGCGGGTGGTGTATCTACGTTTGCTGACCGGCATCGAGGCTTTGATGTTTTGTTCCGGGAAATTAAGAAACGTTTTTCCGCACCCAATATCGTAGAGACAGGCACCATCCGGGCTGAAGAGGATTGGGCGGGAGCCGGTTTTTCGACTTACCTGTTTGGTGCTTTCTGTTCTCGGTATGGAGGTAAAATAGCATCCGTCGATTTAAATGGAGGAAATTGTCAGTTTGCCCGCGCATGGACCCGGATTTTCAAAGAGGTCGTCGAAATTCATCATGCCCATTCGTCTGATTTCCTGAAGTCGTTGCCGGATCAAAGCATTGATGTACTCTATCAGGATAGTGTCGATACTGAGATTCCCACTCATGCTCAGGATTGCCTGACGGAACTCAAGGTCGCCTATCCGAAACTGCATGATCAGTCGATTATCGCTTATGATGATTCTCCCTGGTCAAAAGGTGCATTTCGGGGTAAGGGAGAATTTGCGATTCCCTGGTTACTGGAACGAGGCTGGCAGATTATTTATGCCGGCTATCAGGTCGTTCTCTGTAAAGCCGCGACAATGCAGAATGAATGATGCTTTTGGTCTGATCAGAAATTCTGTTTTGGGATCTGCGAACTTTTCCTTGTATTGCGAGCGAAACTTGTGAATCATTTTACATAGGATTAAGATAATTCTATCTGACTTGTATGCTGACATCCCAACATGAATTTCTGACAAGAATCGAAAAGATAATGAAACTGAAAAACGTCTCACTGCTCGCTGTGACCTGTTTTGTTCTATTCTGTGTGACCACCCGAATTCAGGCAGATGTTCGACTGCCTCACATTTTTGGGGATCATATGGTGCTGCAACGGGAGATGCCCATTCCGGTCTGGGGCTGGGCTGATCCCGGGGAAAAGGTGTCTGTTGAACTCGGCGGCGACCGCGTTTCGACGGTCGCCGACGAAGCAGGAAAGTGGATGGTGAAACTGCCCGCACAGAAGGTCGGCGATCCGGTTTCTTTAACCGTAAAAGGGAAGAATACGGTCACGCTGACCGATGTGTTGCTGGGAGAAGTCTGGCTCTGTTCGGGACAGTCCAACATGGAGTGGACGGTTGCCCGCAGCAATAACTTCGAAAAGGAACAGGCGGCTGCGAAATATCCCAAGATTCGTCATATCAAAATCCCGAAACGTCCCAGCGGCTTTCCGCAGGATGATGTGACCGCCGAGTGGGCCGCCTGTTCGCCTGAGACTGTGGGCAATTTTACTGCGGCGGGCTACTTTTTCGGTCGCAAATTACACAAAGATCTTGATGTTCCCGTCGGCCTGATCAATTCATCCTGGGGCGGCACACGTATTGAACCCTGGACGCCCCCTTGTGGTTTTGAGCAGGAACCGGCATTAGAGGCCATCTTCAAACAGGTTGAACTGACCAATCCAGCGAACGCCGCTTACAAAAAAACGCTGAGTTCGTATCTCGACAGTTTGGAAGCATGGGCCGCGAAAGCGAAAGCGGGATTGAATGCGGAAACACCATTAACGCCGCCTCCCGCATACCCGACAGCGATCCAGCCGCTGACAAGCCACGGCTCGCCGACCACATTGTATAACGGCATGATTCATCCTCTGGTTCCGTATGCGATGCGCGGGGCGATCTGGTACCAGGGTGAATCGAACCACCGTGAGGGCATGCTGTATTATGACAAAATGAAAGCACTCATCGGTGGATGGCGTGACGTCTGGAATCAGGGCGAATTTCCGTTTCTGTATGTGCAAATTGCTCCCTATCAGTATGGCAGCGAATCCCCGAGCATTCTGCCGGTCTTCTGGGAAGCCCAAAACAAGTCGCTGGAGATTCCGAACACGGGGCAGGTCGTCATTCACGATATCGGCAACCTGAAGGATATTCATCCCAAAAACAAGCAGGATGTCGGTGCCCGCCTGGCGTTGATCGCACTGGCCAAGACATACGGAAAAGAGGATCTGGTTTATTCAGGACCGGTTTTTAAATCGCTGAAGAAAGAGGGCGCCAAGCTGCGTGTGACCTTCGATCATGTGGGCAGTGGACTGGTCTCTCGCGATGGAAAGCCACTCAACTGGTTCGAAATCATCGGGGAAGAGACCGACTTCGTCCCTGCGACCGCAGTGATTGAAGGGAACTCGGTAGTTCTCTCTTCACCCAAAGTTAAACAGGCGGCAGCGATGCGGTTTGGCTGGCACAAACTGGCCGAACCGAATCTGGCCAATAAAGAAGGCCTGCCGGCGACTCCCTTCCGCGCGGGCAAGGTTCCTGATCGCGACTGGATGTCGCTCAAGGTTGAAGAATCCAAAGATTATAAGCTGATCTATGATCTCGATCTGAAAAATCTGGGTAAAGAGGTCAATTACAGTGTCGATCTGAGCAAGGGCGTTTTGTCACCCTTCGACCGGATCGCTTACTTTCTAGAACTACAGAAAATCGGTGAGGAAACCCAGTTCGTGTATGTTTCGATGGACGCCTTTACTGACGATCTCACGAAGATCGGCGTACCCACGTTCGGCAGCAAAGCCGTGTTTCAAACAAAGGTGGGCAATCTGAATGTCGTCTCCAATGTCGCCGGCATCGCAACGGGCACGGGACTGATCGGGGGCAACATCGAATTCTGGTCGAGCAATTACGGTCCCGCAAATTCGAAGAACATCCCTAACGCCAGCGCGACGCTGTGGGACTTCGGCGACGAGCCCGGCCCACCCGCCGACGGTTACGGCTGTATGCAGGTGCATAACTATGAAGCGAAGCAGACGCTGTTCGCGATCAACCAGTGGAAAAGCGGCCCCGGAGCCGACCTCGGCATCGGCAACAGCACCGGCCGCACCCGCGACTGGACGTTTTCGTCGAACGCGTTGCAATACGAAGTGAAGCGGTTACGCGTGCTGGTCCGGGCGAAATAAGTATGGTGGTGTCTGCATTCAAGGTAACGTCTGCTTCTTTATCGATGAAAAAGCGAGCTGGGCTATTCAGGTCTGGCCGTCTGTTATAGTGGTAAGATAACGAAAGGAGCAGAGTGTTGGAGGAAGAGACCGAATTTCCGCTGGAGATGATGTTTTCGTTCTTTGAGGGGGTCAAGCGTAAGGGACCAGGCAGCGAAACCTCGACATTGAAAGCTTTGTCGTTGCTGAAAGAGTTGCCGGCTAATCCTCAGATTGCTGAGTTTGGATGCGGTTCCGGCGTTGCAACGATACCATTGGCTAGAAGTCTCGACTGTAGTGTGATTGCAGTGGAAATTCACCAGCCATTTCTCGATGAACTGGCGGCTATTGCAGTCCGAGAGGGATTGGCAGATCGGATAAAGACCGTTCAAGCGGATATGGGAATTCCACCTTTTCCAAACGGCTCGTTTGATGTGATCTGGTCCGAAGCTGCAATTTACAACGTCGGTTTCAAACGAGGTCTACAACTCTGGAAACCACTATTACGGTCTGGCGGATACATTGTAGTCTCGGAAGTCGTATGGCTGACGTCGGCTCCTCCCAGCAAAGCAAAAGAGTTCTGGGAGGCAGAATATCCTATGATGACAATGGTGGAGCAGAATATCAATACGATGTCCGAGCTAGGTTATGATCCTGTTGGCCATTTCATTCTTCCCTTAGAGGATTGGCAGAATTACTACGATCCACTACAGGAGCATGTTGACGAGTTCCGGTTGATGCATTCAGCAAATGCAGCTGCCCAAAATCTTGCCGACTGCTTACAGAGTGAAATTGATCTGTGGAAAGAGTGCGGCAGCAGTTTTGGATATTGCTTCTTTATTGGTAGATCATTCTGACTCTGGCAAATCTAACGGTGGCCGACTTCGACCCGCTCATCATTCTCAACACCATGGTCAAAGAAGGAAAACAATGGGAGGCAAACGTGAGAAATTCCTGAATTTTTAAGACAGTCGCTACTTTTGATGTTAGTTAGTGCCAGGCTGGTGGCTTGAGGGCTTTCGTCTCGCCTGATTCAGATTGTATTCGAACCGATCGTATCTGCGCCAGATAGTTTCCGATGGCAAGGAGGGGGATAAAAATCAGGCCGTAGCTCAACAAACCCCAGGTCAGGTTAAATTTCATCAACCGCTTCAGCAGAGTTCTGGCTTCCTGGGGAGTGGTGTAGCCTGCGAATTCTTCTTGAGTCACCCAGGCCAAAACGCCGCGATAGGTGTGGTAAGTGAGGGAGACATCTCCTTTTTGCGGCGACGTGCGGAGTGTGACGCCTTCGAAACATCGCTGCAGCGGGATCAGGCCATAATTCATGATCCCCCCACATGCCACAAGATAGAAGGGGAGGACGATGAGGACACCAATTGAGGCGATTGACATAATGACTATAAAGAAGCCATCCCAAAATGACATTGCATGAGGTTCCTCTCGGTGACGGAAAGTGCATTTGAGTCTGCGAGCGACTACGCAAATCGATCACTCACCAATATCTTCGTTCCACATTTCAGGGTTGGCGTTGATGAAGTCTTGCATAAGCTGGATGCAGCGTTGGTTTTGCAGGACTTCGAGTTCGATGCCGGCGGATTTGAGGAGATCTTCGTCGCCCAGAAAGGTCTGGTTTTCGCCGATGATGACGCGGGGGATCTGATACAGGCGTATTGCACCGCTGCACATCGGGCAGGGGGAGAGCGTGGTGTAGATCACACTCTGGCGATAGACGCGGGCCGGCTGACGGCCCGCGTTTTCCAGGGCCGACATCTCACCGTGCAGAATGGCGCTGTGTTTCTGCTGTCGCTGGTTATGGCCGCGGCCGATGATTTTGCCTTCGTAGACCAGCACCGAACCGATGGGCACGCCGCCTTCTGCCAGACCCTGTTCGGCTTCTTCGATCGCTGCCTGCATGAATTCGTCCATTGGGGGCGCACTCCTGTTTTGGTATCCGAATAGAATTGATGTGGGGATTATAGTGTTGGAATTGGAACGGCTGAATAGCGGTTTGGGAGATCAGTGATGTTATTTGTTTTTTACCGGCGGCTAGCGCCGACCCGCTCACGTTAGCTTTTTTTGCAGGAAGATTCTTTGCTGGTTGGTGGGGAAATTCGGGAGTGTGCCGAAGGGGGTGTAACCCAGGCTGGTGTAAAAATCGGGGGCTTGAAAACTGAATGTATCGACCCAGGAAGAGTGGCAGTTCCGTTCTCGTGCAATGCGCTCTGCTTCCCGCATGAGCTGACGTCCCAGACCCTGCTTGCGAAAGTTGCGATCGACGGCCAGGGTCTCGATATAGAGCCATTCCCAGCAGGTAAAACCGACCAGCCCGGCGATGATCGTTCCGTCTTCCTCGATTTTCAGCTTCACGGGAAGTGGTGAGTACGGAAAGCCCGTCGCTGCTGAATTTTCTGAGAGAATCGCGCTCACGGCTGCTTCAATCGGCTCGTCATGCACTTCCGAGATCTGAAAATTCACTGTTTGCCCTTATTTCGAAAGTCACTGATGGAAACATTCACCTCAAAGAAAGGGCAAATCATATCAGCCTGTGTTTCGTTTATTCAAGTGCTTTTTCAGCAGCCGGGAGTTGCGGCGGTTTGATTTAAAGAACGCATCAAAGACGTCTCCGAGCAGAGGAATCGCGCCGATCAGAGAATCGAGTGCCACGTTTCCAACCATACGCGCTAAGACCCATCGTGATGCGCCGAGTTGTTTTGCTTCATAGATCAAGTAGCCGGAGAGGGTGGCCGAGATCATGTCTCCCAAGCCGGGGACGATTCCGATCAGGGTATCCCAGCCAATTCGCAGATTGGTGCCGGGAACTCTGAAGGCGTCGTCCAGAAAGTGGGTGAGCTGTTCAAACCTCGCCATTCGATCGCTTCGCTCCGGGTGATAGGAATCACCGATTGCGGGTTTGAATCGCTTTCTAGTGAGCGGCGGACTGATGTTGTTGACGTGTAGCGACATGAGGTTTCCCTTTCCGTTTTCAGGTGATCATCCAGGGGGTACCTGAATGCTCTGGAATCAGTTCAATTGAGAATGCAATTCGTATGCCATATCTTCAGAAGCATTGGAAGTCTTACGGAAATCGTGTTTTCAGTAGTGAAATCAGCGAGAATTGACCTGTCAGAGCGCGAACTGGTCTGAAACCATCCAATCAATGATGTCTGGGGTTAATGATGGATCTGCTATTTTGTTTCTACTGGTGCTGGATGTTTATCTGTGGTAGAGGGAGTTGCATCGGGTAGAATTTGAGGACGCTGGTTTACATTGGCTTTTACCGGCGGTCAGGTCGTGTTTCTTAATTCGAATGATCCATGCAAATGTGGCTGAAGCGGGGCGAATACCCTTCGGCTAATAAGTCATTCCGGCTGGCACATTACCTCAAAACAAGATCAGCCGCACGGCGTTAGCCGCGGTTAATACCGACCTGGGTAAGGCTACTATCCTGAGAACCACACTCCGAAAAATTGATCAATGGCACAACGAGAAGAATTTCTACAGCGGCTTGGGAGTGTCAATGGAAAGTCGGAACTTATCTCTTGTGAAGGAGTGCTGAGATGCAACTAAGTCAAAGTGAAAGGGTTGGAAATCGGGCTGATGCGTTGCGATATCGTTTGATAATTGAGGAGCGGATGAGCAGGGTATTAGGAAATCGAGCTGAAACGAGCGGGTTTTATGGTGCTGATTCTTTCAGAGATTCTGGAACAACAGCTGAACCAGTCGCGTTCTCGCGTGCGACGCATGTAAGGGACCATCTTTTCCAATCGCGGGATGACGTCAAGTCGAAAATGAGCAGTGACAGTGATAAAACAGGCACTGGAACAGCGACAGGGATTTGAGAGAAAAGTACAATTAATGGAATCGCTTTCCAGTAAATGCTAAAGCATTGGTAGCGAATCTTAGTAGAATGGAAGATCGGGACGTTGGAAAAGAAAGCGTCCTGGATTCTGTAAATTCTGTCAGCGCTTATTTTATTGAAGAGGTAACAACCTGTGAAACGATTACTCATTTCCGTCTGGTCATTGATCGTCTGTCTGTCTGCGTCCGTTTATGCTGATGACCGAGGTACGTTGATTTTTGAAGATGATTTTGAGCGGAATGAGTCTCAGGAAACCAAAGACGAAATCGGGAAGGGCTGGGGATCGAACAGTCGGAGTCGTGCGAAAGGGAATAAGCAGGTCGATCTCAAGAACGGGGCGATGTATATTTACATTCACAAAGTCGCAGACCATGCGGTTTCCGTGACTCACCCGGCTGAGTTCAAAGATGGCGCGATAGCCCTGCGGTTCATGCTGGAAGATCCCAGGGACAGTCTGGGGCTGAACTTTGCTGATTTGAAATATAAGCCAGTGCATGCGGGGCATTTGTTCGTTGCGAAAATCAGTACAAAACGCGTGGAGTTGACTGACCTGAAAACGGGCAACATGGAGTTAAAAACGCGCGAGTTGCGAAAAGCCGGCAAGCTGCCAGCCGCACTGAAAGAAAAGTTGAAGACGAAAACCAAACGATTTCCGAACAAGCTGGAAACCGGAAAGTGGTATGACTTAGTGGTGAGCGTTTCCGGTGATACGCTGACGGTTTCGATTGACGGAAAGAAAGTCGGTTCATTTTCTTCGGACGGAATTGCGCATCCGACCAAGCGATTACTGCGTCTGGCGGTGCCACGTAATGCGGTCGTAGATGATGTAAAGATTTATGCCAAATCCACCGATAGCTGATCGCGTTTGCGTCGATATGTCCTGTCCTTCTCCTGTGAAAAGAAAACGCTGAAATGATGTTAAACCACACTCGAACGATGGTCCGGTTGTTATGTCTGTTACTGATGATGAATTTCAGTATCTCTGATATGAACGCTGCAGAGTCTGATCAGAAAGAGACGTTGAATGTGCTGTTTATTGGAAACAGTTACACAGCCAGACACAAGCTGGCCCAAGTGGTAAAGCAGATGGCAGAGGCCGGTAATCCGGGACTGACGTTCAATCCGACGACGGTGATTTACGGGGGACGGCGGCTGGTGGATCACTGGAATCTGGGCTCGCAGAACTATGTGAAACGACATGCGTTGACGCGGGCGGAACAGGAGCAGACGGTCGCTTCTCTGGAGGAAGCGGCGAAGGATTCCAAAAATCGCTATGCGAAGGGAGCACTGGCACGGCATCGAAAACTGCTGAAGGATTTTGAATCTCAACGCACCAAATGGGACGTTGTGATATTGCAGTCTTACCGTGACGACTTGGATGGAAAAGATTCATTGTATGCTCAGTATGCTCCGAAGTTTACTGCGCTGGCGAAAAAACAGGGCGCACGCGTCATTTTGTATGAAACGACGCCGAACACTCAAAACGCGCAGCCTTTGAAAAATGCTCCCGATTCTAAAGCGGTCATGAAAAAGGCGAAAGCGATTGCTGTACTGGCAAAAAAGATTGACGCGTCGGCGGCTCCGATGTCACTGGCGGGATTGCATTGTCAGACAGAACGTCCTGATCTGACATTGCGTTTTGTGAACGATGCGCATTTGAATCAGACGATGGCTTATTTGACAGCCTGCTGTTTGTATGCGGCACTGTTTGATCGCAGCCCGGAAGGATTGCCCGTGGATTCGATTACCGATATTCGGTTTTTCAAAAACAAAGAACGTGATAAAGATCGCGATGGAAAGCCGATTACGAAAACGTTTTCCCCAAAAGACCGTGCCGACCTGCAACGCATTGCCTGGAAAAGTTACCAGCAATTCAAACAGCTTCGCGATGACTCATGATTGATTCGCCGTAAAGCGCTTTGTGAGGTATGAAAAATGATGCGATTGCTTTCGCTGGTTTTACCTGTCGTTCTGATGGTATTGGGATTTCCCCCGTTCATTCAGGCGGAAGAGAAGCCGGTTTCGATTTTCGATCAGCGGATCGGCGGGCACATTCATCCCTCAATCTGCCGGGCCAGCGATGGGACATTGATTGTTGTCTTTAAGGGAGAGAACGTATTACTCTGCTCACGGTCAGTTGATCAGGGAGCGAACTGGTCTGAACCCCGGCCGATTCCGACGTCGGCGAAACGGCCCGATGTGATTCGTGAAGTGAGGAAGTATGAAGTGTATCCGGGGACTGTTGATGCTTTGCCTGACGGTCGAATTCTGGTGACCTGGAATTATATTGCCGATGATAAGGCGCTGGACGGGTATTATGAGCGGGCCTTGCTTTACTCATTGAGTGAAGATCAGGGACGCAGCTGGAGTGAGCAGCATCTGATCGGACCGGTTGACGGAAAACATCTGGGTGCGGTACGACATAATGTTCTACCTTGGAGTAAGGGTCGGTGGCTGTTGCCATTGCGGGTGGGAGTACCGCGATTGTTTGATCCGGAGACCGGTGTGCTTGAACGTTATCCTCTGGTGGGGCCGGATGGAAAGCAGCACGAGTTTCAACAAATTGTGCGCACCGCGAATGGTTCGCTGCTGTCGATGGGGCCGGTCTTATTGCACTCTGTGGATAACGGCGCGCACTGGAAAATCGTGAAGAACTTTCCGGCTGTTCCGGACAAACGTGATAACGCTGAGGGACGCTATTTGACAACGCTTGCCGATGGACGCGTACTGGTGACGTGGGGCAGGGGACAGAAAAATATGGGGCTGAGCTATAACCTGTCAGACGATGACGGCGTGACCTGGGATGCGCAGCGAACTAAAGTGCTGCTGCCGAAAACGGCAGTGACAGCCCGATATTACTCGGCCCGTACGGTTCAGATCGATCAGCAACACGTTGGTACCGTTTTTATGAACCGGCAGGGGGTTCATTTTCTCAAGGTGCCTGTCAGCCGGCTGAGTCAAAGTCAGGTGACGGAAGAATAAATGGACCTCATTCGAAAGCACTTGTGTTAGAAGAATAACATCTCTGAATCGTCTTGTACTGTTGTAAAGAATGAGTCGAGATCATTATCCCAGGTTGACAGATGGCGAACGCCGGGGGCCAGCCTGTCTTGCATAGCGCCTTCATTTTCGTGTTCGTAACCGAGAATGTGTCCCAGTTCATGAAGAATGACGGTCCGAAGATCCACGAGTCCTCTGGCTTTGCTGTCGGGTAATGCGATTAATGTCAATTCGCTGGACCAGGCAAATTCGTTGTGGTCGGCAGGCGTCGTATCTGCAAACCAGCCATAGCCGGCGGCGTTGACGTCGATATAGATTGTCCCGGCGGCAGCACGGCCTAACGTGTCGTCTTTCAGGTCGACAACCTGGATATCAATGTACTCAAGCGTTTGACTCTCACTGGGGGCGAGCGCCGGGCTGATCTGATTGACGACCGACTCCAATGCCGTCTCTGCGGTGGATTGGGTGAGTGATTGTGGTGGTGTTGACGGCGGCTCGATTATCGTATCCAGTGTCAACAACTGATTCCAGGCATCGGGATAATTGTCTGGGTAGGAGACTGCTGAATTTCCCTGTTTACTTTTTCCATAATTATTAATCAATTGGATTAAATCTCGAATGTTAACATGATCGTTCTTGTCAAAATCTGCAAACCAGGCGTAGTCGGAGCTCGATTCACTGGGAACACTTCGATAAACATTGATGAATAAAACAAGATCGCGAATGTTGATTGTGTCATCGTCGTTGAGATCGAAAGGGTTGGCGAAGATACTGGCTCCGTTATCGGATCCCGGGCTTGCTGCCGTAGTGATATCGCCTTCTAAACTGACCTGAGGCGAGCTGACATCAAGCCCCAAATCATAGGGGCCGATACTCCTGCCTGGAAGATCCAGGCTGACCTGATCTCCCGTCAGCGATTCAAATTTGATTCGGGCAAAGAGAACCTGGTTCTCGACTCCCAGTCCAGAGGCATTCGTTTCTGCGGAAAGGCCTGCGACGGTTCCTGTAAGATCGTTGATCGTGCCGGCCTGGTTTTGAGTGAAGGCGTTTCCAAATTCGAACTCTGTGGCTGATGTATATTCGGTATTGTAATTGAAATCTAACGAAGCAGTGACAATTCCCCGGTTAATCGGATTTGTGGCATCGATCCAGATTTCGACCCAGTAGGAAGACCACTCGCTGACCCAGTTCTGACTTTCCGGGAGTGCGGCTAATTCTCCATTGGGTTGTGTGATCGTAGGAGAATTGACAACACGCACATTTATCTCGGCAGTGGCAATTTCATCGTCGAGAATAGTGACTTCTGCCTGACTGTCAGACAGAATTACATTGCGGCCATCGGCTTGAAGATTGAACAGATTTACCAGAAAGGTTTCATCCAGTTCGAGCAGATCGGAATCGGTGATGGAAACCGAAATCGTTTTTAGTTGATCTCCCGGATTGAAAATCACGGTACCAGTGGTACTGCTGTAATCTGCAGTGCTGACAGCGGTCTGGTCTGCGGTGGAATAGTCGATACTGACAGGCGCATCCACAGGCGAGTCCAGGGATACTGTTACCATCGCAGTGCCGACATCTTCATTCACAGTCACATCGTTGATGGAGAGAGCAGCTTGGTCATCATCTAGAATCGTGACTTGCGCTTGAGAATCAGTAAAGACGACGTCTGCCGTGCTGGATTGGATGTTGAAGAGATTCACCAGGAATGTCTCATCGATTTCAACCCGATTAGAATTAATGATGGAAATTATAATCGTTTGAGTCAGCTCACCAGGGTTGAACGTGAGCGTCCCTGAAGTGCTGCTATAATCATCAGGTTGAACGGCAGTCTGATCGGCGGTGGTGTAGTCAACGCTGATCGTTGCATCGACGGGTTGATCAAGTGAGACAGTAAGTGTGGTGGTGCCTGCATTTTCATCGACGGTAATATCGTCGATGGAGAAAGCGGCCTGATCATCGTCCTGAATCGTGACCTGCGCTTGTGAGTCAGCAAAGACGACGTCTGCCGTACTGGCTTGGATATTAGCGAGGTTCACCAGGAACGTCTCATCGATTTCAACCAGTTCGGAATCCGAGATGGCAATTGTGATGGATTGAGTCAGCTCACCGGGGTTGAACGTGAGCGTCCCTGAAGTGCTGCTATAATCATCAGGTTGAACGGCAGTCTGATCGGCGGTGGTGTAGTCAACGCTGATCGTTGCATCAACGGGTTCGTCAAGTGAGACAGTGAGCGTGGCGGTGCCTGTGTTTTCATCAACGGTAATATCGTCGATGGAGAAAGCGGCCTGATCATCGTCCTGAATCGTGACCTGCGCTTGTGAGTCAGCAAAGACGACGTCTGCCGTACTGGATTGGATATTAGCGAGGTTCACCAGGAACGTCTCATCGATTTCAACCAGCTCGGAATCCGAGATGGCAATTGTGATGGATTGAGTCAGCTCACCGGGGTTGAACGTGAGCGTCCCTGAAGTGCTGCTATAATCATCAGGTTGAACGGCAGTCTGGTCAGCGGTGGTGTAGTCAACGCTGATCGTTGCATCGACGGGTTGATCGAGTGAGACAGTGAGTGTTGCGGTGCCAGCATTTTCATCAACCGTAATATCGCCGATAGAGAAAGCGGCCTGATCATCGTCGTGAATCGTAACCTGCGCTTGTGAGTCAGCAAAGACAACGTCTGCCGTACTGGATTGTATGTTGAAGAGATTCACCAAAAACGTTTCATCCAGTTCCACCATCTCCGAATCCACGAGAGGGACTGTAATGGTTCTGAACAGGTCACCTGGATTGAAGGTCAGAGTGCCTGAGGTAGATTGAAAATCGTTGGGACTGGTGGCACTCTGGTTGGCGGTTGCATAGTCGACGGCGATTATCGTAGTGACGGGTTGATCGAGTGCAACCGTGAGTGTTGCTGTGCCGGCATTTTCGTCGACAATGGTGTCAGTAATGCTGATCGATGCCTGATCATTATCATCAATGGTGACGAGGCTCGTGCCCTGAGAGAGATTGGCTTCAACGGAAGGATTGGAAAGCACTACCGAAAATGTTTCATCCACTTCTACTTTTGTGTCACCGATGATAGGAATTGTGATGGTTTGGGTCTGCGAAGTCGAAGCAGCATGATTATCAAAAGTCAGGGTTCCGGAGACAGGTTGGTAATCATTGTCGAGAGCTGTTGCGGTTCCATCGACTGTTGTGAAATCAACAGTCAGGGGAGTCTCATAGTTACCGGGTAAAATCCCATTGGCGGTGACGGTCAAAAGCAGCGACTGCGTGCCGTTGTTGTTTTCTACGATAGTAGCATCTTCAACAGAGAACAGAGGGACTTGTTTATTGAGACTATATACACTGGATGACTGAGTGGTCGGATAATAGAGTACTCCGAAGACCAGATTGTTTCCCTGCACCGCGACAGATCCCCCCAGGCCGATCGGGTAGGGATAAAGCGATGAAGAGGCAGGGAAAACTGTCTCATTCAGGGGATTCCAGCCATTGGATCCATCGTACAGGTAGCCGGTCCATTTTGTCGTTCCAATAGCAAGCGTCGTGCCATCAAGGTCGATATCAGTTCCATAGTAATAATAACTGTTTATGCCATCGGTTCGAGAGAATTTCGTTTCGACTAAATTATTCCATCCAGCACTCCCATCATAAAGGTAGACGGCTCCTGTATTGATTGCGCCAGCTGCATCATATTCAGGGGCAGCGATCGCAATTGAATGTCCTTCAATCTCAACAGATGCGCCAAATTTATCTCCTGTTGCGCTATCTGATCCCGTGATTTTCGTTTCGATAGCAGAGTCCCAGCCTGTAATGCCTTTCTCAAACAGATAGGCTGCACCGCGGTTGTCATTTCCAGAGGCGCCGATGATGAGTTTGTCAGTATCAATGTCGAGGGACGTACCGAAGTTGTCTCCCGCGGCGCCATCCGAAGCAATGATTGTTGATTCCAGGGGGATACTCGATGACCAGTCAGCACCGTTTCTGGTGTAAACATAAACGACGCCTGACTCGCTGGCGTTACCATTTCCGTTTGGACTTCCAATGGCAATAGTCTGATCATCCAGTGCTACGATTAGTTCCTGATGGAGTACTCTGGAAGCACGATCTAACAGAGGCGTGATTGTGGGGGCGATGGTGGTCCAGTCTGATCCGTTTCGTTCATAAATGTAGACTTCCGATGTACCATTATTCAAGGTCGCGCTTACTAGAATCGTAGTGCCCTGAATTGTGACGCTCTCTCCAAAACGGTATGTCGATTCAGGTTCGGGAGCCGTGAATGATGTTTCATAGATCCAGGTATCATCATTTTCGTCAGCAGGTGTTCCGCCGTCGTTTCTGGCATAGACATAGACGACGCTGATGGCGTCTGGGTCAGAAACGAATCCCGGAGCGGTCACCAGCATATAGTTGTCATCAATAACAATTGAGTCTCCGAATACGTCACCAACATTATGTGCAGTCTCTTCCAGTGTAGGATTGATTTCCGTGGTGAATGTCCAGACGTCTGTGCCTGTTTCCTCAAACATAAATACAGCACCGCTGTCGTATCCGTCCAAACTCAGTTTAGGAGCCCCGGCAGCAATTGTCTTTCCGGAAATTGCGACACCGCTTCCTAATCCGGAGGTTTCGGTCGTCGATTTCGTGAGGACTGCTTCTGAAACCGTATTGACATCCCAGTCAAGCCCCGATTTCGTATAGACATACGCTGCTCCGAATTCCCCGACTACCAATTGGTCAGTAGTCAGAGCGATCGACTTTCCGAAATCATTGCCCATATCGTTGTTGGTGAATTGGGATTCATCCGGCGCGATGGTCGACCAGTCTGCTCCGTTCCTGGAATAGAGATAGACTGCTCCATAAAGATTGTTGTAGGCAGAGACGGCGACATCAACGCCGTTTGTGGCAACTTTGCGACCGAAGTATTGACCGGCTGAGCCATCGGATGGGGTCAGTTTCGCTTCTGTGGGAGCAAGTGTCGTCCAGTCAGCCCCATTTTTTGTGAAGACATAAGCAGAGCCGCTGCTGCTGCCATAGTCGTCATCATGTTGTGAGCCAACGACGATTAAGTCACCATAAATCGAAACGGAAGTACCGAATTTATCTCCCTGTGCGAGATCAGCGGGAAGCAGTTGTTGGATCTGTGGTGCTGACCAGTTGCCTCCCGTTTTTTCAAAGATATAAGCAGCACCCGCACTGGATGCGGCGGATCTGTCATTGTAGGCACCCGCAACAATGGTGTTTTCGAAGATGGAAACAGAATTACCTAAGGAGGCAGAATCAGGTATTCCGGTAACTGTCAGGGTTTCAACGAGTGGGGCCTCGGTTTTCCAGTCATCACCCACTTTTGTATAGACATAGACGGCTCCTGCATAGGGGGAACCATCCAAAGTTCTCTCTGCTCCTACAACGATTGTGTCGCCATCGATGGCAACAGATGAGCCAAATGCCGATCCCAGATAAGCTCCGCCAGCCTGAGGAAAAGTGGGGAGGAAAAATGTTTCGAATTCCCAGGTATCGTCTGTGTTGTCTAAGGGAGTCTCCTGGTCATTTCTCACATAGATATAGACTGCTCCTGCGGCATTCCCACTGGCTGAATTCTCTGGAACCCCGACGACCATGACATCACCATCAATGGCAATTTGAGAGCCGACCCTGTCATATGTATGATCCGCATAAAGGGGATCTGCATAATGAGTTCCCATGTGGATGTATTCAGTATCATCGTTCAGTAATAACAGTTCTCCCTCCAGGACTGGAACGTCACCCTTTAACGTGCTGCCTGCTGTCGGATTGGTCAAACGCCCGATAATGGTTTCCGTAAGTTCATGATACTGATCTCCGTTGACCGAAAATAAAACATTCGAGTATTGAGATGTGGCAGTGGGGCTGGCGCTAAAGGTGAGAGTGCGCGAGAGTGATGTGTAATCTTCTCCTGCAATCGCGGTTCCATCAACTGTGGTGAAATCGATGGTTGTCGCAAAATTCAGATCTCCGGCATTTTCTCCTGTTCGAGTGATTCGAAAGTAAATATTTTTAGTGCCATCATTTCCTTCAAGAAAGGACGTGGCTTCTATATTAAACACCGAATTCGGAGGACGATCGATAATGGTGACTACAGCCTGGCTATCATCCAGAACGACATCAAATCCGTTGTTCTGCAGACCAGTCAGGTTGACCAGAAACGATTCGTCCGGTTCCACGAGTCCGGAATAGATTAAAGGCACAGTGAACGTTTTGGTTTGATCACCCGGATTAAAAGTTAATGTTCCAGAAACGCTCATGTAATCTTCAGTTTCAGTTGCGCTTTGATCTGCGGTGGAATAGCCAACACTGATTGTGGTTTCAACCGGTTGATCAAGCGAAACAGTGAGTGTGACTGTTCCCACTGCTTCATCAACAGAAGTGTCAGCAATGGTTAAGCTTGCTTGATCATTATTCCGAATCGTGATGCTGCCCTGATTGTCTGTGAGAACGACATTTGCGTCGTTGGACTGCAGATTCAGGAGATTGACAAAAAACGTTTCATCGAGTTCGACCAGATTTTCATCATTGATTGAAACTGTGATCGTTTTGGAAGTTTCAAGAGGATTGAATGTCAGTGTGCCTGTTGTGGACTGATAATCAGAGCTACTGGAAGTTGCAGAACCATCTGCAGTGGTGTAATCAACACTGATGCTGGTATCGACAGGATTGTCGAGTGAGACCGTGAGCGAGGCTGTGCCGTCGTTTTCATCGACGGTGATATCTGTGATGGAGATGGCGGCCTGATCATCATCTGTAATCGTAACGTAGGCTAGATTGTCTGAGAAAATCACGTCAGCGGTACCAGACTGAATATTTGCCAGGTTTACCAGGAAGGTTTCATCAAGTTCCACCAGATTGGTATCTGTAATCGAAATGGTGAAGGTTTTGGTCAGTTCACCCGGACTGAAGCTCAGGGTGCCTGAAGCACCAACATAGTCGTCGGTTTCTATTGCCGAATTATCAGCGGTGGCATAGTCGACCAGCACCGTTGTAGCTACAGGTTGATCGAGTGAGACCGTCAGGGTTACCGTGCCAGCGTCTTCGTTGACGGTGACGTCGCCGATGGAAAGCTGTGCCTGGTCATTATCGTGAATTGTCACCTCAGCCTGATCGTCGGCAAAGACTACATCAAATCCGTCCGCCTGGATGCCTGAGAGATTGACGAAGAAGGATTCCTCATTTTCGACGAGATCTGAATCGATGATGGGGATCTCTAAAATTTGGGTTTGTTGTCCTGCTATGATAGGCAGAAGTCCCGAGCTGTTCTCGTAATCGAGCAGGTCCACTGCCGTCTGGTCTGTCATCGTGAAATCAAAGAAGACATCGGTATAGACAATTCGATCGAGTGAGACTGTCAGGGTGGCTATGCCGGCATCTTCATCAACGGCCACGTCGTCAATCGAGATCGCGGCTTGATCAATTTCGTGAATGGTTACTTGAGCCTGGTCATCGGCGAAAATAACGTTGCGTCCCCCGGCCTGAATTCCGGAGAGATTGACCAGGAAGGTTTCATCGTATTCGACGGACTCTGAATCAGTGATTGGGATGACAATCGTCTGCGACTGCACGCCGGGATTGAAGGTGATTGTACCGGTCGTTTGGTTATAGTCTGTGGAACTGGTTGCGCTCTGGTCGGCGGTTGCAAAGTCGACGGTCACTGTCGTGTCAACCGGGTCACTCAGTGAAACATTGACTGTGACAGTGCCAGCATCTTCGTCGACGATGGAATCATTGATTGAAATGAAGGCCGGATCATTATTCAGGATCGTGACAGTCGAGGACGGATTGAGAATATGAGCATGTCCTGTGGCATTCAGTAGTTCGATTGAGAATGTTTCGTCTGCTTCAAAGACTGTGTCGCCGTATATGCGGACCGAAATCGTTTGTGACTGACTGGAGGCTGCTGGATCGCTGTTAAAGGTGAGTGTACCACTGGTGCTCTGATAATCGCCGTCAGCGACTGTAGCAGAACCATCTGCAGTCTGAAAATCAACGGTCGCTGCATAGATCAAATCACCTGCTTTGGTGGCTGTGCGCGTTACAGTCGCTGTGATCAGACGCGAGCCGTCGTCTTCTTCTGTGATGGTGACGTTTTCAATTGAGATGGGTGGGTTTTGCGGCAGCCCGTAGACATAAACCGAGCCTGCATTCTCGACTCCTTGGTTATCACGATAAGCACCAAGAAAGAGAGTATCATCTGAGATAGTGAATCTTCTCGCAAATCGATCATAGGCTTCCGCATCAGGGGAACTGATTTTCTGCTGTTCAACCCAGTCCTGTCCTTCCTCCTTGAAGACATATACGGCCCCGTTTTCGATCTCGACAGTCGGATCTGATAGACTACTTATATAGATATGACGATTATGTATTTTGACATTTGTTCCGAAGAAGGTATTCAGCGCGGCGTCTGATGCGACTAAGGACTGTATCGGAGCCCATAAACCACTTTCAGGGTCGAGCTCATAAAGAATGGCTTTACCCGCACTTTGCGCTGAATTATGGCCAGAGAGAGCAGGGGCACCAACTAAGAGCAGGTTTCCCTCAAGGCTGACAGAACCCCCAAATTCTCCGTTGGAAGCGGGTAAAGAATCATTCAACTTCTGAGCAAGAGTCCAATTACCCTCTGTCTCTCTAAAAATATAAACGGCTCCACTTGCGCTAAGCGTATCAGTCTCCCTGCGGGACCCAATGACAATGGTGGAATTTTCAATGGCGATGGAAGATCCAAAGAACGCCTGTTCCTGTGGTGAGTCTGAAGTCAATTTTGCCGTCTCGGACCAAAAGCCATTGACTCGCTGAAATACAAACGCAGCGCCGGTATAGCTATCAATCGAATAGGAACTTGCCACAATCGTGTCACCTTCGATGGTAACGATCTCTCCAAAAAAACCGCCGTTGGTTGTATCGGAAACGATCAATTTCTGCTGGAAGCTCCAAATTCCATTTGAGCGAGTATAAACATAAAGAGCCCCGATATTGTCAGTCGTGCCATCACCAAACTGAGCTCCCACGACGGCGGTATCGCCACTGATGGCGACTGACCAGCCAAATCGGTCCGGTGTGCTGTCGGCATCAGGAGCCAGTAATGTTGCCTGATAGTCCCAGGTATCGTCGCCTGTATATTCCGGGGTTCCCTGGTCATTTCTGACATAGATAAAGACGCCCCCCTGGCTGGAATATGTTTCATTCCAAAACAAGGCACTGGAGATCAGTGTGTCTCCATCAACGGCGACGTCATATCCAAAGTTGTCATTGATGCCTGGGGTTCCTTCAGCATGCAGCTTGGACTTCAGTTCCAAATCGCCGAGGTCATCGTCCTGGATCGTGACGGTTCCCAGGTTATCAGCCAGGACTACATTCAATCCGCCAGAGTGCAAATTGCTGAGTTGTACATCGAAAGTTTCTGGCAGTTCCACAGTCGCACTGTCAACCAGATCAATCACGATGGTTTGATACACCGAGCCCGGATTGAAAGTGAGTGTGCCGGTCTGATTTAGATAATCACCAGGAGCAGTTGCGCTCTGGCCGATGGTCGAATAATCTACCGTAACCGCTGTGTCAACCGGTTTGTCGAGAGAGACCGTCAGAGTAGCCGTTCCTGCCGCTTCATTGACGATCACATCATTTACAGAAAGACTTGCCTGATCGTCATCGAGAATGGTAATTTGGGCCTGATTATCGCCGATGACCACGTTTCGACCATTCGCATCAATTCCGGTCAGGTTGATTAAATAGCTTTCCGGATTTTCGACCAGGTCCGAATCGATGATCGGGAACCCCAGTTTTTGTGTTTGTTTTCCCCAGGTGATGACGAAGACGCCAGACCTGTTCACATAGTCCTGATCGGCGACTGCTGTCTGTTCGGTCATGGAGTAGTTCAGGAAAATATCAGCTTTGACAGGATTACTGACTGAAAAAGTGAGTGTCGCCAATCCTACATCTTCATCAACGATGATATCGTCGACGGTAATCACTGCCTGATCGTCCTCTCGAATTGTGACCCGTGCCTGATCGTCTGCAAAGATCACGTCGTTCCCATTAGCCTGTATGTTCGCCAGGTTGACGAAAAAGAATCTGCCATCGAGCTCAACCCAGTCTGAGTCAATGATCGAAATGGAGATTGTCCTGGACTGTTCTCCCGGGTCAAAGCTGATCGTGCCTGAAGTAGCTACATAATGGAGAGAACTGATGGCAGACAGGTTTGCGGTAGAGTAATCAACGCTGACGATGGTATCGACAGGCTGATCAAGTGAGACAGTCAGTGTGGCCATTCCGGCATCTTCATCGACTTCAACATCATTGATTGAAAGAGTTGGGAAATCGTTGCTCAAAATCGTGACTTCTGCCTGATCGACAGCGAAATCTACATTGAATCCATTCTGTTCCAGGTTCGAGAGTTGAACAAAAAACGATTCTGACTGTTCGTAGAGGTCATCATTTATAATTGTCAGGTTGATAGTTTTTGTGGTCTCGCCCGGGTTGAAAGTGACTGTGCCCGTAGTTGGGGTATAATCAGAATTGTTGAGGGCCGTTCCGTCGAGCGTTGCAAAATCGAGAGATACTGTGGTCGCGACCGGATGGCTCAGCGAGACGGTAAGCATTGCTGTTCCTGCGTCTTCATCGACTGAGATGTCATTGATGGAAACGCTGGCCTGATCATTATTCCGAATTGTGATGCTGCCCTGATTGTCTGTGAGAACGACATTTGCGTCGTTGGACTGCAGATTCAGGAGATTGACAAAAAACGTTTCATCGAGTTCGACGAGATTTTCATCATTGATTGAAACTGTGATCGTTTTGGAAGTTTCAAGCGGATTGAATGTCAGTGTGCCTGTTGTGGACTGATAATCAGAGCTACTGGAAGTTGCAGAACCATCTGCGGTGGTGTAATCAACACTGATGCTGGTGTCGACAGGATTGTCGAGTGAGACCGTGAGCGTGGCAGTGCCGTCGTTTTCATCGACGGTGAGATCGCTGATGGAGATGGCTGCCTGATCATCATCTGTAATCGTAACGTAGGCTAGATTGTCTGAGAAAATTACGTCAGCGGTACCAGACTGAATATTTGCCAGGTTTACCAGGAAGGTTTCATCAAGTTCCACCAGATTGGTATCTGTAATCGAAATAGTGAAGGTTTTGGTCAGTTCGTAAGGATTGAAGTTCAGGACACCGGAAGCTTCAACATAGTCGGCAGTTTTCGTTGCCGAATTATCTGCTGTGGCGAAGTTGACCATGACTGTTGCTGCCACAGGTTGATCGAGTGAGGCAGTCAGGGTCACTGTGCCGGCGTCTTCATTAACGGTGACGTCAGCGATGGAAATCTGTGCTTGATCGTCATCTGTAATGGTAATGTCTGCGGTGTCATCTTCGATTCGGCCAGGGCCGGTGGCATTAGAAAGGACCACTGAAAACGCTTTATCCAGTTCAACCAGTGTATCGCCGAAGATTTCGATTGAGATTGTTTCCGTTTGTGTCAGGGCAGTGGGGTCGCTACTAAAGTTGAGTGTGCCGGAACTGGTCTGATACTCACCACCGGCTACTGTCGCGGTGCCGTCGAGGGTAGTGAAATCAACTGTAGCAGGAAGTAACAGGTCACCTGCATGGGATGCGGTGCGGGTCACTTCGATGTTGATGAATCGAGAGCCGTTATCTCCTTCGGTAAATACGGCATCGCTGATGGTGATTGCGGGAGGTTTGGGACCAAAGTGATAGATAGATCCCGTATTATCCAGGCCATCGTCATCATAGTAGGAACTCACGAGCAGACTGCCGTTTGTGATTCCGATGGCTTTACCAAAGGTGTCTCCCTCGACGGCATCTGGTGAAATTAGTTTCTGGTCCTGGACCCAGTTTGCCCCCTGTTTGACAAAGGTGTAAACCACACCGTTGCTAACCGCCGTATCAGGATCCCTCAGAGTTCCAATGGCAATCAGATTGTCCTGAATCCTGACTTGTCGTCCAAAATAGGCGCTTTCGCTGCCGTCAGTAGGAATCAATGTTTGTGATTCACTCCACAAGCCTGTACTGGAATCGAAGGTAAACAGAATGGCTTTACCGCTATTGACAGCACTGACGAAAGTGCCAGGATTGCCAATAATCAGATTCTCTCCTTCAATTGACAGAGAAGTTCCGAAGAGTGCATTTAAAGTTGGAGTGGAAGCCTTTAGTTTTTGGGTTTCAGTCCAGTTTCCCGCGAATTGGCGGAAAATATAGACTGCACCGCTTTGACCGAATGTTTCTGAATCCCGATAGGAGCCAATCACAATGGTGGCGCCTTCGATGTCGATGGAACTTCCAAATTGCTGGCCTGTAGTGGCATCAGAGGGTATCAGCTTTGTGGTTTCTGACCAGACGCCATTGGAACGCTGAAAGACATAAGCGGCTCCGGTATAAGCATTGTTGCGCAGAGAGCCGACAACAATCGTATCTCCCTCAATTGCGACGACCTGACCAAAAAAGTCATCTGTGACGGCATCCGATGCTGTCAGTTCCTGCTGGAATGACCAGGTTGTTCCAGTGCGGGTAAAGACATAAACCGAACCACTGTTGGGGACACCCTCCTGGCCGGTCACTGCACTGACGACTGCCGTATCGCCGCTGATGGCTACCGACCAGCCGAAGCGATCAAAATAGGCTGCATCAGGGGCAAGTAACGTCGCCTGGTAGTCCCAGGTATCATCCGACAGGTCGTCCGAAGTCCCCTGTTGGTTGCGGACATAGACAAAGGCACCACCCTGATTTTCAACCGAATCATTCCAGAATGGAGCGCCCGAAATCATGGTATCGCCATCAACGGCGATCTCATTTCCCAGGTGGTCTCCCTCGTGTATCGTTCCGACGGCATGGATCTTCGATTTGAATTCCAGTTCGTACTGCTGGTCGTCATCTTCGATTGTGACCGTGCCGCTACCATCCAGGATACTTGTCAGGAAACCAGCGCTCTGGAGATTACTGAGAGCGACATCAAACGTTTCATCGAGTTCAACCAGATCATCATCAGGAATATCTACAGTGATGGTCTGGGTCTGTTGGCCGGCAGTGAAGTTCAACGTACCGCTGGTGGCTAAATAATCTGTACCCGCGAGTGCGGAGCCAGCGCTGGTAGTGTAGTCTACCGTCGCATTTCCAGGCAGAGGTTGATTGAACGAAACTGTTACCGTGGCTGTTCCAGCATCTTCGTTGACGCTGACATCAGAAATGGAGAGTAAGGCTGTGTCATTGTCATTAATCGTGACCACAGCCGTTCCTTCGGAGAAGTCAGAGGCTACCGACGGATTCGACAAAATGACGGAGAAGGATTCGGCAAGTTCGACCTTTGTATCTCCGTTGATCAGAATCGAGATCGTCTGGGTCTGGGTCGCGAGAGGGGAATCTTCGTCAAAATAGAGTGTGCCGGACAAGGGTTGATAATCGTTGTCTGCTGCAGTCGCGGTGCCGTCGACGGTGGCGAAATCGATGGAGATTGGCTGATTATATATTCCATCTGGGATGTCACTGACTGAGACGGTCAGATTCAGTGTCTGGCTACCGTTATCACTTTCCGTAATGCTGGCATCATCGATGCTGAAGCTGGGAGTCTGCTGATTATAGCTATAGACTTTGCTGGTGGTAGTACTTTCGTTTCCTACAACGCCTGCAACAAAATTATTTCCTTGAATCGTAACTGTGGACCCGAAGCCCGAGCCATATAATGGAGAACTGGTGCTGTAGGAGATCTTTGTTTCATTCAGCGGGTTCCAGTTCGATACATTATCATAAATATAAGCGACTCTTTTACTGTAGTGAGTTCCTACAACAAGAGTTTGTCCATCAAGGCTCAGGGTGTTCCCGAAATTATCATAACCATTTCCCGTTGTACGCGAAAATCGGGTGACGTTCGGTTGATCCCATCCTGCGCTACCATCAAAAAGATAGACGGCTCCCACATTCGTTGACGCGCCATCATACTCAGGAGCAGAAATGGCAACGGTATTGCCATCGATGGCGACTGTGGTTCCAAACTTGTCGTTTAAACTGATGTCATATCCAATCAGTCTGGTTTCGATCGCTGTGTCCCAGCCCGTTATCCCCCGTTGATAGAGATAGGCTGCGCCGCGACCTGCATGTTCTGAAGCGCCGATCAGAATCGTTTCACCGTCAATCGCGACTGAAATTCCAAACTGATCACCCGCCGCGCCATCGGAGGCGAACAGGATTGATTCTGAAGGGGGAAGGGTTGACCAGTCAGCCCCATTTTTCGTGTAGACGTAGACAGCGCCGGACAGGACAGAATTTCCGGTCGCGCTCTGGTTACCGACGACGATGGTATCGCCATCGATGGCGATGGTCGAATCAGGACTGAGGTTTCTGAAAACAGATGAGAGCAGAGCGGTTACGGTTGGTGCGATGGTTGTCCAGTCGCTCCCATTTTTCTCATAGAGGTATACTTCCGAGGTATTGTTATCGAGAGTCGCGCTGATCAGAATGACTTCGCCGTCAATCGCGATCTGGTCTCCAAAACTATGTGTCTGAACGGGGTTGGGCGCGGTGAGGGATGTGAGAAAATCCCAGGTGTCATCGGTATTGTCTGCTGCAGTACCAGCATCATTTCGCTGATAGAGATAGACCACTCCATCGGAGGCCAGACTGGAATCTGTTCCGGGAGCAGTGATCAACATATAATTGCCTTTGATGACAATGTCTTTTCCGATGGCATCTCCCGCATTATGGGCGGTCGTAACCTGGTCTGGTCCGACTTCACTGCGCTGAATCCAGTTTTCTGCTCCTGTATCCTGGAAGACGTAAGCCGCCCCGCTGCCTGCGCCATCAAAATCGATATTGGGGGCGCCAGCGACGATGGTGTCTCCCGAAATTGCAACGGCATCCCCCAGATTTTCGTGTTGTGTTTGATTTGATGTGATTGTCAGTATCGATTCATTCACAGTGCCCGGATCCCAGACACTGTTGCTTTGACTGAAGACATGGACTGTTCCGTGATCACCTCCACCAATGCTGCCAACGACCAGCCGGTCCGAACCGAGTGCGACCGAGGATCCGAAATAGTCGTCTTGGGCCTGGCCAGTGAATTCGATCTCAGTGGGAGCAAGCGTCGTCCAGTCTGAGCCGTTTGGGGAGTACAGGTAAGCCGACCCGGTACCGTATCCAAAATCATCTGTTTGATGTGCACCGACGGCGACATCAACACCATTTGTCGTCACTGAATATCCGAAGTAGTCATAGGAACTTGCATCCGAAGCAGTCAACTTTGCTTCAACCGGCGCATTCGTGATCCAGTCAGCGCCATTTTTTGTGAAGACATAGGCTGATCCACTGTCGACGCTGGAAGTATTATCCTTGGGAGCTCCGACAACGATCAGGTTGTCTTGAATGGAAACCGCCGCCCCAAAAAAATCATTTTGATCAAGATCCGATGATGTTAACTGCCTGATATCGGGAGTGCTCCAGTCCAAACCATTTTTCTCAAAGATGTAAGCTGCTCCCCCGGCTGAAACGACGGAATGATCGGATCTGGCACCGACTACGATTGTATCCTGATAGATGGAAACGGCAGAACCGAAGTAACTCGTGTTGTAGGTTCCTGAAACATCAAGTGTTTCGACCAGGGGCGCTACTGTTTTCCAGTCACTGCCTGAGCGGGTATAGATGAAAACAAGTCCTCGATTGGTTGTATCAACGTATGCTGATTCAGCACCGACCACAATCGTATCGCCCTCAATGGCAACAGACGAACCAAAGCGTGTGGCATACTGGCCGCCTGTGGACGGGGGGATTTCGGGTAATAAAGCGGTTTCATATTCCCAGGTATCGTCTGATTCGTCTAAAGGAGTTCCCTGCTGGTTCCGTACATAAATGTAAACGGCTCCTTCGTTATCTCCATTCGCAGAATTGTCAGGCGCACCGACAACCATCACATTTCCATCGATTGCAATCTGGCTTCCATATCGGTCATAGGTATGATTTGCATACAGCGGGTCTGCCAGGAGTTGTTCCTGAAAAGCAAAATCAGTGTCATCATTCAGGATATACGCAGTTCCATCGAGGCTGGGAACATTCCCTTTTAAAACACTGCCTCCGGTCGGGTTACTCAGGCGGACGTTGAAGGTTTCAGTCAGCTCTTTATAGAAATCGCCTGAGATGGAAATTAAGATGTTTTTCGATTGGGAAGTCGCCGTCGCGCTGGCGGAAAAACTAAGTGTCCCCGTTTTGGCTGTGTAATCTTCACCAGCGATCGCGGTTCCATCGATGGTCGTATAGTCAACAGTAGTCGCAAAATTTAAATCTCCAGGACTGGCACCGGTGCGGGTAACACGAACCACCATATTCAGGGTACCATCATCGCCTTCAGAAAAGTAGGTATCTTCGATACTGAAGACCGACCCTGGCACAGCATCATCATTTACAATCGTACCGGTTCCTGTAGCGTCCGAAACGGTTAACGCTCCTGGAAGAGTCATTCCGTCCAGTTGAGGATCACTGATGACGACAGAAAACGTTTCATCGGATTCTTGAGTGTTGTCATCATGGACATAAATGGTAACAGACGTGGATAAGTCGCCCGCTTTGATTGTGACCAGTTGATTATTCAGAAACGTATAATCACTGTGATCCGCTGTGCCCGTCTGTGTCGTCACGCGAAAAGAAATATCAGCGCCAGCGACTTCAGAAAGTGAGACGTTAAAGGTGAATGGCTCATTTTCGAGCGCGGTGGCGTCGCTGATGCTGAGAGAAACAGAGTCATTGTTGACGATGGTCGCGATTCCAGTATCGTCTGCGATTGTCGTTCCGGGACTGCTGTTTAATAAAAGCAGTTGAAATGTTTCATCGGTTTCTGTCAGCGTGTCCCCATTAACGGAGACGGTGATGATTTGTGTCTGAGTGAGTCCGGTAGGGTCCGCAGTGAAGACGAGTGTTCCGGACTGCGCAATATAGTCGGCATCAGCTAGCGCCGCAGTTCCATCCTGTGTTGAAAAGTTGACGGTTGCGATACTGTTAAGGTCACCAGCACTATTCCCGCTACGTGTTACTGTAAACACGACGTTTGATGTTCCGCTATCACTTTCGCTGATTGAAACATCATCAATGCTGAACAATGAGGTCAGTAACGTACGATCTTCAAGGAGTTCGACGATGTTGACTGACTGGGATTGATAGCGTCGCTGCCGATGTGAAACATGTTGGCGGCGCCAGAGTGATCTTCGCTGGTGAGTGCGACTTGAGCGGCAACGATTTACTATCGACTTAAGCCAGTTCGTAAGCAACATGTGATAAAGGCCCTTATCCAGTTTATTTTTTTAATTTGTATTAACAGGTGGTGGGTCGTCTTTAAAGAAAGGAGGTGGTGATGAGCTTTTGTGTAAAGTGTAGTGGTGATTGAAATTAAGGTTCAGTGTATACTTCTGATACAGTAGTATAAACAACGTTACCAATACTCCGTTGGTTAGGCTAGTTAATTATTTAATTATTTATAGAATTTCACACTCTGCAAAAGACAGGATGAATATTGCTTTGGGGGTCACATAGCTTGATACCGTCATAGGGAATGAAGACAGTGGTGGGAAATGAGAAAATCAGGTCGCTGTGATTGATTTCCCTCTTTTCAAACGGTTTTCATTTCGTGGAACTGACGAGGCTTGGGATGCGTCATGAAAATGGAATGAAAGTAGTTGACAGCCTGTGATTCAGGGTTTTAAGATACACTGTGCTCTTGTTTATACGATAGAACCATTGTTTAGATCGTAATCACCATTCCAATCCCTGTGGAGGAGCACGCTGTTTCTCTTCATACAGCCAAGCCGTAGATCCGCTTGCCGTGTAAGCATTTCAATAAAATAGCCTGAATCGAAGGATGCCGATGAATTCTTCCATGACTGATCAAAACGACGTCTCTGCTGAAGTTCTCGAAAATACCCGTTTTATTCAGGATGTGCGTGATCAGGTCGCGACTGTGGTGGTCGGACAGGATGAGGTCGTCGAACGATTGCTGATTTCCCTGTTCACGGGCGGCCACATTCTATTACAGGGAGTGCCCGGACTGGCCAAGACGCTGCTGGTTTCAGTGTTGTCTAAATCAATTGAGCTCGATTTTTCCCGGATTCAGTTTACGATCGATCTGTTGCCCTCTGATATTCTGGGCTCACAAATTCTGGATCAGAAATCCAATGAATTCGTCACCCGCACCGGGCCGATCTTTACCAACCTGTTACTGGCGGATGAAATCAACCGCGCCGCACCGAAAGTGCAGGGGGCGCTCCTGGAAGCGATGCAGGAGCGGAAAGTGACGATTGGGAACGAGACGCTGTCCCTGCCCGCTCCGTTCCTGGTGATCGCGACACAGAACCCGGTAGAACAGGCTGGTACCTTCGAACTGCCGGAAGCACAGCTCGACCGGTTCATGCTCTGTCACCGGTTGAATTATCCGGAGCCTTCCGAAGAGCGCGAAGTTTTGAAACGCAACATGGCACTCGGTATTCGTAAAGAAGACCGGGGGGCGGTCGTGAATACAGAGTTTGACGTGATGCAACACAAACCGGTTGGCTCCTCGGAAGATCTGGTACGCTGTATGCAGGCGGTGAACGACATTCATGTCAGCGATACGTTTCTGGAACATGTGATTGAGGTGATTAACCGGACACGAAATCATCCGAATATTGAACTGGGCTGCAGTCCTCGCGGCGGGATTGCCTTGATCAAAGCCTCACGGGCGCGGGCATTGATCAATGGTCGTAATTATGTCATCCCCGAAGATTTGTTTGTGCTGGCGGAAGACGTCATTCTGCATCGCATCCGGTTGAATTACGAAGCATTGGCCGACGGTCTGACCGGTCAGGCAGTTCTACAGGATATGCTGCGTGATCTGGGCGCTACGCCTTCCCAGATTTCCCAGGAGGCTTAGCCGGGTTTTTTTAAATCGTTTACCAATTTTTCTCCGAGTTGAAACAGGTATTTCATGGAAGGCTTGCTGGAACAGATTGATCCGCTGAATGCCCGGCAGTTTTATATTGCGGTGAAGCGTCTGGCCGACAGCTTGAGTTATGGAACCGACCGGTCTCCTTTTCTCGGCTCCGGGCTCGAATTCTTTCAGTCGCGGCCTTACCAGGAAGGAGATCCGATCAAGAGCATTGACTGGCGCGTGACCGCCCGCACGGGGAAGTTGTATATCAAAGAGTACGAAACTCCCAAGCGGTTGCCCTGTTATCTGCTGATCGATACGTCTGCCTCGATGATGATCAGTTCCACTGCGAAAAGTAAATACGCGCTGGCTCTGCATATCGCGGGAGGACTTGCATTTGCATGTCTGGAGCGAGTCAGTCCGGTCGGCGTCTTGGGAGTCGGCGAAACCGATTTTCGGATTCATCCCAGCCTGTCGAAAGATCAGGTGATGCAGTGGCTGGTGCGTTTAAGACGCTTTCGTTACGACGAACAGACGACGTTGGGGCAACGTGTTGCTGAATTCAGCCCGAGTCTGAAAAATCGGGCATTGATCATTGTTCTCTCTGATCTACATGACCCGCGCGCCGTGCCGGCTCTCAAACAGCTCTCGCAAGTTCATGACACGGTGGTGATTCAGTTTCGTGATCCCGCAGAAGTCCACTTGAAAGGCGCGGGGCTGATGCGGGCGCAGGAAGCAGAAACGGGCGCTGACTTTGTGACCCACGGCAGACAGAACTGGCTCGATCAGGAACAGATCGATTTTCAGTTAAAACGGAGCGGCATTGACCATTTGCTGATCGAGACGGATGAGCCGTTTGTGCCTCAGTTGCGTCAATTCTTTTCGGCACGCGATATTCTCTCACGAGGGAGCCGCTAATGCCTGGGAAACAGAAACGAAATCGGCTGTTAGATCTGATGCGTATTTTCGCTGGGCTCGCGTTCTGCCTTGTCTTCACACATGCTGGATTCGCGGAGAGTCAATCGACGGCATCAGTCGGAATGTCCGCACGTATCGAGGAAGTCATTCTGCCGGGTTCAGAGCTTCAGGTGAAAGAGATTGCTGACGGCGATCCGATTATTTTACGAATCATCAGCACGCATCCCCACGGGCCGGACATGTTCCGGTATGAACTGGAATATTACGGTTTGCAGCCGGGTGAATATAATCTCGCCGATTTCCTGGAACGCAAAGATGGGACACCTCTCGGCGAAGTTTCTGCTGTTCCTGTGCAGGTGGAATCGATTCTGGCCGCGGACCGGGTCGAGCCGAACAGTCCTGATGCGGTTTCCATTCCCCGGATTGGTGGATATCGACTCTGGATGACACTGATTTTTGTCATGTGGGTACTGGGGATTTTCTTGATTGTCTTCGCTAGACGAAAGGCGGCAGCGGAGGGAGAAGAAGATGAGCAGCCTCCCCCCACATTGTCAGAGCGTCTGCAGCCGATGGTGGAGAAGGCAATTTCGGGGGAGTTGAGCAATTCGCAGATGGCGGAACTGGAGATGATGCTGGTCGCGTTCTGGCGCAAGCGATTGCATCTGGAACAGACAGACGTTGCCGAGGTCACACAAATATTGAAACAACACAAAGAAGCCGGCCCGTTACTCCAGCAGTTGGAAATTCTGCTGCATCGGCCGGATGCAAGTCAGGAAGTGAATGTGGCTCAGATGCTCGAGCCCTATCAAGATCTGCCGGCGGAAGCTTTGGATGAGGAGTTGGCTGCACTGGCTTCCTGAACAAGAAGTCGATTGAATAGACAGGTTGATATTGAAAAGGAGATCGGGGAATCGCCCCGAAATGATTAAAATGAAACATGGTTTTCTTATGCCAGGTAACCAGACGCAATGAGTTTCACCCACCCCTGGATACTTCTGTTTTTAATCTTTCCGATCTTGCTGCTGACCTGGGTCTGGCGGCGGGAAGGGGGGCGTGTTGTGATGCCGTTTGACCATGGCACTCAATCGCGCGGACGAGGCTGGGGTACCGCTGTCAATTTTGCGCAGTCAATACCGGCACTGCTGCTGGCGGTGGTGGTGCTGATTCTGGCGGGACCTCAGCAGTTGAGTGCACCGAAATCCAGGCGGGTGCTGACGAATATCGAACTCTGTGTCGATGTCTCCGGCAGTATGACGGCTTCATTCGGAGAAGGCACACGCTACGATGCATCGATGGAAGCGATCAATAAATTTCTCGATTATCGTGAAGGCGATGCCTTCGGCCTGACGTTTTTCGGCAACGAAGTACTGCATTGGGTGCCTCTGACGACCGATGTTTCCGCCATCAAATGCGCGCCTCCATTTATGGACCCTACCAGTCCCGGGCATCCGAACTGGCTGGGAGGTACGGCGATTGGAAAAGCCTTGCGCGCGTGTCGGGAAGTGCTGATCTCCCGAGAAGAAGGCGACCGGATGATTGTACTCGTTTCTGATGGCTACAGTTTTGATTTGAGTAACGGACAGGATCTGGAAATCGCAGCGAAGTTAAAAGAAGACGGGATCGTGGTTTATGCAATTCACATCGCCTCCAGCGAGGTTCCCGGCTCTGTCGTGAATATCACAGGGTTGACGGGAGGCGAAGTTTTTGAGCCGGAAAATCCAACGGCACTCGAAACCGTATTCCAACATATTGACAAAATGCAGGAAACGCGGATGGAACGGACGGCGGCGGAGTCGATGGATGATTTTTATCCCTATAGTCTGACAGGGTTGATTCTGCTGGGCAGCAGCACACTTTCATTATTCGGATTGAGGTACACGCCTTGGTAGCAGAACTGGCGGCACTTGTTGTGTTGGTGATTGCCATTGGAGCAGAACAGCTCCATTCCCGGCGTGTCAGGCGGATTGCGCCGCTGGTGTTCGGACCGGATGCGCAGCCCGCTCACTGGGCCCGATTTGCTCCCACTCTATGCGTGCTGACGCTGACAGCACTCTCTTGGGGACTGGTGACCTTAATGCTGTTGCCCCCGAAAATTCATGTGGCGGAAACAATCGAGGATGATGAAATGAAGCATCTACTGGTTGTGCTTGATGTCTCTCCCAGTATGCGGCTCGAAGATGCCGGCACGGAGAAAGATCAATCTCGCATGAAGCGGGCGGCGGTGCTCATGAATTCGTTTTTCCAGCGGGCCAATATGAATCGCTATCGTACCAGTGTGGTCGCCGTCTATAACGCGGCGAAACGGGTGGTCGAAGAAACAAAAGATCTGGAAGTCATTCGCAATATTTTTAATGACCTGCCGATGCATCATGCGTTTGTATCCGGCGAGACCGACCTGTTTTCTGGCTTGAAAGAAGCACGCGAAATATCAAAACAATGGAATCCCCGCAGCACCACACTCTTATTAATCAGTGATGGGGATACCGTTCCCGGCGTGGGCATGCCTAAAATGCCGGTCTCGATTGCAAATACGGTGGTAATTGGTGTCGGCGATTCACTCAAGGGATCGTTCATTAACGGCCATCATTCACGGCAGGATGTCTCGACATTGCGGCAGATGGCGATCCGCTTAAACGGGACTTATCACAACGGAAATGAAAAACATCTCAGTACCGATTTGATTGACCAACTGGCGGTCGGCGGTGAAGAGAATCCGTTCGAAAAACTGACACGTCGCGAATATGCTCTGGCGATCTGCGGCTTGTCTGCTTTGATTTATGCACTCTTACCCTGGTTGCTCCATCGTTGGGGAACCAGATGGAAGCCAGGTGTCTTAACGAGTCGAAACAACAGGGAAAAGTCCCACCGGAAATCGGACCATTCTCGGAATACAAAACAACTACACCCGTCGGCCTCATGACCGTCGGGAAAACGGAAACAGGAAACGTATTTTATCAGTCGCGCAATTGGATCTGATTGCAGGAAGGAAAGTCCAATGAGAATCATGCTGCTACTCTGCTGGGGGTTGGTGCCCTGTTTTTTGGGAGCCTATCATTATGGGCCAGGTCAGGCACAGCTTAAGCTTGATGATGTGGATCAGAGAATCAAGGCTGCGCAGGCGGCGGGCAAGCAGGGAGACTGGGAGCAGGCGGTTCAGCTCTATAACGATGCGCTGCCTCTGGTTCCAGCCGACCGTGTGAAAGAAGCACAGAAATTACGGCTGGAACGGAATAAGGCCATGATGTTGAACGGGCAGCTACCCGATGCCTACCTCGACCTACAGGCCCTTTTAGACGAACTTCAAGCAGAACCCAATCCCGATGCAGAACTGCTCAAAGAGGCGCGTTCCGCAATGGCCAATGCGGAATATTATGTGACCTGGACCTTACGGCTGGAGGGAGTCGGCAAAGAAGGTTGGGAACCGATTATTGAATCGGCGCGTCAAAATTATCGTCTGCTGGCAGAGAACGCAGCTGAGTCTGGAAAGTCAGACGAATTAAAAGAGCAGCAGGAAAATCTGGAAGCTGTCATTCGACTGGCGAATCTGGATCTGACTGACCTGCAGGGGATGCCGATTCCCAAACAGTGTAAATGCAAGGGCTGTTGCAATGGTGTCTGTAACAGCAAGAAAAAAGGAAAGAAGAAAGGGGCCGGGAAGAAAAAGCCCAAAGACAATCGAGGGGCAAGCTCTGGTCCACCGCCTGACAAGCGAGGTTCATAAGAGCCAACGTCGATTTTGGTTGATTTCACTCCCGAAGAGAATGCTTCTGTTTATTTGATACTGTACTAAAAAAGGTGACTAACGATGCAGCGACTTCATCTCGCTCTTTCGATCACATCTACGATCTTCCTGGTTGTTGGGAATTCCAGTTTCTGTTCCGCCCAGGGGCGCGCCGTCATTTCCTCGGGGCGGGTGAGCCGCTCTCTGTCACCTGCTTATGCGACACCGTCCGGTGCAGTGCCGGCTCAGGCTGCAGCCAGAGTTACAACAACTTCCAGTGCGTCATCCAGCTCTGCACAAACTTCTTCCGAGGACGCGCAGGAAAAAGCGCATCAACAGAAACGACTGGCGGCGATTAAAAAATTAAAGTTTGATCGCCGCTCCTCGGCCATCATCAAAGTCTGGGCCACTCCCCCAGAGAAGAAAACCGACTCGAAGTCAGAAAAGTCTACGAGTTCCGATCAACCCCTCGTTGCAGAGCGTCCGCTGACTCCGGAACAGCAGAAAGCAGCTGATAAAAAGGCACTGCAGCAGAAACTGGATGCCGAGTTGAAAGCGTTTGAAGAACAGCTGAAAACTCTACAGCAGGACGTCACACTCGGAAAGTGGAGTCAAGTCAAACCCTTCTTCAAGACACTCCCGAAAGAAGAGTCCAAGGCACTCTACCTGCAACTGCTGTCGTCACTACAGAATCCGGTGCGGCCCTCGGGTTCGCGTTATCCTCAGTTAGCGGAAAAGAATGTGATTACCGTTGACGATTTTTTTGAACTGGCAGCACTATTAACGGAAGTAGCGTCTGAGAACGATGACACTGATAAGAACGAGACACAAAAACAGTCGGAAGGCACTCATAGCTCTAAGCAGCAGAAACAGAAAGATCCATTATTCACTCAGTTGGCAGGCGTGTTTCGCATTTCGATGCAGAACGGCTTTTCCATTCAGGAATATCTGAACCGCTTTCGGGAAATGCATCAAACGACGCCTGAAACAAAGTCGAAAACGGCTTCCGAGAAAGCCCTGCTGACGAAGCGCCAGATCGCCCGACTGCTGGCCGATTCCGGACAGGCGCAGTTTCTGGCAGACTTCTTGCCTGATCTTGACGCTGCCATCAAACAGGATGATCGCGAAGCACTCAATTTATTGTCGCGGTATTATCTTGCACTCCCCCAGCATGAGAAGCGGAACGAGCATCTGGAAAACGCATGGACGGCTTTGCAGGCAGTCCTTGCGGTTGGCGAGATCAGCCCGTCTGAAAAGGAAGAAGCGTTGAAGCGAGCGGTAGAATTGACGCCGCGGATTAAAGAGGAATTAGGACAAGCCTGGCTGAATGAAAGTTTCAGTAAACGGCCCGAACGCGGCAAAGAAATTCTTTCCACCATTGGTGCCGCAGTCGCCACCGGACTGCAGACCCAGAGCAGTAACACTCAGTTTCGGTTGAAGAGTCTCGAACTTCAGAAAACCGCCGTTGATGCCTTGCTGGCTGCAGCTCCCGAACAGGCCAGTGACTGGCAGCCGACATTACAGATGATGGCAGTCAACTGGTTACGGGAAGCACAAACCTCTCAGACCTATGATTACTCCACCCGTCGGGGACGGATGATGCAACGAGATTATTACGGGAACTACTATTATTCCAATAGCATGTCGATGCAGTCTCAAGTGTCGCGGTCGAATCGAATCCGGGCGATCGAAACGGGAAAAATTCTCGAACTGATTCCGAATGAGAAATGGATGGCGTTAATCGAGCCATCACTGCATCTGCAATTCATGACAACCATCTCCCAGCTGTATCTGAAAGTGGAAGAAGAGGACGAAGCGTTTCCGTATATTGAAAAGCTGGCGCCGCTTGATCCGCGTGCAGCCAAGTCTCTGGTCGAACAGTTTTTACAGGTCTGGACGAAAAACCATAATCCCAATTCCGAACGACAGCGGACCAGCATTTATATGTTTTCTTGGGGCTTTAATCAGCGTGCACAGGGAATTCCGCTCACGCGTTCAAAACAGGTGCGTAATTTGGAAGAACTTGCGAAGTGGCTGCAACGCATCAATGAACTGCCCATCGAACCGATAGATGAAAAACTGATCACGCAGGCGTTCACACAGGTGCATAGTTCCGCAGAAGTGTATCAATTGGACGCGATTGAAAAAATCTACGGGACCGTGGATGGATTGAGCCCCGATACACTGGCGTCTCTGATTCAAACGATGAGAACAAACCTCGGGAAAGTCTGGCGTTTACCCGCGACTCAGAAAGCGGCGAAAACCAATCGCAAGCAGAAAGACATTCAGCGTGAAGTCTTACAGGGGTACGCCACCGCTCAGCAGGTTCTGGAAACAGCGATTCAGAAATATCCGAAGTCCTGGTCCGTTCAACTCGCCAAAGCGGCTCTGGATCATGATGCGAATGAATTTCAGCAGGAGTTGAACCGCACCACGGAATTTTCAGAGCGACGACAGATTTCACTGGACGGATTTCAGAAGGCAGCGAAGCTTTATGCCGCCGAGGTAATGACACTCGAGGAGGAAAAACAGGAAGCGACAGTTTATGAAACCTGGTTCTACGCCAGTCTGGGCGCACCTGACTTGGGCAAGATTTCGAATACCTCTGTATCAGATCCGACGCAGTTCCCTTTAATCCGCGAGGCGATTGAAGGACTGCCTGGAGAAATTGCCAAACGGCATATGGATCAGTTTGCGAACTCCCTGTTTGTGCGGCTCAGTGCGCTGAATCCCGGTGTCAAATTCCGTTATCTCAAAGCCGGTTTCGAGATTGTGGGAGACCATGAACAGGCACGGGAAGCCAAGAAGGTCTACGATTATTACAAGGACCTCGTGACGGAAATCAAACTGGAAGCCGAGATTGATGGTTCCGATGTAGTAGGACATGGCGAACCGTTTGGCCTGTTTGTCAATCTGCATCATACCAAAGAGATTGAGCGCGAGTCGGGTGGATTTGCCAAGTATCTGCAAAACCAGAATCAAGGGGGCTATTATTACTATAATTATGGTCGTCCTCTGGAAAACTACCGCGATAAATTTGAAGAAGCAGCCAAACTGGCATTGGAAGAACATTTCGAAATTCGTTCGATTACGTTTCAGAGCGAAGACGTACATTCCCGGGCGACGGAAAAGTATGGCTGGCGCGTGACACCTTATGCCTACCTCTTATTGAAGCCCAAAGGGCCGGAAGTCGATAAAATTCCGAGCCTGACCCTCGACATGGATTTTATGGATACCTCAGGCTATGCCGTGGTTCCCGTCAGTTCGTCGCCGCTACCCATCGATGCCGCGCCGGAACAGGGTGACCTGCGGCCATTTAAGAAACTACAGATCACGCAGACCCTTGATGAACGCGAAGCCAAAGAGGGAAAGCTTAAACTGGAGGTACGTGCGACCGGGGTTGGGTTGATTCCCGATCTAGAACAGATTGTGGATCTCAAGCCAAAAGAATTTGAGATCACTTCGATTGAAAATGAAGGGGTTTCTGTTTCACAGTTTGATAAAACAGGCCCAGAAAACGCGGTCAATTCAGAACGCATCTGGATGGTTTCGATGGAAGCCCGGCCGGACCTGACGAAGCACCCGGAATCATTCTCGTTTGGGTTACCGAAACTGAAGGAACACGAAGTCACCTACCAGCGTTTCGACGATGCGGATCTGGTGTCTGTTGAACCAGAAATCATGTTACAGCAGGAATACGGCACACCGGAGCGATCCTGGCTCCTGCCGATTACGGGCGTGGTCGCCGTTCTGTTGTTGATTCTGATTATTTTCAAATTGAGTACTCGAAAAACTCAAACCGTGACCACGGCCCGCTATCAGGTTCCGGAGCACATTACTCCGTTTACCGTCCTGGGGCTTCTGAAAGATATTGAACGCAATAATGGCTTAAGTCCTGCAGGGAAACAGGAACTGGGAGTCTCGATTTCCCGACTGGAACATTATTACTTCGAAGCTCCCAAAGGCGAAGAACCCGATTTGAACGAGGTCGTCCATCGCTGGGTCAACCAGGCGGACTGATACTTCGTTTAGCGGTTGTTAGAATTGATGAGTGCTTCTTTTTCTACTCGTGACATGGCTTTGATTTTTAACTCGCGTTTCAATGCCAGGCTGCGGCTGGCTTGTGTTTCGTGGTACTCAATGCTGACGGGAAGACGACTGCGGGTATAGCGGGCACCTGTACCCGCGTTGTGCTGCTGACATCTGCGGGTCAAGTCTGTCGTGATGCCCGTATATAAGGAGTGATCGGCACACCGGAGAATGTACACAAACCAGATTGTAGATTTCTTCTCCGGTTGATCTTTTTCTAATTCGGCTTCTGCCAATGTCACAACGTTCAAATCGATTGGCAAATTCACCATCCTCTGAAATGCTGAGTTGGGGGTGCAGTAACCATCCGATTTCTTTTCGACAATGGCGGATAACAACTCATTATTCAGCTCAAAACCAGCCTCATGGGGAGCAAGCTGACGTTCCATCAATAGAAATTGCGCGCATTCGACCAGTAGATTCATCGAACTTGTGACGGAATGATTCAAGTTTCTGGCAAACTGAATGGATTCCATTTCGGGAGCAATGAATTGATCGAACGTTTGTTGATGGGCATCATCGGCTGTGAAATTCCGAATACACTTCAAGGCACCTTCCGCGAATTGCCTTTCGTTCGTGATTCCTTTGCCGATCATCAGGCAGGAATAAAGGGACTTTGTGTTGCTCAGCAAAATATACTGACGGCGATCAGCAGTAAACAGGCGACAGGACCAGTCGGTAAACGGGTTCTGGTTTAAGGAATGTGTAGTCAGAGTCCCTGTCTTAATTTTCTGGTTGAGTTTATGGGAAAGGCGAAAAATCATTGAATGGATACCGATTTCATCTGAAGCTGAAGACTGACTTTATGGTATCTTGCTATTAAATCAAATAAGAATCAATCCGCATTTCGTTCCCTGTGAAATTGGATCAGAATCTTTTCCGTTTCTGGTATCTCGCATGCGTGCACCATGTGCTGAACGTTCATCTGAGATCCAACTGGTGATATCTGGTAGGGTTTGTTTGCCTTTGATGATGTCTCAGCGTATTGGTTTTCTCAGTGGGAACGCCGTTTGTCTTTCCCTGGTGCAAATTGATGTACTCGTACAAAAAAACGCGATCGAGCGTTGGAGGTAACACCTGATGTCATTTGTTGGGGCAGCACTTAGTAGCAAGCAGCTCCTGACCTCAATCGTCCTATCGTCCGTGAGGGATCGTTTCAAGGAGTTCTGTGTCTTCGAAGTAGTCGAGATTCAAGAGCTTGGCCTCATCCTGCCTGGAGAACATCACACTTGCTGCATCTTGCAGTAGATCTGAAAGCAGCGTTTTCTCCGTGATTCGTTCGATCACTGTGTGTCCGAGGATTTTCATGAGGTCGATTGTGACAGGGAGCACATGTTCGCCATGATCCTTATATCCGGTCATGAGTTCTTTGTCGAACTTAAGTTCATCCCAGTGTGAGAAGGCAGTGCCCGGCCCGCCTTCCCGCTCAACTTCCATGTATTCGAGCGTGCCTAATTTGCGGATTGCCTTTGACTTGAACAGACCTGTCTCCCGATCAAATAACTCTGACCACTTATTAAATCCGATGCCGAGTGAATGGCCGATCTCGTGAATGATCGTTCCTGCGATCGCGTCGTCAGCATAGTTCGCGAGAAATTTCGTGTTGAATTCAACGCGGCCGTAGCGAATTCCATTGTTCTCATAGGGTTTGTAGGCCCTGGCGATGGTGTTACTGTTTTGAGTGAAAATCCCAAGGCGAATCACAATCGATTGTTTCGGTTCCACAAAACGATTCCAGAAGTTGCATGCAGTCCGCGCTCCCTGCTCGAGCTTACCTCCTATGTCTGATGTGATCTTGTATGTGATCAACGTAGCGCCTTGGCGTTCGTCTTCCTCAGGAGAGATGTCACGAGCGCGAATCAACCAGGAAATGGTATGCTGGATTGTACGAAGACGCGTCAAATCCTCTTCGATTAGCGTGCCCCTCTGTGCCTGGATTCCTTCCGCTTCCGATTTAAGTATTTCGATGAGTTCATCTATAGAATCGGCTTTGGTATCGACGGCTTCCGCTTTTGCCATTGCCAGTTCTTCTGAACGTTTCCTCTCGAGCACCTTCATGAGTCGGCTTTCGGTAGGAAATACTGTTGCGGTTGACGCCAGAGGCTCGTGTGGGAGTTCACGCGCCCACGACGCGAAGAACTTCAAATTCGTAATTTCTTCTAATTCTTCCAGTGTTACAGGATAATCTTCTGGCCTCGAATTGCGCGGAGCGGTTTGAGGAATCAAGAAACAGTCGATGGCTACTTTTGATAGAGTGTCATACGGGTAGATTTGTGGATCGACGACCAGACAGAAGTAATGTTCAGGGACCGGCAGGTGTTTTCCCTGGCCACGATTGATCAAAGGAGGATTGTCGCCGAAGACTGGTCCCATGATTGCCCACAAATGATCCTTGCCTTGTTCATCTTTGATCTCGCGTATCGCGGTCTCAAGTTTGAGCCATACGCCACTATTCAGTGATGCATATTGCGGGCTCATATTTGACATGAGAAAAGTTTCCAGCTGCGCCAGACGGCCAAACTGCCTGTTGATTACTTCGTTGGGAGTCATGTGCCCTACATTCAGCTGAATGCCGCCGATCCTGCCAAAAGTTTTCCGTCCGATACGGTATTCCTCGGAAAGACGCATGTCGTCGTAATAAGACAAGGGACGATCGTAGTCGACATCTTCATCCGCATGCGCTACCCGGTATGCCGACCATGCTGGCTGCAGCCGGTCCGAGCTGAATCCAACAACGTAACCATGGTTCACCAGGATCTCGATCGGACGAGTTTCGTCGAGATTTTGAGGCGCACCTCGCCATAAATGCAGATCAATGAGATGCGCTAGATTGATGCTTGATGGATGAATACTGGTATAGTCCATTATGTCTTCCTTCTGGCCGCTGGTAAGTCAAGTACGAAACGGGCTCGCCGCATGCATTGGCGTTGGTAAAATATTACCAAGATAAAACTCTGAAAGCCAAGGAATTGCTGTTTTTTTGTGTATGAGAAGTTTATCCATAGGTACATTGCCTGCGTTTTTCAGTTTTTTGCATTCGCTGACGCAGTTCCATCATAAAAAAGTGACCATCTTGAAGAGCAGTAATAATACGGGGAAGATTTCAGACTCCCTCTGTTCCTTTAGTGTTCAAAACTGTTATAGATCAAATTCACCGGCAAAATTGAAAAGGTGGTCATCGAGATGCAGTGACAATCGAGATCACTTCTATCACGACGGTAACTAGTGGAGTGTCATTTTATAATTATGAGATAATGGATATCACGAGAGTACGACAACGGAGCACGTAAACAACACACCCCACCCTCAATTTCCAGCTTGACAAAGCTCTAGATCAATAACGATTTGACTTCTAAGCTGTCAGGAAGATGAATTAACCGGGGAGATGATTCTGGTTTATCCTGCGTTCCAGAGACTCGATGCTGCTGTCTGTCACAACAGCCCAGGAAACCATCATTGAACAAGACGTATGTGAGTCGGCCTTATCGTGGTTTTTTCACCAGTCGGGCCATCCACAGGTCGCTTGCCCCCTGTCCCCCCGGTCGACCTGATACGAAGAGCAAGGTTCTGCCATCGTTGAGGAGCCGTTCGCGTCCCCCTCCATGAATATTTTCGGGCAAGAGCAGGCGCGGCTTTGACCAGGGCTGATTCCAGCCCGATCGCGTAAACATCACGAGTCTGGATTGGGGTTTTTCCGAATCAGACTCAAGATGCTGAGTCATGATGAAGAGGCGACCGTCATTACTCATGGTTCCCACATCTCTTGTCAGACCGACCGCGGGCAGAACGTCCTCACTCAGAAACTCAAAGGGAGCATCGAGCGATTTTCGGCGCCAGACGAAGAGGGTGTCGTCATGATCTGAGAGGCCTTTCCAGGACGAGACAATGGAGGGGTGGAAGGCTGTCAAACCGTCCGGTGTTAATTTGTAAGCGCCTTTGTTTCCCACGGGGATCGGATCGGGAACTGCTTCCTGCCAGGGTGCATCCAGACTCGCTCGCGTTGAGAGAAGAGTTTGTGCTCCACGATGGAATAACAGTCTGAGGCCATCCGCGGAAATCTGTGGGCTCTCTTCCTTGGAGTCGGTATTAATCTCTGCCGGTAAGCGTTCCGGGGCAGACCAGTTTGCTTCCCGCGAGGGACGGGTCGCAATCCATAAATCACGATTGCCGGGGGGAGATGCGTCACGAACGGAAGAGAAAACAATAGTCCGTTCGTCGGCAGTCATGTCTCCACCCAGATCAAATTTCCGTGAATTAATGACGGGCCCCAGGTTCTTTTCGATTTTCCATTCCCAGTCGCCCGAAGCGAGCAGGTCGGCAGCCGATGCCTGCGAGGGGTCGGAAAGTTTGACATTGGCAGAAACCACGGATTCCTTCAACGATGCATTCGTGTCCTTTGCCTGGTTTTGATTTGGTAGTGAATCACCAGTCCAGAAGAGTGCGAATACACCGACCAAAGTCACAAGACAGGCTACCACAATCAGACCTGCCCTGGTGCGCGGTGTCATCTGAGTGCGTGGCTGGACCTTTCCAGGTTCGACGCTCGTCGGCTCAGAATTGTCAGGTGCAGACGGTGCTTTGGGTGGGGGAGTTTTAGTCTGCCAGTCGGGAGGTGCAATGTGACAGTCATCGAGTGTCACGATCAATTCCCGCATGGACTGAAAGCGATTGTCCGGATCTTTGGCGACCATTTTGCGATAGACCGCGGCGACGGAATCCGGAACGTCGGGACGTTTTTCCTGCAGGTCAGGGATCTCTGCTTCGCGGTGCTGCACGAAGACTTTAAAGATGGTATTTCCGGAATAGGGTGTTTCGCCTGTGAGCAGATAGTAAAGGGTGCATCCCAGGCTGTAGATATCTGATCGAGAATCGACCAGATGTGCATCGAGTGACTGTTCCGGTGCCATGAATGAAGCTGTTCCCAGAATGGCTCCGGCGGCCGTCAATTCCGAGCGGCTGACAAACGGGTGGCCGCTGTCATTTGCGGTCGAGTCACCATCCAAAGAATTATGCCGAATCGAATCGTCGATGTGTGCCAGTCCCAGATCGAGTAATTTGACCGTCCCCTGATCGTCGAGGAGCAGATTGCCCGGTTTGATATCCCGGTGAACAATTCCGCGCTCATGGGCATGTTGCAGCCCGAAGGCGGCTTGCCTGATACAGTCAACCGCCTGACTGAGAGAGAGTGGCCCTGAAGTCCGCACGATTCGACTGAGGTTGTCTCCCCGGACATATTCCATCACGAGAAAATTGACGCCGCGGGCTTCGTCGGCATCGTAGGCGCGAACGATGTTGGGATGTTCCAGTGTGGCGGCGACTCGGACTTCCCGTTTGAAACGTCTGGTCTGTTCTTCTGATGCCAGCATCTGCTGTGAAATCATCTTTAAAGCCACGATCCGATTCATGTTGCGATGAATGGCTTTGAAAACCATGCCCATGCCGCCAACATCGATCAGGTCCAGAATCAGATATTTGTCGATCAGCAGTTCTGGCTCGCCTTTGAGGAGAGCAGAGGCCTGATAGGAAGTTAACTTGCCTTCCGTCACGAGTTGCGAGGCCAGTTGTCGGGGATCGGCTGATAGTTCGTTCGACGATACGGAATCACTCACAGAGGCGAATTCATCAGGCGACAGGACTCCGACTTGCGAGAGCCGGGAAAGGAAGTGATCACAGTCCACCGGCGGATCGTCTTCCGGTGCTGTTTCACTTTCGGGAGTGTCCTCATCTCCCAGTCGTGGAATGTCGGCAATCACCTGATCCAGATCCTGTTCCAGCAGGTCCGCGGAGGGTTCTGCATGCTCAAGCAGTGAGCGTACTTCGGCCAACAGTTTCTTATCCGAGCCGCACTTTTTTTGCAGCCAGGCCTCGCGTTCCTCTGCCGGGACATCCAGGGCCTGCAGGAAAACCCGTTGCACTGTTCCTGTCTGGGGATCAGTCATTTGTCTGGTCACTTTCTGTGTCCGGACCGAGCGCGCGATACAACCAGGCCTTGGCATACTTCCAGTCATTATTGACTGTTCGTAAGGAGACGTCCAGTTGTTCCGCGATTTCCTCGCCGGTCAAACCGCCAAAAAATTTGAGTTCTACAATCCTTGCCGCCCTGGGAAACTCTTTGGCGAGTGTTTTCAGAGCATCGTTCAGTTCAAGGATGTCTAACCCTTTGGCGTCATCCGCCACAGAAATGTGCAACGGAATTCCGCGGCCCTCTTTTCCACCGCGTTTTAGTCGCTTTCGCTGGCGTGCGTAGTCGACCAGCAGTCGCCGAATGATCGTTGCTCCTGCAGCCAGCATTAATGAGCGTTCGTCGGGATTGAGATTTTGTTGTTCCTGGAGGCGAAGGTAAGCATCATTGACCAAGAGTGTCGGCTGAAGGGAATGTCCAGGGCTTTCCCGACTCAGGGCCCTCTCAGCAAGCTCATGCAGTTGATCGTAAATCGATTGATTCCAACTGTTTGAGTCATCTTTAGAAGATATGGTCATCTGCGTTGCCTGTCGATCAGATTAACGTCGTCGTCCCGGATCTATGCCGGGGAATTTTGAAAACAGGGGCCCCTACAGATAGGCAAAGCATCTCTGGCGGGATTGTATTCTACGGGGGAATCCCCCCCTTTCGCAACGCTGACTTTTCACGATCCGTTGCCGGAAGATGTTTAAAAAGCTGCAAATTCAGAAAAAAAGGACTTCTGATTGCACACTTCGCTGAGAGTCATCGCCAAGGAAGATACAGGGGAGGCGAAGAGAATTCTCCCCCATCGTACTGGGACCTTCAGGAGAGAAAACAACATGGCGATCTACGACTCAACCGATCAGGAACTGAGTGACTATATTACTGGCAAGGCAACAGGTTGTGCTTACAACGCTTATAGTTCACTGGGGGTAGATCATCGCAATCAGGCAAATCAATGGGGGGGAACAAACTATACCGGGGGGAACAGTTCGAAAGGCAGTGCCGGACCGGGTGTGTTCGATGACGTATTCAATGCCGCTGGAGATTTCGCGAATGAATGGACGGAAACCATCGTCGAATTGATTTCATCTGTATTTCGCTGGGTTCCTGAACGGACGGGGTTGGCGCTGCGGTTGATGGGCATCATGGCATTTCTGATCGGTGGTGTCTCTTACGAACTGGGTGGGTGGAGCCTGCTGGCCGTAACAGCCACCGGCTGGTTTGCTCCTCGCATTGCTGCGGGGCTGATGCAAATCACATTATACCTGATCCTGTCAGTGCTTTACCTCTGTTTTATGCTGATCCTGGTCATCGCCTGCGGGGGGCTGTTTTTAGGCGGTCTCTATGTGCTGAATGCTCTGTTCAATGCATAAAGCTGCCTGAGCCACATTCTTATTTAGGCCATCCACTCAGAAAGCTCATTCGTAAATCTCATCAAGGGAGAGCCCTATGTTCAAACCATGTTTTATCATGCTGTTTCTGGTTTTCGGTATCCTGTTCGGTCCTGCGCTTGCGGAAGATCGAATCTGGACCAGCGCCGATGGAAAACAACGGGTCAAAGCGGCCTTTGCGGGTGTCAAAGGAGAGCACATACAACTCATATTACCCAACGGCATTCTGGTGAGCCTTCCCAAATCCAAGTTCAGTCGACGCGATCAGGAGTTCGTTGAGCAGGCATCGGCAGCAGACTCGCCGGCTCCTTCCACCCAACCGGAGGCGAATGAGACCGACCGTCCTGTTGCGATGAACGAACCCTCAAATGCCGACACACAGGGCACCCCCGGTGATCTCAAACTTTTGGCGAATGATGAAATCGGGCAGTCATCGCGAGCCCTGGCAGAGAAACATGGCCTGCCAGTATTACATGGATTACCGGTCATTCATCTGGATCATTTCTTACGATTGGATTCGATCCCATCGGCAACGGAGCGAAGCCGCGTGTACAAGCAGGCGGAACAGGCCTTGGAAAAAGAACAGCAGAACTTCGGAAAGTTCCTCGAACTGGTCGCACTCGGAATCGATGCTGAATGGATTGAACCCTTCCTGCCTTCTTTTATCGCCAATCATTTTCCGAAATCCGTCGTCGAGTCACTTGTGAACTTCAAGTATCAGACCGGAGGCGCAATCGGGATCTGGAAAGGCAACAATGAATTTGAAAAGCGAGCTGTACAAGAGCGCTTTAACAGGGAGTATCGGAACCAACTGACGAAGATGACGATCAAAACTCCGTTTCGTATCTGCTTTCTTTCGAAAGCGAGGTTGTCGCGTTACGACTTTTCCCGCAACGGTCTGGCAGTGGCCGCATTGAAAAAGGACAAGAGCCCTGTCGCCCCCGGTGATGAATGGAAGAGTGCATTCCCCGTTCTGCCGTCTACAGGCTACTATCGTAAAAAGATCAGCGTCGCTGGACCATCTGTTGCCGGATCGACTTTCTGGCCTGTCACGCCGGAAATTGTCAAAACATTACCTGGTCGGACAATCAAAGGTTATACGGGGGGAGTCCGTACAGAACGCTGGGCGTATATCGCCACGGTTGTGACTTTTCGTAGTTCACCTCTACTGGAAATCACCGAGCGTAACCTGCCTGCCATTTTTGGAAGTGTGGATTCCATCGAAATTTATGCTGAACCAACGCTGCGAACTCACCTTTTTAGTTTCCCTCTGGAGCGATATCCCACTTCCGTGTTGACCGCCGAGAATGCTCTGTCTGTTCAAAAAACGGAATCGGTCATTCCCTTTGATGAATTTGCTTTAGCAGGTCTGATCGCAAACGGCAAACAGATCGAGCTGCATGCAGAGACCTGGAAAGAAATCTGGAACCATACCGGAAAACAGGATCAGGCAGCTTATCTTTTTACAAACAACCAACTGAAGAAATACTTCGATACCAGCAGCGGCATTCCGAACATGCTCAGTTCAGAACCGGCTTCAACCAGGAGAGACCAGCAGTTAAGTGATGCCAGTGACACCCTGTCGAAACTCAAGTCCAGTATCGACAAACGGATGTATCCGACGCGCCGTCCATTTTTTCCTCCCTATGCCGGAAACGTTGGTCGGGACTGGGGTGAGCAAGACAACACTCTGAGTACCGCGCAGCAGAAGCGACTAACTGATTGGTTGGCACAGCGAGCTCGGGCTGCCGAGAATCGATTTCGCTTGACGTTAAAACTGTCACTGGATGGAAGAACGGATGAATCGACACTGATCTCAAGCCGTTTGAATAAGGAACTGGCTGCCGCTTTACAGAAGCAAGGCAAGGAACCAGAACATTACCTTTCCCTGGATGAGAATCTGGCCTTTGACGAACGAGGGGAGCTGGATCTGAACGGCACGAAAACCGGACTGTTTCGCGTTCCGGGGCCTCAGTTTAAAACATTTCAGTTTCTGCTCAATCTCGGTCATTCCGGCAGGACGCTGACAAGAGCGTTGCCGGAGCAGGTTGTCAAAACAGCGTTGTCACAAAAACCGGGTGAAACACGCATTGCCGTTTTTCTGGACGTCCAGGTTCGTGATTTGAAACTCCTGGATGCTGGTTTTCAAAATGAGGGTGCAGGAGGGCGTCCGTGTGTCGTATTCGATGTGATACCCACGCGTCTGGCTGTCGGTGAAGATCATCAGGCTCCCCTGTTTGAGGCGCCTCTGGATCATGCGTTGCTACAGAAGCTTGAAGCCAGCCAGCCCCAGAAAAAAATCCCGGATCAGCCGGCAGGGAATGGTCAACCCCTCGAACTGACTCCGCAGAGAATGCTGCCGCTGATTGCGAAAGTCGCCCCTGAATTTCTGGATGACAAGGAGCGACTCGATCAGTTAATGGTGATGCGCTGGCGTTTTGAAAATGTTCCCCTGTCCGGCTTAATGCCCGATCAAATCCATTTCTTTGACAAGGGGTCGCCAGCTCTTCCGAGTGATGCAGAGCGGGCTGCTAAAGCGGAACAGTTTAAAACTTGGGCCAGGCGGTGTGCAGAGACCGTGCCGGATCAGATTGCCGTGCAACTTAATGATTTTCGCTTCGAAGGACTGGATCCCCAGCGTCCCAGCCCCGCTTTGGTTTCCCGGAGTCTGGTCCCATGGCTGAAAGCCGGTCTTCCATACAATTTGCATCATGTTATGTATGACTTACAGCACCCTGATCGAATTCAGCCGCCGATGTCTGCTGAAGAAGTACAAAGCTTCCTGGATCTGTTTGCGATTGCCCCCCGGGATGTGGTACTGGAGCAGCAATTTGCTGTCCCGGATACAAAAGGCAACACTCACAAGTTGCTGATCCCGAACAACCAGGGTATTCCCGGTCTGACGAACGTCAAACCTGCTGAACCCATTTTTCCAGTGCTGCGTTTCGATAAAGAGATCTGGCCACCCGAAAATTACAAACTGGCGGCGACCACTCAGAAGCCAAGGTTGGAGGTTGTGTTTCAAGTGGCTTCGCTCAAGCTGATCGATACACTACCCCGCCATCCCTGGATTGAGGGCGACGCGAAATTTCACAGTAGGGACTATCCTGCCGATCGCATTCCTGACAACGGTCAGTACGCCCTGATCCAGGTGAAGCTGAAATCGGCTCGCCTGGTCGATCCTGCTACGGGTAAGACAGTGCTCCCACTGGTGCTGAAGGACTATCGCTCTGTGAAAAAAAATGATGCCGGGAAAAATTAAACGCATAAGCCTGATTTCTTGCACTGAAATCTTTCACGACAATCCAGTCAATTTCACATGAGTTCTCTACCCTCATCCGAAGCCGGGATTAAACAGGAAAAAAATGGGGAAATCAGAAATTCTCCCGATTCTCGTTGCACACCCTCCTCTCAAGCATCGCCAAGTCTGGTGCAGGCAGAGACTAGTGTGAAAGAGACATCCCGTTCGCGGGAAAGGAAATAATCATGAGACACAGCCAGATACGATTCCAAAAACTGCTGTATTTGATGCGACCGATGTACCAGGGACTGTTCGCCCGGCCGCAGCGACGTGCTGCTTCCCGGACGCACAAAAAACGTTTTCAACCAACGAACTGTCAGGTCGAATTCCTGGAAGCGCGTACCATGCTCACGGCTGCCTTTTCGGAATTGACCAATCCCAATCCTGCTGTTTTTTCTGACTTCGGCGACTCGGTGGTCACGTTGAGTACTGGTAACATTGTTGTCACCGACCCGAGTTACAACAATTGGAGCGGGGCCGTCTATCTCTTCAATGGCGACTCGGGTGAATTGATCAGCACGCTGGTCGGGGACTCTTATGAACAGATCGGAAGTGGAGGCGTCACGGCGTTACCCAACGGGAATTTCGTGGTGAGCAGTCCGAAGTGGAGTAATGGAAACCCGGGTTGGCAAGTTGGCGCAGTCACGTTTGGGAATGGAGTGACCGGCGTGGGCGGCGTCATCTCGGCGGACAACAGCCTGATCGGGGCTTCCCCCCTCGATGGCATTGGCGGTGCAAGGATTACCGTTTTGGACAACGGCAACTATGTTGTCAGTAACCCTTTCTGGGACAACGGATCGATGACCAACGTCGGGGCAGTTACGTTCGGTGACGCGACCACCGGTGTGACCGGTGCGATCTCAGCAGCGAATAGTCTGGTCGGGGCCAGCGCGAGCGACAGCATCGGTTTCAACTATGGGAACGAACCGGGAATCAAAGTGCTTGCGAACGGAAATTACCTCGTGGGTAGTCCATTCTGGGACAACGGCTCCTATGAAGATGCCGGCGCGCTGACCTGGGGCAATGGCACCACTGGTACAGTTGGCATCGTCTCGAGCCTCAACAGCCTCATCGGTTCCTCTGAAGAAGATTTTGTCGGAGACTTCAAAGACGGAGAAGTGAATATCACGTTGCTCGCCAATGGGAACTACGTGCTCTGCAGCCCGGGATGGGATAACGGTTCTGTCATGGACGCCGGTGCGGTGACATTCGGGAATGGAACGACGGGAACGAGCGGCGTGATTTCCTCAGCCAACAGCCTGGTGGGAACGACGGCTGACGACAAACTGGGCTACATTCATCCGACCACGTCCAGTGTAACAGAGCTCACGAACGGCAATTATGTGATCACCAGTCCGTTGTGGGATAATAGTACGATTATCGATGCCGGTGCCGTGACTTTTGGTAGTGGTACGACTGGTGTTATCGGAGAAATTTCTGCGACGAACAGTCTTGTTGGTGTCGCAAAAAGTGACAAATTGGGTTCTGGAGGTCCATCCTTGAATGGGGTCTCGCCACTCGCGAACGGGAATTACGTGGTGAGCAGTCCTTTTTGGAATAATGGCTCCGTGTCTGATGCCGGCGCTGCCACCTTCGGGAGCGGCACAACAGGCGTCAGCGGCACAATCACCGCCAGTAATAGTCTGGTCGGCTTGACGAAAGATGACCTGGTGGGACATGCCGGGGTCGCTGCGTTGACAAACGGGAATTACGTTGTGAGTAGTCCCGCCTGGAGCGACAGTTCTGGGACAGTCGTTGGTGCGGTGACGTTCGGTGATGGCAGCACGGGAATTAACGGCACAATCTCGTCCGCCAACAGTCTGGTCGGATCGAGCAACGCAGATAACGTGGGCATTGGTGGCGTCGTCGCACTGCCCAATGGAAATTATGTCGCCATCAGCAGCAACTGGTCATTCAAAAAAGGAGCCGTCACGTTTGGTAACGGGACCACTGGAATAACGGGGATTCTTTCTGCGGATAACAGCCTGGTGGGGACCGAGGATCGTTCTTACGTCGGTTTAGATGGTGTGACTGTGCTGGCAAACGGCAATTATGTCGTGGTCAGTTCGAAGTGGGGAAATGTATCGTTCTACGATGTGGGAGCGGTCACCTGGGGAAGTGGAACCGCGGGCGTGACAGGCGCAGTCTCGGCAGCAAACAGTTATGTGGGGGCGAAAGGAGGTGACCGAGTGGGATCTCAGGGAGTTGTGGCACTCACGAATGAGAATTATGTGCTCAGCAGCCCGGACTGGGATAACGGCACAATCCTGAACGCCGGAGCCGTAACTTTCGGCGATGGGACCATCGGTAGCAGTGGTCTCGTCTCATCAACCAATAGCCTGGTCGGTTCCACAGCCGGCGATCAGCTAGGGCACAGTGAATTTGGTCTATCGGCTGTGACCGTACTTTCCAATGGGAACTATGTCGTGGCGAGTCCTGACTGGGACTATGGCGCGATTGTGGATGCCGGTGCGGTGACCTTTGGGAATGGAATGACAGGGGTGAGTGGTGTGATTACATCAGCCAACAGCCTCGTTGGTGCTCACAGTGACGATAGGGTGGGGGCTTATCGAGCAGGCGCACCCGGAGTGACCGCACTCCCGAACGGAAACTACCTGGTACGGAGCATGGATTGGGACAATGGTTCCATCGATGAAGGAGGCGGAGTCACGTTTGGCGATGGCACCACCGGAGTGAGCGGCTTCCTTACTTCCGGGAACAGCGTGGCATCGATGCAGGGGGGGAGCTTCTTCATCAATCTCATTCGCGACGATGTTAATCAGACGTTTCTGGTGGCCTACGAGGAAGAAAATACGATCTGGATTGGTTCGCAGATCGACGGCTTTGCGGGAACGACCTTTGATCTGATTGAGGATGTTGTGATCAGCGAGAATGCACCAGAGCAATCCATCGATCTCACGGGACTGGAACCCGTCACAGAGGGGCCTGTCATCTGGTCGGCCTCGTCAGACAATCCTGATGTCATTCCTGATTCCGGGCTGACCGTTCTGGATGAGGGGGGCAGGCCGCGATTGCGCGTCGCTCCTCCCGCAGGCAGGACCGGCACCGCGCGGATTACGGTGCAGGTCGAAGATGGCGGCCTGGATCAGAATCTGGATACCCCCGAAGATAACGGTACCTTCCAGCGAATATTTACACTGACGATCAACGCCATTGAAGAATCTACGGATGAGTCTCTCTCCTTGCGAATCGTAGAGACTCCGACCACTGTTGACGCCAACGGTGAAGCGTCTGTATTACCGGCGAATGAAACCTGGATCGGAGAATGGTCGACGTACTGGGTGGAAATCTGGGTGCATACTGAAAACTTAAACAGCGAAGGCGTGGCCCTGGTTGCTGTCGATCTGAATTATCTGACAGTCGCGACTTCCGCCACTGAGATTCATTTTGGTCAGGCGTTTACACAGAACCAGTCTGGCATGATCTATGACGCGAATGGTGTAATCCATCAACTGGCCGCCAGCACTGAGACTGCTGATCTGGGCATCGAAAATCAACTGTTATTCGCCCGCATTAAATTTGAAGCACAGGAGCAGGATGAAGTCACTTTGGGGCTGGGTGGCGAGAGCCTGGGATCGGAGACACTTTCATTTGAGATTACGAATTCCCTGATTGGTCTGAGAAACGGGCAGGGGGTCGAACCGCTGAATATTGAAAATGCCGATACGACCATCTGGGCCAATCCCTATGACTTGAATGACGACGGTGAAATCAATATCCGTGACCTGGTTCGCTTTATCACTGTCTATGGAGATATTCCCAGTGAGTCCGATTCAGACGATGCCTGGTTTGCGGATTTGAATCAAAACAATCGCGTCGAAATCAGAGATTTGGTTCTATTTGTGAGCAACTACGGCAAAGGGAAAGCAAACTCTTCCCGAATCAGTTATCCTGCAAATTTTCCCGAAGCCTGGAATCAACAACTGATCGTAAAAATATCGCAGACGTTAAATCAGAGTGGAGACACTTTGACTCAAACGGCAGCAGAGAGCATGTTGGAATCTGCAAAGGTTAGCCTGACTACTAATCTTAATTCCAGTGGACGAGAAAAACTCGATCAAATCCAGGTGCGGATCGGCGATTTAGAAGGCGATTCTCTGGGGCTGGCATCTGCGGATACCATTTATCTCGATCAGGACGCCGCAGGATATCATTGGTTTATTGATGAGACCCCTCTGGATCATCACGAGTTTGAATTCGATAGTCGCTTAACGTTGATTGCTTTGTCCGGCAGTGAGGCAGATGGTTTGATTGATCTCTGGACTGTTATTTGTCATGAACTGGGGCACATTCTGGGATACGAACATGCTGAAGTCGGCGTGATGGAAGCGACACTGGAACCGGGAGTGCGAAAGCTGCCGGACTGGAATGAAGAGACGGATCAGTTTTTTGGGTCTTTAAACGAAGAGACCGAACTACTCTCATTTTGATTTGAACAGAGGCACCTGCACGCGATTCTGCGCAGGACCTGACGAGGAATCTACTCTGCTGCATCTGGGATCGATATCACTTTGTTTAGGGAGGCAGGTAACTGTTTCAGGATTTGGCAGGGATCTCTGCGATCTGCTTCGTGGCGATCCCCACGGGACGGTCCAGCGGAATCCCGATGCACGTCAGTAAGGTTGTTAGCAGGTCGCCCTGGTTTCCTTTCACATCGGGCAGGAAGCGTCCGGTATTGATCGCACCGCCGCCACTTCCGGCGAGGATGAAGGGCAGGTTGGCCCGGGTGTGCCGGTCGCCGTCTTCGAGCCCCGAGCCCCACATCATGATGCAGTTCTCCAGCAGGGTGCCGTCCCCTTCTTTCAGGCTGTGCATCTTGTTGACCATGTAGGCAAACTGGTCGATGTTGAATTTCGTGATCGCGGCGACTTTGTCGACCTTCTTCTTCTCGCCGTTGTGGTGCGTCTGGGAATGATGCTGGTCGTTGAAGCCAAGTTCAGGATAAGAGACGCCGTTCGGGGTCGAACCGATGTAGGTGCTGACGCGGGTCGTATCAGTCTGGAAGGCGAGCACGTTGAGGTCGCACATCACCTGCATGTACTCGCTCCGTTTGTCTCCCTCGGGAATCTTGATCTCGATGGGCGGCGAGTCGTTCTTGTGACTGCGGCTCGGGCGGATTCCTGCTTTTTCCAGGGCCGCTTCTTTCTGGCGCATTTCAATGGCGGCGATCCGTCGTTCCACCGAACGCACGCTGTCCAGGTATTGATCCAGCTTCTTCTGGTCGGTTTGCGAGAGGGTGCGCCTGAGATCGCGGGCACCGCCGATCACCAGATCCAGCATGCTGCGGTCTAAACTGCTCATCCCGTTCGCCGACAGTCCGTCCCCTTTTTCCTTCTTGTTGAACAGACGGTTCAGCACGTTACGGGGATTGGTCTCGGCAGGAACCGCCTGGGTTGGCGAGCGGAAGCTGCAGTGCGAATAGTAGGCCTCGTTCAACCCCGCCTGGTTTTCCTTCCACGTCTGCGGCATCGTGGCCAGTTCCAGTGAAGGCAGCGCGGTAAACGCGCCCAGCGAATTCGCGGCAATCTGATCGGCGGAGATCGAGATACTGATCTCGTCTCGCTTGTCCGGATCGGGCAAGGCCGCGGTGAGCCACGTCGAGAGTTCGAGCGCGTGAGGCGCGCCGCGGAAGGGACCGTTGGAAACGCCGGCGATGCCTTTCATCAGCAGACACTGATCAAGTACCGGCCGCAGCGATGCGAGGGCAGGGGGCGGTGAAGTCAAAAACGTCTTGGGATCTTTGGGCCAGAACTGATCCATGATCACGCCATGCGGCATATACATGAACCCCATTCGGACCGGCGGCTTGAATTCTTTTTTCTCGCTGGCTTCGGCCCAGCCCATGACATCCAGTAAAGGTAAAGCCAGTGCGGTTCCCATCCCTTTCAGACAGGTGCGACGGTCGATTGTTTTATAATTGCTCATGGGAAAGCCTTCAGGTGGGTTGCTGGGATGCAGAGGAAATCGGGTGTGTGGTTTGCTGGTCACTCAATGCGACGATGCGTGAACGGATAACTGGTGACGACCTCAGTGATGAGTGTCTGCATGCGATAGTCGTCTTTGGCGATCTTCTGCATCAATTCATCGATCACAATCTCGTCATACCCTTCCAAGCGTCGGCATAATGCATAGGCTAACAGTCGCTCGACCAGATTGCGAGAAAACTTTGCGTTCTGCTCGGCGATAATGGCTTTTAGTTCTTGGGGATTGGAAAAATGTTTACCTCCCGGAAGCTCGCCCGAGGCATCGATGGCCTGGCCGTTCTCGTCCTGGTCGCGCCAGCGTCCGATGGCGTCGAAGTTCTCCAGGCCGAACCCGATCGGGTCGAGTAAGCGATGGCAATTGGCACAGACCGCCTCGGAGCGGTGCAGTTCGGTGCGTTCGCGGAGCGTCAGACTGGCGACCTGTTTTTGATCCTGTTTCTCCAGTGACGGCACATTGGGCGGAGCAGGGGGGACATGATCCCCGAGCACCTGTTCCAGCACCCAGACGCCTCGATTGACGGGGCTGGTCCGGTTGGGGAAGGAGGTCGCCGCCAGCACGCCGGGCATTCCCAGGATTCCGCCCCGATTGCCATTGGTCAGGCTGACCTTGCGCATCTCGGGGCCGGTGACCGTTTTTTCCAGACCGTAGATCGTGGCCAGGTTTTCATTGAGGAAGGTAAAATCGCTGTCGATAAAATTCGCAACGCTGCGGTTCTCCCGCACGATGCTTTCGAAAAAGAGCCGGGCTTCATCGTACATCGCCGTGCGCAGGGCGGCGTTCATTTGCGGAAATTTTTCAGGGTCAAACGTTCGCTCGTGCAGGTTCCCCAGCTTCAGCCACTGTGCACCAAAGCCGTCAAACAGAGCCCGCGATCGCGGGGCCATCAGCATCCGCCTGACCTGATCTTTCAGGACCGGCGGCTCGTGCAGTTTTCCCTGATCCGCCAACGCCATCAGCTCCTCATCGGGCATGGTGGCCCACAACAGATAAGACAGACGCGAGGCGAGCTGAAAATCATCGAGGGGCACAATTCCCTTTTCCGTCTCAATCTCCTTGGCCGGCGTGATGAATAGAAACTGGGGAGAAACCAGGATCGCCTTTAGCATCAGCCGACAGGAGGCGTAGTAGCTCAGTTTGTTTTGTCGTCCCAGGTCGAAGACTTTCAGCAGGACATCAATTTCCGCAGTAGAGGGGGGACGGCGGTAAGCCTTTCGCGCCAGTGACAACGCCACCTTGCCAGCGGTTGCTTGCGCGTCGGTCCCGGACGGGGGAGGTTCACCAAAGAGTTGCTGTTGTATTTTGGTGGGCGGTTCCCCTTCCGGCGCCAGAACCTGATTCAACACGTTTTCGGAGATGGCCAGGTACTGTTCGAGTTGCAGCGGGGAGAGCGAATTGAGATATCCCTCGCCGCTGACTTCGTCCGGCAGACTGGCGACGATGTTGGGATCGACGCCAAACAGATCGTGCAGCGTGTTGCCATATTCCGTTTTGGTGAGCCGCCGAATGACAAACGGTCCCGGATCTTTCGGACTGAGATATTTGACCTTCTGCAGCCATTCCGCAAACATCTGGCGTTCGTCGTCGGTCGGCTGATCCAACCCCTCCGGCGGCATATCGTGCGTTTTCACGCGGGCCGCCGACTTCTTCCACTTCTCACTAAAGGCGGCATGCCCGGGACTCCGCAGGGCCGGGTCAAAGCTGAGTCCGGCTTCCGTGGGGCGCCTGTTCTGATGACACTCCAGGCAATACTTTTTGATGAAGGGCGTGACCCGTTTACTGAAAAACTGCTTCGCATCCGCTTTCCGTGCCGCCAGAGCTTTGTCTACCTTGGACTCAGCCCGACCTACATGCGGACAGGCCCACAAGCCCCCCCACACCAAAACGGCAATCAAGCCGCGAACAAAACGTGCCTCTAAAACTGACATTCAAACACTCCCCTAACAGCTGTTGTAACACGAACATATTATAGTTGGTGCATATGTTGGTGTAAACAACCGGTAGGGAGAGGGAACGCCTGCAGTGTAGTGGCGAAATCGCTAACGCCTTTTACATCCGAAAAGAAAGCCAGCGAGCGCGACCTGCAGTCGACGATCCTGTATTTCATTGGGGGGGCGTGTGGAAGCAGAAGGTGCCCTAACTATGATTAGGTCAACGTCGAATTGGGCTGGTCGTTGAGGATCATTTACTGGAGAGGGGAAACTCTCTATTTACAAACTAGACAGTCAAAAAAGTTCCTAGTAGAACAAGTCTGGAAAGCATAAGATGGCTATAGACAATGTTATCACTTATGTGTACACTTGTGTGTGTTCAGTGTCCGTGTTCCGTTAAACACTCATATTCTCAACTAAAGGATTGTTAATTTAAGTGTGTATATTGCCATTGATGATGTATGGATGACTTTGATTTTATAGCTACTTAGGAATTGATGGCTTCAGCATTAGTTTGTAACCGATAGAATGGGTACAGGTAGGAGGCTTTACGAATATTGCTTTAATTTGAGTTAATTATGACAAGTGCAAGAAACAAACAAATCGCGGATGTTGAATCTGTCACACGGCTATTTCGAGCTCACCGTGATAAAAATGATGCTGTCTTTCGGAAACTGGCAGAGTCAATCATTTCTGATCAACTAGCCGCCAATCAATATAGTCTCGCAAAAGAGCTTCGATCTGCACTTGGGGCTGATTCTAGCCAATCTACAAATGTGCCAAACAGAAAATTATCTACACTACCCCGAGATCGACGTTCGGGTGAGCAGTTACTTGCTATCTTCCATGAACCTGCTAGTACCGAGCATCTACTTCTTGAAGATGAGACAAGGATGCGAATAGATCGGTTCATTGATGAGCGTCGAAATTCAGCGAAGCTAGCTCGTTATGGGTATTCTCCCAAGTCAAAATTACTTTTTTGGGGACCACCTGGTTGTGGCAAGACTTTGACTGCCCATCATATTGCTAATCAGTTTAATCTAAAGGTTGGTGTAGTACGTTTGAGTGCGTTAATTTCAAGTTACTTGGGAGACACTTCAGCACGCTTGCAGCAAGTTTTCGATATAGCATTAGAAACCCCGATGGTAATTTTGTTTGATGAATTCGATTCAGTGGCTAAATCACGAAGTGACATGGGGGACGTGGGGGAACTCAAACGAGTAGTCAATAGTTTGTTACAAGCGATGGACACCTTTGTCTCTAGAGAGAGCATATTGATAGGTGCAAGCAACCATCAATATCTACTCGATCCAGCAATTTGGCGTCGATTCGACGATGTAGTTTTATTCCCTTCTCCGTCTCCAGGAGTACGAAAAAAATTCATACAGCAACACCTAAGTGGAGTCAGATTTAGTGGTTCACTTGATTCACTGGTCAAAAAAATGGCAGGACTATCATTTGCACAAATTGAATCGATTTTAATTGAAGCAATCAAATCTATGATTTTAGAGGATAAGAAGCAACTAACCACTCAGCAGATCTCTTCAGAATTGAAGTATATGAGAAGTATGATGGCTGCGATGGATCGTGAGATAGACGCCGATGGATAATGAATTCCCACCGAGAGAGCTTGTTGGTCCTACGATACAAAAACGGAAGAAAGAAAAAAGCAGAGCTGTCCCACTCTCCAAAGAACTTCTTGCTCGCAAAAACGAAATTGCAAGAGTACTAGGTACAAAAGTTGATCAGCTAGATAAGCAATTGAGAAGTTTGACTGACGAGCAAAGAAGAACAATCTTCTACAAAATTACACACGATGGGCCTGTAAAAATATCTGGGATTGGGCTGAAGCCACTTACTGATCGATCTGAATCTATTACACTTGCAGTTCCAACGGGTAGCGACCTTCACTCTTTTAAAGAGAAAATCCAAGCGTTTGCTGCTGATATCCCTAAAAAAGATAGAGTCAAACACCCGGAATTAGCTCGGATTGAAGATGTTGAACGAGGGGACCCCAAAGATAGATTAAGCGATGAGCTATTTGCTAAATACGATGATTTGGTGAAGAAGCAGTATGTAATTTGTGAAATAGAAATACTGTCTCTACTAAATGGTAGGAATAAGCAACGTGAAGAAATTCGCCAGATCTTAGCAGATTTGCGAAGTGTCTTTGCCAACGGTATTCATGGAACATTGTTTGAACACGAAGAAAGGGAAGGAGTTTGTAGAGCCGTAATTCGGTGTACTGGAGAAATGTTTCGACGGCTGGTCGAGGAGGATAGGTGGCAAAGAAGAATATCATGGTTTGAACCTAAACCAAAGTTTGAGACATTTCAGACCGTTCGTAAAAATTTTAAAATTCAAGATCTTGAAACAATTAGTGCACCCAATGATCAGGTCCCAATTATTTGTATTGTCGATTCTGGTGTTTCCTCGGGAAACCCATTTTTGGAACCGGTTACTAAGGATGAGATGCTAAAGTCTTTTTTAAAGCACTCTCCAGATAATCCATATGATGAAAATGGTCATGGTTCGGGTGTCGCATCTTTGGCGGCTTATTATGCCCTCGATCTGAATAAGGGGGCAAGAAATAGCGGGAAAGCATGGATTGCTAGTGCACGCATATTGGACGCTTCTAACCAATTAGAAGAAGAGCGATTATTTTCCAAGGTTATTGAAGAAGTTGTAAAAGAATTCGTCCCTCTGGGGGTTAGAATATTTAACTTGTCTGTAGCAGACCTTGCTAAAAAGTGGAATCCAGATAACAAAAGAACTCAACCTCGAACTTCGTGGACCGCACGTACTCTTGACCGCTTAAGTCGTGAATTTGACATTGTGTTTGTAGTTTCGACAGGCAACATCCCTCTAAATCAAATACGCGAATACATTAATTCAGAGGTTGAGTATCCTTCCTATCTATGTGATTCAGACTCTCGAATCCTTGATCCGGGACAGGCAGGATTAGCATTGAGTGTCGGTTCTATTGCCCCCTCTACATTAATTTCGCAAACAGCCGATACTGCAATTGCTCTTGCATTTGAGCCATCACCATTTACGCGTTCTGGCCCAGGAATCAAAGAAGAAACAAAACCTGATCTTGTAGAGTTTGGGGGCAATTTACTTAGGAGTGCTGACCCACTTTGGGTGCAATCTAATTTAGCCACTAATGTGGTAATGGCTAGTCATCAACTATCTCCAGCCATTGCATACGACTATGGGACAAGTTTTGCTGCGCCTCGCGTCGCTAATAAGTTGGCCATTGTTTTAAATGACTTGACCGACATGGGACCAGCTAACGTGAGTGCTCCTTTACTTAAGGCATTTCTTATAAATTCTGCTGGATACCGAGGTGATTTGAACCATTTGCAAGAACACTTAGATAGAAAACGATGGTTGGATGTATTGGGGAACGGATGGCCTGACGCTGCACGAGCTACTGAATGTGACGACTATTCTGTAATCCTCTTTCATCAAGGGCGGTTAGGAGCAGATCAAGTTGCTTTCTTTGAGATACCTGTACCTGCTCAAATGATAGATTCAACTGCAAAAAAAAGAATTACTGTGACAGTGGTACATGACCCCGAAGTTCAGAAATGGGGGTTAGAGAATTATTTCGGCATCTCTTTAAAATGGCGAATGTTCAGAGGCGATGTTGATCAAGAAAAAATCATAGATGGAATGTCTACTGCTGAAGAAGGTAATGATGAATCAGAAACAGTGGACATACCGAACGAACTAAAATATGAACATAAAGTAAATCGTCGCTCGCGAGGTACCGTTCAGCATGATTGGTGTGAATGGACTCAGCATAGAGAAGAATTTAGTAACAATCACTATACATTGGCCATTGCTTCTTATAAAAAATGGCAGAGGAAAGTTGAACCTACAAAAATAGGTGTCGTCGTACGAATCGAAGACCTTGGTGGTACAGTCATGGTTTACAATGAAGTTAGAACTCAGCTTGATATATTGATTGAACAACGAGCAAAAGTTTAACTCGGTCATTTAATTATTTAACGAGAATAAGTAGCAGGGCTTTGGGGTTATTTAGAACAATTTAAGATGTCGGGGCCAATAATTTTATGGACCTGACATTTTTTCTTTCCTGCGATGACACTTTCAACCGGGGCTAACGCCCTGCGGCTAATGGTGCAGGCTCTGTGGTTTCTGATTTTGTGATCTGAGAAACGTTCGTTGCCCGGACGTTTTCGATCAACTTGATCAGGGGCCGTTTCTTCACCCTGGTGCGGGGTGTTTATCTCTCGGGTTGCCGTGGCGATCTGGTAGGATTTGTTTGCTGGTGAAGCGTTTGTTTTCACTGGAATCTACCGGCGGCCAGGTTGTGTTTCTTTAATGATTGAATGTGATTACCAGGACCGCAACCTAACCCAGGTTGGTATTAACCGCGGCTAACGCCGTGCGGCTGATCCGGTTTTTGGTGACTTTCCAACCGGAATGACTAATTAGCCGAAGGGCGTTAGCCCCGGTTTTTGAATTAAGAATCGTTACCTGATGCCGTGTCGTTTACTTTTTTTGTTAGTCGCTCTGGTTCGATGTTTTTTTACCGGCGGCTAGCGCCGACCCGCTCACTTTTTGTTTGTCGTGCTGGTTCCCGTTGTTCTTTTATTTTGGATGGGATGTCGTGAGGCGGGCGAGCACATAGACTCGCCCCTACATCGGGAGAGAGTATCATGATTGTGAAATGGATTTTTGTGAAGGGCGTGGGGCGGTCAAGGGGATTGGAAAAACGTTCTGTGGCGAAGCGTGGCGGGATGTGTTGTCAGGGGGGCGGGCGGTGTTGGTTGTGTGGTGTTGTGCGTCGGCGTGTGTCGACCCGCATAACTTTTTTGGGGTTGGTTGGGGAAAATCGTGCTCAAACCAGCGGTTTATGGGATGGTGCCGTTTGTTTCGTTCCGGGGATTCACCTGAACCAGTAGTGTTCTCGCGCGCGACGCATAACCAGAGATCATGGCAAACGGCGGGGCGGCGTCAAGATATTTTTATTCAGCAGAGGCAGGGGAGTTTCAGCGGTGAAGAGAAAGAACCATGGATTGGATCAGGTCAATAATTGCTGGACCGGGCCCGTGCTGTCGGCAAATCGATCGAGCTTTAAACCCATGACTTGTGCGTGCGTGAGCCAGAGGTTTGCCAGGGCGGTGCCATCGGAGCAATGCAGATGCTGTCCCGTCTTTAATTGTCCTCCGCCAGAACCCGCGACGACAATGGGCAGGTCGGTATATTGATGCGTGGCACCATCGCCCAGACCGGAACCATACGTGAAGATGGTATTGTCAAGCAATGTCGTTCCATTCGCTTCACGAATGCCATCCATCTTCTGCACGAGATACACAAACTGTTCCATATGGAATCGATCCACCTGCAACAGTTCTTTCAAATACTTATTTTGATTATGAGACATCTGATGATGGCTCATCGGTTTGTCGAACAGCGATTCGTATCGCATGGGGGTATCCCAGCGTTCGGGACCAATCATCAACGTGGCTACATTGGTTAAACCAACCTGCAGTGCAGCCACCATCAGGTCTCCCATCAGGCGAATATATTGGCCACGGGGGAGTTGTGAGTTATCTGGTTCTTTCACCGAAGCTTTGCCAATTTCATTTTTAATCTGATCGAGTTTATCCATCTGTTCTTCGATCGTTCTGATGCCATCGAAGTACTCTGCAAATTTTTCACGGTCTGCACGGCCGAGTCGTCTGTTCAATGAGCGCGCATCTTCGAGAACCAGTCCCGTGATATCGCGATAGGCCTGATTCTCCTGTGTGCCGAACATCCGGCGATAGACTTTTCGCGGATCACGAATCGAGGGTGCCACATGCCCCGTTCCATACCAGGAGATATTATCAAAATAGATCGACTCTTTGTTGTCCTGATGGTTGTTGCAACTCAATTCCAAAGTGCGGAAAGGAGTCTTCTCCCCGACATGGTCAGCGATGATATGATCGAGAGTCCGGGACAGGGGGTACACCGACGACTTGACGGCGTGGGCAGTAGCGCTGCTTAAAAAACAGGAGGCACATTGCGCATGAACGTCACTTCCATGCTTGTAGAAACGATCCATGCCGGTGATCAGTGTGACTTTCTGCTTGACTTTTTCGAGTGGCTGCTGAGTGGGCGTCAGCTCTTTTAGAGGTCGCATCCCGACTTTCAGACCGGTTTCCCGGGCAATCTCTTCCTGACTACTTGTGAATTTGGGAATCGCTGCATCCTGTTCGCCCGGAAAGAAACCACGACGCACAACACCAATGGGCACATAAAAGACCGCCAGTCGTTGTGCCGGTTGCGGAGGAACTTCAGAGTGCGCGAGACTTTCCAGCCAGGGCAATGCCAGGGTCGCACCAGCGGCGCCGCGGAGAAATGATCGCCGATTGATTTCAATCATCATTCTACCATTCTAAGCTAACGTGTTCGGAATTATGTTTGAGGGCGAGTCTGCTTATTCAACGACGGACTCGTTCCTCTGCCTGACTGTACTCTGTAAGAACGGGGGGCTCAATACGATTTCTTTGATGAGAGACTGGAACCGGTAATCGGCAGTTGCTGTATCAGCCACAATCTTGTCCAGGGCCAATGAGTCTGCCACTCCCATTTCGCGTCCCAGGGCAAATGAAAGTAAATGCGCCGCAAAGGCACGCGTAAACCGGTCCTTTTCAGCCAGCAACGCATCTTTGAACTCGATAATATTTGAGAATTCATGTTTGCTTAGCAGCTTGCCGCTGGCATCGACCGTTCGCCCATTGGGATATGTTTCACGCCACAGGCCTGCTGCATCATAATTTTCCAACGCAAACCCTAAGGGATCAATCCGCTGGTGACAGCCCGCACAACTGGCTTGTTTTCGATGGGCAGCGAATCGCTCTCGCAACGTCAAGTTTTCTTCGCCCTCCTTCGGCTTATCCTCCAGCAAGGGGACATCAGCGGGAGGTGGTTTGGGAGGATCATTCAGAATGACGCCCGCAATCCAGGCACCGCGCGTGATCGGCTGGGTGCGAGTGGCATTCGATGTCATTGTCATGACGGCAGCATTGGTGATCACTCCGCCCTGCCGCCGGTCTTTCACAGGAACGCGTCGAAAATTCACTGTCACGGGCGAGCCTGGATTTCCCCGTTTCCCATCGCGATACCAGGCTTCCAGCAAATCACTTCGATAACTGAAATCGGAATCAATCAGCTTCAGCACGGACTGATCTTCAATCAGTAACGTCTCAAACAAGAGTAATGGCTCCAGCATCATATGCATGCTGGCACGGTACTTTGCAAAGTAGAATTGCGGATACCGCTGAGGATCGGGAGTGGAAGAGATAATCCGTTCCAGTTGCAGCCATTGGACAGGAAAGCTGTCACAAAATCGTTTCAGACGTTCGTCATGCAACATGCGGGAAACCTGCGTCGTTAAAACGTCAGGCTCATGAAGTTTCCCGGCTGCCGCCAGATCGAGTAGTGTCTGGTCAGGAATGCTGCCCCAGAGGAAAAACGAAAGCCGCGATGCCAGACTGAAATCATCAATTCCTGTTTGATTCGGAGAATCCCGGTCAGCCGACTGATCATACAGATAGAAAAACTGAGGCGAAGCCAGTACTGCTGCTGCCGCTTCCTGCATGCTTTCCGTAAAAGACTTTTGATTTTGAATCTGCCGCATTACATAAGAGGTGTAACGGTTGACAAGTTCATCGCTGGCGGGACGCCGAAAGGCGCGTGTCAGAAATTTTCTTAAGCGAACTTCCACAATCGCCTGTGTTTCTTCTGTCGACTTGTCTTTCGGAAATTCAAAAAACTCCTTCCAGATACCACAGGTCTTTGAGTTGAAGTCGGCACTGGAGACAATCGAACGGCTCAGTCTCAGAAATGATTCCAACAATAATGGCGAAAGTGAAAGGTGATCGGCTCTGTTATCGAACCCGTTTTCCGCACGCAGGTCTTGGGGAAATGCGGCCACTCCGCCAAGTCGTCTTTCGATTAACTGAGACTTGCCCAGCGGACGACTGCCGACTCTGACTTCCGGGCGCATTTTTCCCGTTTGTGGCTGAAAGTAATTGTCATGCTCCCGCATCATCCGTTCCGGAAGCGAAAAGACTTCCACTTTGAGTTGGAATAGATCCTGAACGGCATTGTTGTATTGAAACCGATTCATTCTTCGAATCGGCGTTTCTGGCCAGTTCTTCTGTAATGCAATTGATTGCTTCAAGTACGCTTTCAGACTGGAGACCAGTTGCTTGTTTGTCTTTTCAGAAAGCGGCTTTTCGCTCTCGGGTGGCATGTACCCAGAGTCGACCGCTTCAATGATATTCTCCAACAGTTCGGGATTACTTACCAACTGATCGGCATGTTCCAGTTGGAGCAGATTGACATCGCCGTCCACCTTTTCTTTCTTGCCGTGACATTTCACACAGTTCTGCTGAAAGAGAGGCTGGATGACGGTCGAGAAAGCATCCGACTTTGGATCAGGCGTACGCTCAGCTCCCTGACTAAACAGGGAAGAGAGCCAGATTGCTGCAAAAACGCTGATGTATAAAAATCGTGAGATCAAAGTCGTTTCTTTTCTGGGATTGCCCATTGTGGTTGGGGCTGAGACTGTTCGATGTATAAGCCTTCATTTATTCTAACTCAACCACCCCTCCTATGTCTATTACGGGATGTTTTTCCTTTATTTCGCTGGAGTGCTTAGCATAAAACAGCAGGTGAATTTCACAGTAACAACCACGTTTTTCAGTGACATCCCTGCCAAATCCGACTGCAGTCCTTGCGTCTGTCCGCTCTCATCTGATAGATAAACAATACTGTTTCGATCCAATCAAAGACTTCGACTTCTTTCCGATATCACTATGGGGCAGGGCGCAGGGCATTCCAATGACAGATCAGCGACCAAACATCATACTCATTATTACCGATCAGCAGCGGTTCGATACGATTCAGGCAGCCGGCTATGATTTCATGGAAACGCCACACATTGATCGTTTGCATCGCGAGGGTATTGTTTTCAACAACTGTTTTATCACAGCCGCTTCCTGTGCACCTGCAAGAGCATCACTCTTTACAGGCCATTATCCCCATACGACGGGTATTCTGAAAAATGCCGATACCTGGAAGCATGGCTGGATCGAAAACCTGCATGACGGAGGTTATCAGACGGTCAACATTGGCAAAATGCACAGCTGGCCCTATACCACTCCACTAGGCTTCGAACAGCGCTACGTGGTGGAGAACAAAGATCGCTACCTGGAAGGGCGCTACTTTTACGATGAGTGGGATAAAGCATTACGGGCGCGCGGCCTGGTGAAACAGCAACGGGAACTCTACCGTCAGTTACCTGATTACAAGGAAAGCCTGGGCGCCTTTGACTGGCTGCTGGATGAGGATATGCATCCCGACATGTTTGTGGGGAACATGGCAGTCGACTGGATCCGCAATTACCCCGTCAGCGAACCGCTGTTTCTGGAAATTGGTTTTCCCGGCCCGCATCCGCCCTATGATCCGATTCCCCGGTATGCAGAGTCGTATCTGAAAAAAGAGCTCAACATCGCACCCGTTCTCGAAAGCGATCTGGCTAACCAGCCGGAGCCGTTAAAGGCGATGCGCATTCATAACAACGAAGTGGATCACGATTCCGTTGTGCATCTGCTTGAACCGACAGCAGAACAGCGGCACCGACAGCGCGCCTATTATCTGGCCAACGTCACGATGATTGACGAAAAGGTGGGTGAGATTATGGCGGCGCTGGAAGAGAAAGGACTGCTCGACAATTCCATTGTGATCTTCACCTCTGATCACGGCGATTGCCTGACAGACCATGGACACAGCCAGAAATGGACCATGTACGACGTCATAACGCGCGTGCCGATGATCATCTGGGCCCCCAATCGCTTTGGAGAACCGCGGGCCGTTGATGGTCTGGTTCAGCAGATGGATCTTGGTCCGACCTTGATGGACATCGCGGACATCCCCATTCCCGAACCAATGGCAGCACGCAGCCTGTTGCCGCTGCTCCAATCGGGACCTGAAGCGGCGTCCTGTTTACGAGACGTCGTGTTCGCCGAACAGGCCAAAGATGGCATTCTGACAACCAGCAAATTTATGACCATGGTGCGCACGCAAGATTGGAAACTGGTGCATTTCCTCGACGAACCGTGGGGCCAACTGTTCGATCTCAAAGCCGATCCTCTGGAAGTGGACAATCTCTGGGATGCGCCCGCACATTCTGAAAAGAAGAAAGAACTGCTCGCCCTCCTCCGAGAATGGCGCATCCGCGACAGCTATGAAAACGCGGATCTCTGGGAAGATTATCGGTAACGGTTTTAATTTGCGAAAATGCTGTTGCTGTGCAGAATAAAGTGGTCAGGACTATTAAGTACTAATAGAGTCCTGACCACTTTAATAGTCCTTTAATAGCTTTCTCCTGCTCCTTTTTTACTCTGGATTCAGGGCTCGAGATCTTTAAGTGATATCACTTTCTTGTTTTTTAAATACTCTTTGTCATACAGGCCAATACATGTGTCTATTTGTAGTCGGACTATTTTCCACCCGCGATCATCGGGCTTGTCTCCTAACCAAAAACGCGGAATTAATGGCTCATGAAGGGAGTTTTGTAATGACTGAAGTTCATCGGGCGTTAACCTTTGAAACGTTTCTGGGGGAATCAATGCCTTACATATATACCTAAAAAAACCTTCGTAATCGAACCAGGGATTTTCCAGTTGGTCCTCAAACTGTTGTGCCCATTCAATAACTCTTTCTGGACTCCACCCAAGTAATCGCCCCAATATTTCTATGGCACCATCTATATCGCAATACTTTCCAAGCTCTTCTTTACTCAACATCGCTAGTTTTTTCTTTTTAGCTAGTGCATATTCGGGGAGAAAAAGATGTCAGAACTCTAGAGTGATCAATGTCTGCCTCCTGTATTACCTTTCGCGCTGGTTCCAATTGTTCTTTTTATTGTAAATGGAATGTCGCAAGGCGGGCGGACACGTGGGTCCCGCCCCTACGTTGGAGTAGGCGACGTCAATACATACACAGAAAGTGAAAAGAGGGCAGGGCCAATCAGTCTTGTCCCCTGTAACATTCCTCATTCAGTTTTTACTTCGTTTCCTGATAATCTTTTCCATTGATACTGCGGATCACAGACCGCATCCATGTATCTAATTCCTGCTTCATCCGTTTTACCCGCTTGGTCTGTTGAGGATTTTGGGAAAGATCGGTTTTTTCCATTGGGTCATCGCTTAGATTGTAGAGTTCGAATTTGGTGCCGTTGATCCGATGCAGTTTCCAGGGCCAGTCGGTCCACGCGGCATGCCCGGTCGTGGTCTCTTCGGGAAACTGGGGGAATTCGTCGACGTCTTTGCGAACTCTTTTGGGATCATGCGGTAAGGGGGCGCCGGCCTGCTGCTTTTCCATGATCGCTTTCTGAATCTGGTCGCTCCGCGTTCCTTGCCCGCCCTGTAATTTGTGCCAGAAACCCATCGGCTTACTGCGTTCGGACACCGACCCCGAAATGATGCCGCTCACATCCATGCCATCGAGCGGGTGCGGCGCGTACAACTCCACGCCGGCCATCGCCAGCAGGGTGGGATAAATATCAAAGGTCGCCACAGGGACCGCGGTGCGACCTTTGAGCTTGCGTGCGGGCCATTCGATGATGCCCGGCACGCGCAGGCCCCCTTCGTAGATGCTCCCCTTTTTCTCGCGACCGCCGGACGTTTCCTTGACCAGCCCACCGTTATCGCTGCAGTACCAGACGATGGTATTCTCCGCCATGCCCATGTCCCTGAGTGCGCGCCGCAGGCGTCCGACCTGCTGATCGAGCAGCGTGATCTCGCGGTAGTACGCCGCGTTGGGTTTGCCCTTATAAAGACTGGAGCCATCCGGCACTTCCGCGTGCGGGGCGTGTGGAGAGGGGAACCAGACGACCGTAAAGATCGGCTTGTCGCCGTCCTTGTGTTTCTTGAGGAAGTCAAGCGTATCATCCATCAGGATGACCGAGCCTTTTCCCTGACGATGCTCGATCTTTCCCATGCGGCTCAGGTAGGGATCGTTGTCGAAAAAGTTGAGGCCGATCACCCATTCATCGAACCCCATGCCGCTGGGATTGCAGGGCGAGTCGGGTTGGCCCGAACCCAGGTGCACTTTACCGAAAATGCCGGTGACATATCCGGCCGCTTTCAACGTTTCTGCGATGGTCTGCTCATGCGGTCGCATGTAGCGGCCATGGTTCGTGACTTTGGCTCGATTCGGATTCCGCCCGGTCATCACGCTGGCACGGGTCGGCGAACAGACCGGCGCACCGGCATAGAAGCGGTCAAAGACGAACCCGTCCTTCGCCATGGCATCGAGTGACGGCGTCTGCACAAACGGGTGACCATTATAACCGGTGTCGCCCCAGCCCTGGTCATCCGCCATCACCAGAATGATGTTGGGTTTACCAGAGGTGTCCGGTTTGGCCGCAAAGGAGACTCCTGTCGTGGTCAGGCAAAGAACGGTTCCCATCGCTGCTAACAAAACACGTCGGTTCAGCATCATTGTCTCTTTTCTACTTTGAAGATAAAAAACACATTTGAGCGTTCTTCACGCATATAAAGTTCTTCCAGCATTTCCAACAGGAAGATAAAATGGGGGGCAGGGCTCTTAAGGGATAATTTCGTTACGTAAAAATTTCCTGACCCCTTATACGTTACCCAATTCTACTTTAACCTTCGATCCCCAAATAGATTATCAAACATGAAGCTCCATTTTAAGCATTGGTTAATTTTCTTAGTAGGCTTTCTAAGTATTGTGGGAGTAGGGTACTATATGAGTTTAGTGCCCACTCCATCCCAAAGAGTAATGAAAAATATTGAAAGTACGTTTTATACTTATACTGGAAAGGAGTGGCCGAATGATTCAGTATTATTATCAATCGGTGATACGCGCAATCCTGATAGTTTCAGGGGAGGTGGCGCGTATCATCTAATATTCAAGGCAGACTCTAAGACAATCAAGTCATGGCTTAATACCCAACCACCGTGGAGTATCGAATCTTGGCAGAGTGGTCCCGTCCCAACTAAAATCCAATATAATTTTAATAATTTTTCCAATAGTAACTCGATCTGGCATAACCCTGATTACAAGATTACATCTCTTTCACCCGATAGGTTGCAAAATCCTCAGATAGCAAAGACTGAGAATTTATTACGTTTAACCAAAACAGACTCCGAATCACCGTCTGCCCCTTATCGCTCACACAATAATATGGAAGAGCTTCAAAGTTCGAATATAAAGTATGTTGCCAGCAACCTTGGAAATAACTGGGTGGAAGGGAAGTTATTTGCTATCAACACACAAAATAATATCGTTTTTTTATCTGTGTGGGATATTGTTCGATGAATAGAAGGAAGTGCGCTTCCTCCCTTATTCTCTGCTGAATTAGCAGTCATAGAGAAGCGAGTAAGAAAATGAGGGCGCAGGGACTTGAACCTTGGCTCCTTTTACGTACTCCGCACCTGTTGCTGAGGGTTATTTACGCATATTAAGTTCTTCCAGCATCTCCAACAGATTGTCAGTCAGGATTACTGAAGCATCTTTTTGGACAACATTCGTGCCCAGCCAGGTTTCGTAACCGCCGAGCCGATGTTGTTCGGGAGGTGGTAAGTAGCCGTGTCGACCGTTGGCTAATCCGATGACCATCGTGCGCGCGAACGGGCTCCGATCCTTCAGTTCCAGCCCGATTTCGACCAGTGTCTCAAACGGAATTCCCACGATGGCATACTCACCAATGCGAATGGCCTGGATTGTGACTGTGAGAGAGTCTTCTTCACGTTCGTGAGCCTGCACCACTTTGCGTGCGTAGTTGACGGCTTTTTTAGGCAGCCTGGCGATTGCGTTCTTGTCTTTTAATGCGAGCACTTTTTGTGCTGCGGACACATCTTCTGCAGAGGGGCGTCGGTATTTCAAGTCGACCTGTCTCTCAAGCATGTCGATGGTGATATCGCGTTTGTGGGTCTCAATTTTCTTGTAAGCGAAATAAGCGGTATCGGCGGCTTTGCTCGCCACAATGCGGACTTGCTCGAACGGCTCCCGGGGGGGGCGATTCACGAGAAAGGGGATATTGTTGATATCTCCTGAGGCGCCATTCGACATCATGGCTACGAAATTCTGACCCGCGCGCAGACGACTTGGCATCAGGCGGGCGAACTCGCCAAAGTAGTCTGCGGAAGCATGCTTTTTGGGGATGCCTCCCACATAGTGCAACGCATAGTTGGCCAATAAGGCCAGCGGTTTTCGCTTCTGGTTCTGAATGGAAAGCACCATCAATTCCGGATCGGTGGGGCCAGCGGGCCGGTCCAGCACGGCTGGGCTGGTTCCCGGATTCATTTTCACGATGTCCATTTTTCCAAAGGGATTTGGGGGCATCTTTCCGGGCTTCAGAAACCAGCGTCGATTGAATACTTCTTCAGGAAGATCATGAGAGGCCATACCCAGGGAAGCAGTTTGCTGTTGATCGAACGCCTGAATGATGGATTGGGCCAGTCCTTTAATCAGAACGTCCCGATAAGCGACATCCCCCGGAGAACCTTCCGTCCGATTGGAAGGAGGAGCCGAGTGCGTATGCGTCGATGAAATCAGGATGCGATCGACGGGAATACCAGTCTTCTTGGAAGCGATCCGTTTTGCTTCGTTCAACATTTCGGGGGGAGCGCCGAGTGCATCGAGTACGGCAATCGCAACAATGGTCTTGCCATCATTCAAGACGATCGCCCTGGCATGCAGCGGGTCATGGATGGCACTTTGGTCCATCGCTTTTCCACTTCGCAAGCTGATCGGGAACAAGTGTGGTGAAACATCAACCGCGGAAGCCCCCGCTCGCAGTTGACCTGACTCGGCCTGTGCTTCGCTGGCAGGTTCCGTGGCATACCAGACGAGCAGGGTGAAGAATATTGTCCGCCAAAACATAGTTTCCTCTTTCAGTCAAATGGTCATGGTTTTCCTGTGCGCCGATTGTTACAAACAAACTGCTCCTGCCAGAATCGCATTCGTTTTATGAATCCTGGATCATCTGCTGATTACTATGTTAACAAACATGCTCACCAGAATCACGAATCAAAATTCAGGGACTACCGTCAAAACCAGTCGCAGAACGAATTCCGAATTTACTTACACTTCACCACGCGGTCTCAATTGACGTATCGCGGACCGTTTATGTTATAATCGATGCCTACCCAGAATCATAAACCGGTTTTGACATAATATACTTCTCACTCATTGACTCGACAGGAAACCCACCATCATGACATCCACCTCAGATACCACCCGCCGGGATTTTTTGAAAACATCCGTTGCAGCCGCGTCCGCTTTTGCCGCACCGGCATTTGTCCGCGGACAAAATTTGAACTCGCAATTGCAGTTTGCGGGCATCGGTACCGACGGCAAAGGGTATTCCGATATCAAGCTCATCGCCAGCCACGACAAAGTGAAATGCGTCGCCTTTTGCGATGTCGATTTGTCGCGGACCGAAAAAGTCAAGCCTTTGGCCCCTGAGGCTCCCATCTACCAGGACTACAAAAAAATGCTGGATGAACTGGGTGATAAAATCGATGCCGTCTCGGTTTCGACCCCCGACCATACACACGCCATCATCAGCATCGACGCGATGCAACGCGGGAAGCACGTTTACTGCCAGAAACCGCTGACGCGCACGGTTTGGGAAGCCCGCCAGATGCGACAGCAGGCAAAAAAGGCAGGCGTCATCACGCGGATGGGAAACCAGATTCATTCGCACTCGGCTTATCGCACCGGAGTGAAAGCGATTCAAGATGGCGTCATCGGGAAAGTAACGGCCATCCATTCCTGGGTCGGCACCACCGGACATGGTCGCAGCGGTTTACTCGAACCACCTGTGAAGAATGAAGCGGTGCCAAAATCGCTCGATTGGAACCTCTGGATCAGCGTGGCTCCCATGCGTCCTTACGGCGGAAACCGCGTGTACCATCCCTTTACATGGAGAGACTGGCAGGACTTCGGCTCCGGGGCCATCGGCGATTTCGGTTGCCATTTACTCGACCCGGTATATACGGCCCTTAAAATTACGGGTGACCCCATTAGCGTGCGCTCGGAACACACCGGCATGAACGACGAAGTCTGGCCCGCTCAGGAAACCATTCAATACGTCGTTCCCGGCACGCAGTATACGGCTAGTCGCAGCTTGCCGATTACCTGGTACGATGGCGGACGGCGGCCGAGTAACGGAATCGCCAAACTGTTACCCGGGCAATCTCTGCCGAACAGCGGCTCAGTTTTCGTTGGTCAAAAAGGGAACATGATTCTGCCCCATGTCGGCCAGCCGTTCGTCAACATCGAAGGTGTGAAAATCGAACCGGTAGAAAGTCTCGATCATTATCACGGCTGGGTCGATGGTTGCTTGTCCGGAAAACAGCCCAGCGACGGGTTTGAATACGGCGGACATCTGACCGAAGCCGTGCAGTTAGGAAATGTTGCCGCGTACTTCCCGGGTGAAACCCTCGAATTCGATGGTAAAGCCGTCAAAATCACGAACAACTCGGCTGCAAATAAATATTTGACGCGGGACTACCGCACCGGCTTCGAAATCGCCTCGACTTAGCCCTGTGTCCAGGTTTATTGTACCGTCTCCAGGGCCATTTGAATCGAGTAGATTAGATTGAGAGATGCTACGGTAAAGTGTGATACGTTCTACAGCCAGTATTCCTCAATAAAGAAAACACCTTTCAGGCGGGCTTTTGATATGCGCCGATTGATCATGTTACTCGCAATTCTGTCTGCCACGAATATGGTGTTGGCTGCCGATTCGGAGTTGGCAAAGCAGATCACGGTTCCCGCTGGTTGGAGGGGGGAGCAAATTTCACTGCCCCCTTCCTTTGCCAAAGAAATGCAATTTAAAGGGATCGAAGAAGCCCGGTTTTCGCCGGGCATGTTTCAGGAAAAATCGAACACGTTTTTTTCCTACTTCTTCGTATTTAAAATCGATCCCGGCAGTGAACTCACCCCCAAAAACATCGAACGCGAATTACTCACGTATTATCAGGGGCTGTCTCGTACCATCTTCAACAGCCGAAAAAAGAAAATCGATACCAGCGGGTTTACCTGCAAACTGACCAAAGCCATCCCCGTCGATTCGCAGAAGATTTACCCCCCCGGGCTCAAAGAATATGCGGCAACGGTCGAATGGACTGAACCGTTTGTTACGCAGAAACCGCAAACGCTGAATCTCATCATTCAGGCCTGGACAGACAAAACCACCAGGCACGGTTATCTGTTCGTCTGCGTTTCGCCACAAGATTTTAAGGCCAATATCTGGCAGTCGATGCGAAACATTCGCGGCACGTTTTTCCGCAATCTGCAGAAGTAATTCTGCTCAATGATCAGTGCTCACTTCCTTATGGAGTCAACTTATTGAGCCGGACAAGAAAAAGGTGTCCGGAACCTTAAAACGACGATTCAGAGGATGAGACAGGGACCGTTCTCTATGATTGTTAACTGACCCTTTACCTCAATTCTTGCAGAAAAAGTTCAACCGGGGCTAACGCTGTGCGGTTAATGGCGAAGGCTTTCTGATTTCGTGATCTGAGAAATATTCGTTGTCTAGATGTTTCCGATCAGCTTGATCAGGGAGCGTTTGCTCACGCCTTGTGCGGGGTGTTTATCTCTCATGCTGTCGGTCGTATCTGGTAGGATTGGTTTGCTGGTGAAACGTTCCTTTTAGCTGGATTCTGCTGGCGGACAGGTCGTATTTCTTAATTTGAATTGGTCTTTGCAAATGCGGGGCGGCTCATTGAATAGGAGAATACCGGCGTCTAACGCCGACCCGCTTACTTTTTAAATATATTCCAGTGGGTCGTTTGTTATTACTTGGATGTCGTGAGGCGGGTGAGCACATCGACTCGCGCCTACATCTGGAGAGAGTATCATGATTGTGAAACAAATCTTTGTGAACGGCGTGGAGCGGTCAAGGGGATTTGAGAAATGTTTAGTGGAGAAGCGAGGCGGGACGTGTTGTGTGAGCGGCGGGCAGTGTTGGTTAAGTGGTTTTATGCGGCGGTGTGTGTTGACCCGCATAACTTTTTTGGGGTTGGTTTGGGAAAATCGTGCTCAAACCAGCGGTTTATGGGATGGTGCCGTTTGTTTCGTTCCGGGGATTCACCTGAACCAGTAGTGTGCACGCGCGCGACGCATAACTAGAGATCATGAAGAACGGTGCGGCGGTGTCAAGACAATTTTATACAGCAGACGGGGATGGAGATTCAGCGATGAAGAGAAGGACGCATGGTGCGAATAAAGAGAAGTGAGGCAGACTATTAGAAGTCGATAAAAAAAGAGGAGTTGTCCCGTGTGGGACAACTCCTCTTTGAGTGGAGGCGGGTTTCCTGAAAGTAAGTCGTTCACATCAGAAAACGAGAGGTTAGCGAATGATCGCATCGCGCGAAGTCATTTAGTGGCAACACCGGGCGTTTTGGAGTGCGCGTGCTGCGGGAAGTCGAAGGTCAACACGAGCGGTTCGTTTCCTGTGTTTTCGATTTCCACGCCGCCGTTATTAAGGGCGGCCTGAGTGATGAATCCGATCTCGGGATAGAGCTCGCCCAGCTTCATATCCTGGTGATATCGCACTTTGAGCTTTCCAACACGGCCGCTTCCGCCATTCGTGTGGAACAGGGTGGGGCTCTCCGGGCAGAATTTCGTCTTGGCGCCAGGCTCAATAATGAGACGGAGAATGGAGCACTTCTGATCGCCGAGGAAATCGCCGTAAACAATCCACTTTGCATCTACTCCGTCGCCTGCGAATTCTTCAGCGGTGATTGCCGGACGTGAATTCTTCAGAACGAATTCCGGGTCCTGATTTGCTTCGAAGTCGAACTTTTCAACCAGGTACTCCCAGTCTTCGTGCCGATCCTTCGGATAGTCTTCTTCCCTGCAGGCATAAAACGCGTCTGCTGCTCCGATACGTCCGTCAAGCGTCAGGTCCTCAGCCAGGAAGTGCTCATCCATTGTGACGTGCAGCTCGTGTGTGCAAAGATCCGTTGGCGAGTGAAGCACACCGTTTGGCATCACGAAGCCGTTATCAATATGCATCATCGTGTGCGGGGACAAATGACGAACCCCGTTATAATCGCCTTTGCCGAAACTCTTCATGCAGTCAAGAAACTGATCCTTCGTTATGAACGGGTACAGTCCCATTGCTGTGGTGTGATAATGTGACGGACAGACTCCAGGGTTGTCGAAAGAATTGATGTCATAGACTTCCCACTTTGCCCAATGAAGATGATGCGGAATCGGATTCAGATTATCAAACTTCTTGGACACAATCGGCCAGGTCGGGTCGCCGTACAGCGATTTCGAGAAGGCTGTGATCTTCTCACCCATGACCGTTTCTGGATTGGCGAGGATCAAATCCTGCAGCGAGATGACTTGTCCGTTCGGAGTGAGGACGTGCGATTCACCTTCGCGAAAAGGGGCCTTATTCGTGCGTGTGTCGATGACCCCCGTCACGATGGGAACGGTGCAACCCATCCAGATTTCATCGAGCCCCGTACCGTTCATGTAGTCCGGGTAGTACGACTGCGCATCAAGGCGAAGGCGTTTCCCTGGCGTACAAAATGTACGGCCAGCGTAACGGTGCAGTAATTGCAATACTCCGTCGTTACTGTTAAGGCATTCATCGAGAATCGAATCCGAACATCCGCTGGTTCCGTCGATGACATCTTGTTGGGGGTATTCGTGCAGTTTATCCGCGAGAATTGACGTCGAGGCAGTCATGTGAAATACACCTTATTAAATCTTGAGAAGCGGGCTGAGCCCAAAGAATGTTCTGGAGTGATGATAATGCGAAAAAAAGAGTTTCTGTAGCCATTCAGCTTATCATAATAAGAAAAAGACGTGGGATCTAATCTCGCGTCCATAAAACCAGCAAACTCTTTTATATCAATTGGTTACAATTTGAAAATTGGAAGCGAAGGGGGTTTCCCGAATGGAAGTGGAATCACCTGAAAACAAGTGATTTATGGAAGAGCAGTTTCTCTGGTTGGATCTATTTAACGCTGAAAAAATCCTTGAAAATCAAGGAGATTGCAGTAAATCAAATAAAAACAGCCACTCGCGAAAATCGCAAGTGTCTGTTTTTAAGTGGAGGCGGCGGGAATTGAACCCGCGTCCTGTGAACCCTCAGCTAAAGCCTCTACGTGCATATTTTATCGTTTGAGTCTCGTTTCTTCGGGCACGACAAACAGAGCCTTTCGGAAACCAGTCCACCACGGATCTCGCATCAGACGGAGCGGACATTGATCTGATGCCAGTCTGATTTTGTGACCAGCCTTCGGACTCCTCAGACAGGGATTCCTAAGCCGGGGTTGCTATATTAAGCAGCCATTGAAAATTGCTTGTTTGCAATTAGATTGTGATCAGCTTTTTACGTGGCCAACTGATCAACCACGGCACGCCACCTTAACATACGGTGAACCAGTCGAATCCGATCGCCCCCGTGTTTCAGTAGTATATCTATCTTACGCAAAATGATTACAAAAAGATCAACACAAATTGAGAAATCTTTCTGTTCCAACGTCATTATTATCAGCAGGTCGTCCCGAGTCAATTTACTTTCTTTCCGGAAATTCCTGATAGATAACAATTTAGTGCCAAAATGTCCTTTTGGGACCGGTTCTAAGTCGTGTGTTCTAAATTCCACTAATACTGGCGTTTTCTGTTAAGATTTAAGCCGCGGCAGCGAAATAACTTTGACTCACTTGAATTTCGAAGAATTTTGCTCAGGGGCCAATTATGGGTGATTTTGACATCATTGGATTTACTGCGATTATTTGTCTGTTCGGGCTGCCTTTTGTGTGTGGGGTGACGGCGATTATCTCACGCGCCTGGGTGAAAATAGCCTGTCATCAAAAAGAGGTCGATTTGAAGCATCACATGCTGGCTTCCGGTATGTCCGCTGAAGAAATTGAACAGGTTTTGAATGCCGGCAAGGGGACAGAAGCAGTGTCTTCCCCCGACGTCTGGTCTGAGCAATCGTAAAGATTTGTGTATTTCTGAGTCGGTGTTCTCCTTCCTGTATGGTTCTGTCTAAAATCGGTCTACATAATTGCCTGTGTTTGGTCTAAAATAAATCCGTTCTATCTCTCTGTCACCAATGATGGATTTGGTGGTGGCTTCAATTTGAATTGTCTCAGAACGGGAATTTGATACGCAATGACATTTCAGCATGGTCTGTCGTCTGATCGACGTTTTCTTATTTTGGTTTGTGTGGTCTCTCTCTGTCTGTGTTTTCAGACGGAGCAAATCCGGGCCGAGAGTAAACCGACTGGTCCCGTTTTTGTAGACATTCCAGAGCAGGGGCAGGTTCAGTTTGAAACCATCCAAGGGGAGGAAAACGTTCCCACACGGTTTCATCTTGAGCCGCATACGTTTCCCTTCAGTTGCCAGTTTAAGCGGATGAGCGGGCCGGTTCGCGTGTATGATGTGACGTTTCCCTCGCCTGTCAAAACCGAAGTGGCAGAGAATAATACGGTGCACGGGCATTACTACCAGCCAGCAGGTTCCGGGCCGTTTCCTGCGTGTGTCTGCCTGCATATTCTGGGAGGCGGTTTTGAGCTTTCCGAGATGTCGGCGAATTCACTGGCACGACAGGGAATTGCTGCGCTGACCATAAAGATGCCTTACTATGCCCAGCGACGGGGCAAGGGAGAGCAGGGGAGGCGTCGGATGATCTCGTTTGTGCCCGAGCATACGGCTGAGGGAATGACTCAAGCCGTGCTGGATGTGCGGCAGGCTGCCGCCTGGCTGGCAAGTCGCCAGGAAGTAGATGCCGAGCGGATGGGAGTGACCGGAATCAGTCTGGGTGGGATTATGTCAGCACTGTCTTCCGCGGCAGAACCCCGCTTCAAGAAGGTGGCGATTTATCTGGGCGGGGGCAATCTGGCTCTGGGAATCTGGGAAAATCCTCATCCACATGCCAAGCAGTTTCGCAAGCATTGGCTGGAGAATGGGGGAACGTACGAGTCGTTTTTAAAGATTATGAAGCCGGTAGACCCTCACACATATGGGCATTTACTACAGAACCGTGATGTGTTGATGGTGGTTGCGAAGCATGATGAAATTCTGCCTCCCCAAAGTTCGCTTGCATTATGGGAGTCGATTGGAAAGAAGCCGGAAATAGTCTGGCTGGATTCGGGGCATATTACGGCTGCGATGTATATTTTTGGTGAAACACACCGTCTGACGACGTTCTTTTCCAAGTGGGAAACAGAGTAAGCATCGCAGGGCCGGGATTTAATTCCGGAGCACTTTTCGCAGCATATGAAAGGCGATGCATAGCAAACCCAGGTTTCCCGCCCAGAGTGACCAGCTTGGTTCAATTTTACCCAGCTTAGATAAATTGATCGTCAGCAGGACGATAGGGTAATAGAACAGCAGGATCGGGACAAAAACCAGGAAAAAACTGGTGAGGAATTGTCGGCGTGCCTGGGCGATGGAGAACGGGCAGCCTACCAGAACGAAGAAGAAGCAACTACAGCTTAGAGCAAAGCGACTGGCAAGGGCTGTCTTGAGTTTATTCTTGCGTTTTTCTTCGACATGATTCTGAGGCAGATCGGTGCTGACTTCCGGTGATTGAAATCGATTAAAATCTCCAAGGGCTAACAGCATGGCAACTTCGATATCGCGTTGAAATTCAAATTCTCCCCGCTTTTCCTGAAGGTCTCCCAGTTCGGATTTGATGGATCGCACGCTCATGTGTCTGGGTTTGGCCATCGCAGTCTGGCTGGGCAGAGGAAAGGGGAAGACATCTTTCTCAACGTAAAAACGCGGTTTTCCAGGGAAGTCAATATGTCCTTTGGCGATGTGCAAGATGACCTGCTGGTTGGTCAGGTCAAATTCCAGCGTGGCTTCTTCCGCTTGCAGATGTACCGGTTTTTTGCCTGGAGGAGAATAACGGAATGTAGGTACGAGCAGGGTTTTGTCCCTGACTCCCATCACAGTAATCGAAATGCCGCTATTGGGATCATGGATCTGATTCTGGGAACGCAATTTTTCCAGGAAGATCGTTTCGAGTTCGCAGGCAATCGTGTTTTCGATATTCTTTTCGGCCCAGGGAATCACCTGATCGCTGAGCAATAGCGAACCCAGGCTGAGAAAGCCTCCCAGAATGAAGGAAGGCCAGAGCAGGGAGAGCACGTTGATGCCAGCTGCTTTGGCGGCGGTGATTTCCTGGTCGCCTGAAATGCGGCCATAAACCACGCAGACCGTTAAGAGCAATGTTGCGGGAATGGTAAAGGGCAACATGCTGGGAACGATGAACGGCAGAATCTTCAAGACGAGCAGCGCACCCAGTCCCTGATTGGAGGCTTGCTGGAATGCACCCACAAACACCAACAGGACGGTGAGAACAGTGATCATTAAAGTGAAAACGCGCAGCAATTCAAAAAGAATATAGCGCTGAAGCAATCGCATGACAGGTGGTATTGATCTTGAACTAAAGAGAAATGGGTGCGGGTTTTACGACAGGCTTTGATTGGTAATATTTGACCGAAGTTGTATATGGCAAAAAGTGGAGTTGAGTCAATATCAGACTTTCTTTTGTGTGTTCTTGTGTATATTTGTTTTATTGAGCTGCGTATCATCATTTCAGTCTGATTTTGATGATGTGGATAGAAATCAGGCTTCATTTGGTAAATTTGATATCGGCAGATCAGGCATAATCCGAACATTCATTTCTTTATGGGAATTTACTCTGTCTGGAAATTGGATATTCCTGGTTTTTTTTAGCAGGGAAAGTTGTTCAACCTATTAATTAAAGAAGTCGTAGCTCGCCGGAAACAGCCATCGCGAAATGAAATAAAATATCTGAGTGAGCATGAACCAGAGCTAAATACAGTTCAGAAAATGAGATGGGTACTGAAAAATGATCAACATGTTAGACAATTCACCGGTTCGGTCATCCTTTTGCGATGATGAAGATTTTCTCGAGTTGATCGAGATGTTTGTTGATGGAATTGAAGAGAAAAAAGCAATTCTTCGCGAGGCATCTGCAGATCAGGTTGAAGAACTGAAAGTCTTATCGCATCAAATGAAGGGGGCCAGTGCCGGTTACGGGTTTGAAGCACTCTCGCAGTTGGCGGCTGACCTGGAAACCGCGTGTAAAGCAGAAGATCGAGATGAAATTGAACGTCAGAAAGAGATTATTCTGAACCATATGGACCGGATTGTACATTAAAACAATCTAATTTCTTTCATCTTCTACAGCTCCAGCGGCCAGTTCCATTAAGCGTTGAGCCGGTTAACCAGTTTTGAGAGCGCCACGAATCTGGTGATGAGAGCGATGGCGGTTTGTCGTCCCGGTTGCCCCATTCCCTGTCGATCAAACAGAATCGACGTTTTTCGATGGCTTTTGAATGCAGGTTGCACCTCTGCGATCTCCTGGCAAATTGAATTCCATTCCGTTTTCAAATTAGCGGGCAGTTGCGGCGGGCATTGATCTTCCAGCTCCAGAATTTTTTCTGAGAGATCGAGCAGCAGGTGTCTGGCATCATAATCTGCTGCCTGGAATTGTCTGACAATATTTTCAAGGCCTTGCTGGAATTCTTCAGTGGTCATCTTCGGTCGTCTTTTGTGAATCGAATTCTGAGATCGGGGTCCATTTGTGCTTTTTACACGCTTTACGCTTTGAACTGCCTGAGATCAGGGTATTACTAGTTGATTTTTCAGGGTTCTTATTGACCTGAGCCATCAAATATTAGTAAATATGTGCTACCGCTGTCGCATTTTGTCATTCTCTTTGAGCCAGCAGACTGAATTCATCTGAACAGTCTGATGCGTATTCTCATCTTGAATCGACGTCAATCATAACAAAAGTTGATTTCACGGGGAGTCTTTCATGTCCAGGTTGAGCCAGGTTGTCGTCGGTTTGCTTCTGATTTCAGTGGGCTATATTTTAGGGGCGTCACAGAGCTTTCAGAGCACCACATTACACGCTCAACAGAATTCTGGAACTCCTACTGAGGAGACCGAGGATAAGATCAAGCGTGGTGTGAAGCAACTTGTTGAAGCACAGTTAGCATTGGAGCAGGAAAATTTCATGCGAACGGCAACCAAAGGCTTGAATGCCTTCGCTGTTTCCTGTGGCGGTGTGAATGCAATGGATGATCTGGAAGCCGGGAACGGCGTTGATCCTGAAACGTTTGCTGGTTTGTATGCCGGTCTGGCAAAGCCCGATGTCGCAGCACAACTGGGACGCGATGATCAGGGAAGAATTACCTACAAGAACAAAATCGTGCGAATGTATCCCGTTTCGCGATTGAAAAAATTATTCGCCACACGATTAAAATATACTGGTGAAAGCCAGGACGATGCCAACAGTTTTTAGTGCAGGCGATCAATTAATTCTTTGGTGGTTTTGAAGCTTCCGTGAGACGCGGTATTGCATGAGGGGGAAGCTTAAAATCAGTTTGCATGGCAATTCGCGTTTGTATTTCTGTCTGGACAACCGTCTTGAATGTCAGGCAGTCCGCTTCCGCCTGTTTCTGGAGTGTTGTACGCGGTATCCGAATCAGGAAATCTGTCACCTGAACTCCTCCCTCCTGGTGTGTGCCCTCGTTTGCCACTTCCCAATTTCCTGATTGTGATGTCAGGGATGAATTCAGGTTGGCAGTTTGAAACCGTCGCGGCTGTCTGGACGTTCGAGAGAGGTAAGCACCACTGAATTCCAGGCTGATTGTTTCTACCAAGGAACGTGCCGGGTGTTGGCAAGTGAGGCGAACGTCTAGAAATTCTGTAGCCGAAATGTCGTTCGTGCTGGGAATAAGCTGCTTTACGGTCAATGACAGCCTATTGTCGCATTGTGGCATCTTCAGCAGGGTTAACTGCATCTTCGAAAATCCATTGACTTTGATAATGATATTTTCGCTTTGGGAAGAGTCTCTCTTGAGGTGCAGAAATCCCGAAGCCGTGGATGCGATGTTCAGAGAGGTTCCCGGTTCATGAGAAAGATCCCACGTATGAAATGCGGGGCCCGTCAGCAGAAATTTTCCACAATGCCATGTAGGCCGATCACGGTCAGAATTTTCTCGGTTGTCTGTCCATAGAGTTTGTTGGGCAAGATTGAGAGACCACAAGCGAAACAGTTCCGGAAACGGACGCGCAGTGAGCTGCTCTATTTTGGGAGTACCTGTTAAAGGGTGATGTGTGAAGCGATAGGGGAAACGCTGTGTGGTTTCCAACTGATTGCACCAGTCTAGAAACAGATTGACGGCTCCCCGGCACCCATGATTTCGCCAGAGCTGGGCGCGGTAGTAATCGGGAATCACCAGGGGATAGGCTTCCGGCTTCCGATAAAACTCACTGATGCGGTAATCGCGGTTGGTATAACCGGGCTCCATAATATGTGCGATGCCTTCATTCAACCAGTCCTCTTCATCCATTAAAGGACCTGCAGGAGAATTAGAATGAACGGCACGAAGACTGGATACCGCAGCATGGGTTACTTCATGGCTGAGTAGATCAAGTAACTCCTGACCTGATTTGAGTGTGGAATTGAGATACAGCATGTCACAATGGTTGCTGAACGGCTCTGAAACCGTTTTCCGAAAGTCACTAGGCCTTACGAAACCATTGATCGAGGTTTTCCCCCCCTGTAGTTTACTGAGCCATGGTGAAAGTAAGATCGTAAATCGCCCATCCTCGTCGATATCTCGGATTGGGCCGCATCGATTGGTAATCTTATCGAGAACCTGATGCTCGAGGGTTTCAAGAATCCCCTCGACGAGGCCTGGAGTCAGTTCGCTTGTTTTCTGTTGTTCATCCAGATAAATGGCAACGCGGTCGCTGTGTTGGATTAGTTGTCCTGTAATCCGGGTATATTGATTTCGATCTGAAAGGCTGCCATCGGTGACGAATAAATAGAAGGAGCGTTTCTTTGCTGGTGGTTTGGGGTTGGAATTTGATTCGCTTTTTTTTCTTGAGCGGCGAATCTGTTGTGTCGTAACAGCCTGAGGGCTGCTGTGTGTGGTCCTTGGGAGAGTCTGTGTATTTTGAAAGTAGCAGCCTGTAGGAGTTTTCTCGCTGGAATCGGACACAGTGGAAAGCTGGATCTTTTGAGTTCGATGAGGGGCTCGTTCCAGGTTGTTGATGATTAACAGATATTCGTCACCCTGTGTGCAGGCTAGCGGAATACTTAGTTGGTTACCAGTAGGAATGATGTTAACCGGTTGATTCCAGTCGACAGGCTTAGTTGGTGCCAACACTGGTTTGCGGATAGTGATCTCAGATCGTGAGGTCGGACTTACTTTCGAGGGCGCAGTGCGTACGCTCAGGATCCCCAGAGCGATCAGCAGCGCTGAAATGGGGATGAATAAGGTGAATTGTCTGGAGAACCGTCGAGGTAACATGTGCGATAACAAATCAAAGAAGTACGATCAAACACAGGACTTCATTGGCGAACCGTGTGTAACCAGACCCCATCAACAGCAGGCTGTGATGATGGCAGAAATCGGATGAGTCTCTGTCAAAGATCGTCAAATCGGCGGCAGGTTAATGAGCAGAATCGGTGCAAACCCTCTAAGTTATGGGGCCACGAATTGAGAAAATGGGCTGAAGCTAATGGACAATTGGATATACAGCGTCCGTTTTAATGCGAAGGGGTCTTGAAATCGTCGATTTCGCTAAGTGGGCGTTGATCCTCAATTTCCCCATAATCGGACTATAAATTACGCGGATCCTTCAGTCCGTGCCGCCAAGCCCTTTTCAAGTCGGACCAAATTTGGAGAATTAAGAGAAAATCGGGGGAATTTCCTTCAATGGTGTCCGAGACTGAATATACAATGCACAATTGAGGAGAATGCGCAATTTGGCAATCGTCCATCTTGCCTTGAGTTAGAGCATTCTTGCCTAAAGTTACTCGGGAGAGAGAAATCATGTCAGTATCCAGATTTGGAATTTCAATGTTTGTTTGGGCCGCATCAGCCGTATTGTGGTGTGCCCCGGAAAGCTTCGCTGAAAGCCAAGTTCCAGAAATATCAAACATCGGCCAGATCCTCAGTTATCAAAACAGTGAAGGCGAGCATTATTATGCTCTGCAGTTAAAGGCAGATCGTTTGCCAGCCTCTGCTCATTCCGGAAAGCAGATTGCGATCCTGTTTGATACATCAGCGAGTCAGGTAGGCGAGCACCGAACGCAGGCTTTGGATGTCTTGAAGTCTTTGCTGGGTGAGCTCCCCAATGATTCTACGATTGCCCTTTATGCAGTTGATGTGCAATGCACGCCTTTTGTGAATCAGTTTGTGACACCGCAAAGCAGCCAGGCGAAGCTTGCTGTCGAATCTTTAACTTCACGGGCTCCTTTGGGGGCAACAGATCTGTCTCGGGCATTGAAAACCGTGATGCAGGGTCTTCAGAAAGAACAGCCACGCTCGATCGTTTATATTGGCGATGGAATGAGTTCTGCCAGGTTAATTTCTCTCCCGGAAATGGCAGCACTCACTCGTCAGCTGGCAACGCAACACATTCCCGTTCACAGTTACGCCGTTGGTCCTCAGAAAGATTTACAACTGTTGGGAACCTTAGGCGTCTACACTGGTGGCGTTGTTCTGACTGACAGAGCAGAGGGTGAACAGGATCGTCCTGTTATTGTTGGAAAAGAACTGGCCAAAGCAATTCAAGCTCCTGTATTCTTCCCAGACTCAATTCAGCTCTCAGATAAAAACTTAGAATTAGACACATCACGTGCTCTGCCTGTTCGGACAGACCGTGAAACCATTTATCTTGCCAGAGGCGATCTCAGTGGTCGACTCAGTGTAGAATTGAGCAGCCGGAATTTGAATGGCGTCTGGAAATTTAATGTTCCGGTGGCACAGGCCGTAAACAGCTTTCTGGCTGTTCCCTGGGCGAATTATGAACAGGGACAGGAACTGGGAGTTGCATTCGCCGGACAGCGAATGATGAATCTGGCTCGGACTACCCATGAAGAGCAGATGGCTCAACTGGAATTCGCAGGAACACGTGCAATTCGCAGTGGTAACTTTGAGCAGGCTGCCAAATTTGGAAATCTGCTGCAGCAGCTTGATCCCGGAAATTCCCGTGGTGACTCACTGCTGAAATTATCAAATAAATTTAAACAGGATCAGCTGGCACAAGCAGACACCAAGCAGCCAGCTGCTGATGCAAAAACAGAGCCGAAAACCAAGGGAGATCCTCAGCCTCCGATCAGCGACTCCATCAGTAAAGTGGAGCAGTTGCGTCAGATCAAGGGAGCCCAGATGAAGATCGAGGTTTCCAACGCCATCGAAGAGGCACGTCAGACATCTGCAGAAAATCCCAATGGAGCACTTGGTTTATTAAAGCGAACTCTGAATTTTGTTAAATCCACATCGGATATTGATATTGATCTGCGTCAGCAACTGGAACGTCGCCTGAATAATATGATGGTTGATGTTCGCAGTCAGATGGAAGTTGCTGAAACACGCCGGATTCGCCAACAACAACAGTTGGCTCAGTTGGAACAGCAAAAACGTCTAGTTGACCAGGTGCTTTTGGAAGACGAAAAACTGGAACAGTTGATCGACCGTGTTCGTTCTCTGATTCAGGATGGTAAGCACGGAAACAGTGATGCTTATGAAGAGGCAGAAGCCGTTTCTCGCGTTGCCGTGGATATGGAACCTGGAAACGGGCCCGCGACTGCGGCTCTGTTTACTTCAGAAGCAGCCGGACAGCTGGATAAAGTATTCCGGATGCGTTCCTTGCGAGCTGACCGCTTCCTGGAAACGCTTTACCAGGTTGAATTGTCACACGTACCGTTTCCCGATGAACCTCCTATTCGATGGCCGGCTGCACCTGTCTGGACCGCATTAACAGAACGCCGCAAGCAATGGGCCGCTGTCGACTTGCATCGTAACAGTCCAGCCGAGCAGCGTATCTTTGAAGAGTTACAGAAAGAAACAGAAGCGAACTTCCCGGATATCCCACTTTCAGAAGTAATGACTTACTTTGCAGAATTGCATAACATTACGATTCTGATCAACTCAAACGATCTAGGGGAAGAAGGTTTGACACCGGATGAACCTGTCAACGTTTCCTTGAGTGGGATCAAACTGAAGAGTGCGTTGAATATTATTTTGAAGCCGATCGGTTTGACTTACGTCATCGAAGACGAAGTGATGAAAATCACAACGATTCTTAAAGCGGACGAAATTTACAGCACTCGTGTTTATCCTGTAGCTGACCTTGTGATTTCCGTATCTGCCCAACAGTCATCAGTCGGAAGCAGCCAGGGTGGCTTTGGTGGACAGCAAGGTGGTATTGGTGGCCAACAGGGCGGCGGCGGCTTTGGCGGCGGTGGTCAGGGTGGCTTCGGCGGCGGTGGTCAAGGTGGTGGCGGTCAAGGTTTCTTTAATATCGCACCAGAATTCTTGATGATGAATGGAGCCAACGCTCAACAGAAACAGCCTGCTGTGAAAAAAGTGCAGGCGAAAGCTGATAAAAAAGTGATCAAGCCGATCAACGATCCGGAAATGAAATCCATTCTGGACGACATTCTGGGAGAGGCTGATTCCAAAGAATCAAAAGCGCAATTTCAGGTCGAAGACAATCCGTTTCGATTTGATAATCGCACGATTGAACAACTCAAAAAAAAACCGGAAACCGCAAAGTAGGCGAGAAATCGTCACTACCTGGTGTGCCCGGACAATCTAAATTAACAGCACGGAGCCGTTCCCAAGGGAAAGGCTCCGTTTCTGTTAAAGGCAAGCCTGAAAAGAAAAACGATTTCAAGGCCCCGCTGACCAATAATATCAAAGATCCGACAGCGTTCTGGAGCGATTATTTTTCCAAACGGAAACCAGATCCCGCGCTTGTCAACGATTTGATTTTCAATTTACATCAGGCGGGCAAGCACGAGCATGTGATTGCCGCCATCAATGCGGCTTTGATTCACAATCAGTCACAACCCTGGATGTATGATGTGCTGGCTTTGTCGATGGAAATCGTCGGACGTCCTAAACAGGAAATTCAGCGCGTCTTACTTTCACGCATCGATTTTTCCGCCACGGATGTTCCGAGCATGGTTTATTCGGCGGCTTACCTCTCTCGATTTAATGCCGATCAACAGGCACTGCAGTTGTATCAGCAGGCTTCAAAGCTTCAGCCTGCCAGACCTGAGCCTTATGTCATGGGGTTACGATTGGCAGAGAAACTGCAGGATACAGAAGCGATTCTGTGGGCAGCGACGGGCATCTTGACTCACGTGTGGGTGAAAGATTATCAGTTATTGCACAAAAAAGCGTTGAATGCGCTGGCCGATCTGGAGCAGTCATTCAATCAGTCAGGGCGAAAGGCCGAAGCAGCACGAGTCGTCTCCGCCAGAAAACAGGCTTTGGAGCAAGACTTAAAACTGGAACTAACCTGGAACGGGGATGGTGATCTGGACTTGATTGTAGAAGAACCCCAGGGAACCGTCTGTTCGTTTGAGACACCATTAACCGCAGGAGGCGGCGTATTACTGAAGGACGGCTATGGTCCCAAACAGGAAAATTGCAAAGAAGAATATCTGTGTGCAAACGGTTTTCCAGGCACCTATGTTGTTCGCGTGCGATATGTCTCGGGAAACATTGTCGGCCAGCGGGCTCGCCTCAAAGTAACACGCTATCGGGGATCAAAACATCCGATGGTGCAATCGAGGATTGTTCCTTTGGCCAAAGAAGATCAGTTAATCCCCATTGATCTTTCGAAAGGACGACGAAATAAAAAATCCGAGGTTGTACGACCCGCACCCAACTCGCAAAAAACGAGTCAGTTTCAAAATCGAATGCAGTTGCGTCAACCACTTTCAAAAGGTGCGCGGTCGGCACTCAAAGATTTTCGAGTGTCTCGACAAGTAGGGTTTTCAACTGGCCGACAGACGCCGTTTGTTACTGGAACCCAGAATGTGGGGGGCGTTGCCAATCAACCTGTGATTAGTGTTATTCCAGAAGGGATCAGCCTCTCGGGCTCGGCAGTCGTCTCGCCTGACCGCAGATATGTGCGGTTGTCTTTGTCACCTCAATTTACGAATGTGACGGAGATCTTTACATTCAGCTTTTTGCAGCCTTAATTGATTCGGGCAATTCGTCAGCGAACCAGCCCCGGAGTTACATCGAGATCAAGCGAAGCAACCCGCCCCTGATCCAGGTGATGCCAGGCGATCGCCGCCATCGCGGCATTATCGGTGCATAAGTCGGGAGGGGCGATACTGAAATAAGCGCCTGCTTTGTCGGTCATTTCCGCTAAGCGTTCGCGTAAAAGAGCATTCGCAGCAACCCCTCCGCCGACACAGAGTGTGGAATAATGATGCTGTTCGAGTGCCTGCCGACATTTTCCAACCAGCACATCCACGACGGTTTCCTGAAAGCTGGCCGCGAGATCTGCGATGCGGTCTTCGGTGAGTGGTGGTGGTTGCTGTTTTGCGCCCGGATTGCCGAGAGCGGCATACAGTACCGCGGTTTTCAGGCCGCTAAAGCTGAAACGTAGTTCTGGATCTTTCAGAAACGTACGTGGGAAGGGAAAGGCTTTTGGGTTTCCCTGGGCCGCCGTTTTCTGGATAGAAGGGCCACCAGGGTAAGGAAGCCCCAATATTTTGGCGACTTTGTCGAAAGCTTCGCCGGCAGCGTCATCAATGGTGGCGCCGATCAATTTGAACTCGAATGATTCGGAACAATGATACAAGTTCGTGTGTCCGCCACTCACAACAAGCCCGATCGCCGGGAACAAGGGGCGGGTTTCCTGCATCTGGCAGGCAAACAGATGCCCTTCAATATGATTGACGGCAATTAAAGGCAGGTCGAGCGTCATGGCCAGGGTTTTGGCTGCGGTTAAACCGATAAGCAGCGAGCCGACCAGGCCTGGTTCTGTTGCGACCGCAATTGCTGTTAACTGATTTAACGTGATGCCCGCCTGTTTTAGAGCATCATCAATAACCGGCAGAATGCGTTCGAGGTGCGCACGAGAAGCAATCTCCGGAACAACACCTCCAAATTTTTTGTGCAAATCGGTTTGTGATGAGACGACATTGGAAAGGATGCGCATATCACGTGTGATGACGGCTGCCGCTGTTTCATCACACGAAGATTCGATTGCCAGCAGGTATTCTTCAGGTTGGTTCATGAGGGGCGTGTTGAGTATGAAAATGAAAAGCGACATCCGGAAGAAATCTCAGTCCGAAAGTCGCTATGTTAAATGAGTGAGCTGATTTCAGTTCCGCAGAATTGATTGATCAGGTTATTTTTATGACAAGTTTTTCTTTCGCGGGCTGAGGAAGACCGGCTGCTTTTTTGGCTGGCTTAGCGTCTTTTTCTGCCGGTTTTTTTTCCGGTTTCTTCGCTTCCTCTTTGTTTGCTGCTTCTTTATCGGTCGGCTTAATTTTGCCGCTTAATGAGTCTTTAATGTACTTCAATGCCAGTTCGAGTTGTTTGTCTTTAAACTCATCGTCGAGCTTGGCACTATGGTCCAGAATGTCACGACTGCGGCGATAGACACCCAATGCTTCCAGTTCATCATCGGTCAGACGTAACCGGTAGTTTTCATCGGGGGTCACACCCCAGACATCGCTATCCTTGGCGCCCGGGAAACGGTGGATATTTTTTCCACTGGGACGATGGTAGCTGGCGGTGGTCAGCTTTAAGGCACTATCGCCTTCTTCCAGCTCAATTACATTCTGGACGCTACCTTTTCCCCAGGTCCGTTCGCCGACAATGACAGCCCGTTTATGGTCCTGCAGGCAGGCAGACAGAATTTCGCTGGCAGAAGCGGAGTAGCGGTTGACGATGATTGCCATAGGAAAGCCGGAATAGGTGCCTTCTTTGGTGGCTTCCCATTTTCGGTTGCGACTGTTGCGACCTTTGGTGCTGACGATTTTTCCCGACTCAATAAACATATCAGAAATTTCTGTGGCTTGAGAAAGTAAGCCACCCGGATTGAATCTTAAATCGAGCACCAGGCCTTTCATGCCCTGTTTTTTCAGATCCTCAATTGCTTCCCGCAATTCTTCAGAACTATGACGACTGAAGTGTGTCAGCCGAATATAGCCGATCTTGTCTTTTTTATTGAGCATGAAGTCCCAGGAATCGTCGGACTTGTATGTGTCTCCCAGAACGGTGGCAACGTGGATGATTTCACGTTTGATGGTCAGCGGCTCTGCCTTTTTGGTCCCTTTATGAATCACTGACATATTGACTTTTTCACCGGCCCGGCCTTTGAGTATTTTAATTGCCTGCGGGAGGGTGAAGCCTTTGGTTGTTTTGCCTTCAATCGAATCAATGATATCACCGGCCCGAATTCCTGCTTTATAAGCGGGCGTCCCTGGCAGTGGCGTCATTACGGTCAATCTGCCGTTATCGTCGTCGATATGAACCTGAATTCCGATGCCTCCGAATTCCTGTTCCACAACCTGGTTAAAACGGGAGAGATCTTTCGGACTGATGTAGTTTGAGTATTGGTCCAGTTCTTTGACCATGCCCCGAATCGCTGCTTCGAGTAACACCCGCCGATCAATGTCTTTTACATAATTCCGTTCAATCTGTTCGTAGGTATCTGCGAACAGTTTCATCATCTGGTAGTAGTCATCATCTTTTTCTTGTTCATCCGCATAGATCGATTGAGTGAGCGGTGCGGAAATCATCAGAGTGAGTATGAATAACGAACTGATCAAGCGGAATTTTTGCATGGATGATTCCTTATGAGATATATACAGAACACAATTCAAACTTACCAGAATTAAAACTTCAAAACGTTGAAATGTGCTTTGTCTGGCATTGAAACTCGGAAGAGCTCCATTTTCTATTCTATTAGTGTAGGCGATCGGCAAAGCAGTGGCAAGATTTGCTCTGTAACCAAAATGCCTAAAACAGGTTAATCTTAGAAATACCTCTGAAATTGAATTCTGACGCGCTGCCGGATACAGTTCATTCTGGATCCGTTTTATTGGACTTTTTCCTTGATCGAGCAACCACAAATGCAGCCTGAAGTTCAAATATTGATTGGTACAGCAGGTTCCGGGAAAACAGAACAGCTACTGGATCGGTACCGGGGGGCATTACAGACAGGGCTGTCGCGGCATTGTCCCGGAACGACACTCTGGATTTCTCCGACAATCCGATCACGGCGGCAGGTTCTGGATCAGTTACTTTGTGAGGAGATGCCGGTCTGTTTTGCACCAAATGTTTATACATTTGAAGCGTTTGCCGAGACAATTCTTAAGTCTTTGGATGAACCGATCCAGACCTTACCCGAAATTTCCAAACGATATCTGCTACGGACAATAGTGGATGATTGCATTGCCGCCGGACAGATTCAGTATTTCAGTTCGATAGCGGGCACGACTGGCTTTCTGGATCTGGTATCGAGTTTTATTTCCGAATTAAAAAGAGAAGAGATCTGGCCGGAACAGTTTTCGAAGGCTTGTGACCTACTTAATTCCGATTCGCGACACAAGGACCAGGAACTGGCTCTAATTTATGACCGGTATCAAGTTGCCTTGCATGAGATGCGACGTTATGACTCAGAAGGTCGTTTCTGGTCTGCGAGAACAGCTTTGCAGGAAGGCAAGTGGGGGCCCTTTGGACAATTTGATCTGGTTGTACTGGATGGCTTCGCCGACTTTACACACACGCAGTACGAGATACTGGAACTGCTGGCACGTCGAACGGGACAACTTTTAATTTCACTTCCGCTGGAAACCGAGATGCGGCGGAACGATCTGTTTGCAAAATCAGTTGTTGCTAAAGGGGCCCTGGAGTCGCGTTTACCTGGCACAATTAAAACGATCTGTTGTACTCCGAACGATTCTCAGACATCACTATGGCAAATCAGTCATTCCTTGTTTGATAACCCACGCTCTATTAAGCCTCTGCGGACCGCTGATCAGATCAAGGTACTGGCTGTCGCAGGACAGCGCAATGAAGTTGAAGTGCTGGCATCGGAAGTCAAGCAGTTGCTACTTCAGGGCATTCTGCCTGAAGAAATTACCGTCGCGTTTCGTTCGACGCAGGAGTATGGCGATCTGATTGAGGAAACGTTGACGGCAGCCGGGATTCCTTATTTTCTTGGTCTAGAGCAGGAGTTTTCCCGGTTTCCAGTCGTGCGCGCGGTCTTTGCCTTTCTGCAGATTGAACTGGATCACTGGTCTTTCGACAGCATGATGTCGATTCTGGACTCGAATTATTTCTGCCCGGACTGGCCCGAATATCGGGAAGGATCTGCTGTTCGATGCTTATCGCGTGCGTTACGGCAACTCAAGATTGATTCTGGTAAATCGGATCTTCTGAATGCACTGGAAAAAGAAAGTCAGAAGTCATTGGAACTGTGTGCCCGCTATCCGGGTCAGGCAAAGTGGGAATCCCTTCGGCAAGAGACTCAAGCCGCAAACCAGCTTGCCAGGCGGCTTGCCGAGGCAACACAGCGGTTGAGAGGAAAAGCGCCGTTCGTGACCTGGATTGAAATATTGATTTCACTGGCGAATGAATTTGGTTTGCCGAAGGCCTGGGAGGGGGCGGATACCGAGCAGGACCTTCTTGCTAGGCGGGATCAATTCGTCTGGGAACGATTTCAGCAACTTTTATTTCATGCGGTATCGCAGGTCGAACAGATTGAAGAGTTTCATCAACGGGCAGCGACGCCACTCGATTTGATGGAATTTCGGGGACTTCTACTGGATCTGCTGGAACAGCAGACTCTGTCACTGCAGCCTGAAGAGACGGGACGCATTCGCGTTCTGGATGTCGCACAGCTGAGAAATTTAAGTATTCCCTATTTGCTGATCGGCGGTTTGAGCGAAGCCAGTTTCCCACGCAGTCATCGTGAAGACTGCTTATACAGTGAAAAAGATCGAGGGGATTTAAATCAGAACGGGCTGTCGCTCAAAGTGCATGCGAACCAGCAGCAGGAGGAAATGCTGCTGTTTTATGAAGTGATGACCCGATTTTCAAAACAGCTCATTCTGAGTTATCCGGCAATCAGTTCAACCGGACAGCCGCTGTTTCCGAGCCCTTATCTGTCCGCATTGATTGATCTGTTCGAACCTGCGGTACTGACGGTTCAACATGTGGGCGAATTGAATCCGCTGCCACGCCAGGAGCAGACATTATCCACTCGTGATTTACGTGTGCTGTCGACCAATCTGTTGAAGCAGGGGCAAACCGGAATCTTTCTCAGTATGTTGAATGAACCCTTATTGAAAGAGACAGCCTTCAACATCCTGGCGGCATCTGAAATGGCGGTGGCACGTTTTGAATGTGAGGGATTTACAGAGTATGAAGGGATTCTGGTGTCGCCTCAAAACCGCCAGGCGATCCGTGAGCGATTTCCGCAGGAATACGAATTCAGCACAACGCAACTGGAGCTGTATTTAGCTTGTCCTTATCAGTTTTTTACGCAGAGCGTGTTGGGGATTGAGGTCCCGGAACCACCAGAGCTGCGTACAAATCATCTGCAGCGTGGCATTCACGTTCACAGTATTCTGACAAAATTATATGAACTCCTGATTCAGCAGGGTGAGACAGACCGGTTTTACGTCGCGGATCAGGTGGAATCGCTCTTTCTGGATTTGCTGGACGAGCGGGTTTCCGATGAAATTGCGGAAACCAAACTCCAGCAGGTTTTGTTGACGATTGAAAAACAAATTTTGGAAGACTGGGGGACGTTATTTGCGGAACAGTCGGAAATGTATGGCAGGCAATTTGATGAACTTTGGGATCAGCCACCGGCAATAGTGGGGCGAGAAGTTCCGTTTGGCAGGGTGCCGACAGAGCCCGATCTCACACAGGAACACTTTGGGCATCTGACATTAGGAAGCGGGGAACGCGAAACCCGTATTCGAGGTCAGATTGACCGAATCGATGTAGGACGGATGGAAGGAAAAAAATATTTCAACATCATCGACTACAAAACAGGGCGTGCGTTGCCGTCTGCATCAGAGATTCGTGCGGGAAAAAAAATTCAGCTTGCCTTGTATTTGATCGCTGCCCGGCGGCTGGAAATGATTGACATCGATGCGGAGCCGTTCCATCTAGGGTATTGGAAAGTCCAGGAGTCTGGCTTTGTGATGCCACTGCGTTCGCGGAAAAAATTGGTGGAGCCGATATCGGGTGAAGATCTGGAGTTGCTGGAAACTACCATGGAAGGTTTGGTTCCCCACTTAGCGCATTTGATTCGCGGCGGGATTTATCCAGTGCAGGTGGATGAGAAGATTGCACATCTCGATCCAGCGTTTCATTCTGTGTGCCGTTTCTCACAGGTCGAGAGTTACCGTGATTCGCTGAGCAAACAGATTGACTTATTGAATTATTCAGAAACAGAGTCGGACCTTTCCGAAGAAGATTCACCAGAAGAGTAGTATAAATTGATGTCAAACCAACCCACTTATACTGATCAACAGGCGGCTGCCATCAGCACGCGTGATGTTTCAATTGCGCTGTCTGCAGGAGCCGGTTGTGGCAAAACTTTTGTGCTGACACAACGGTTTCTGAAACTGATCGAACCGGGTGCGCCCGCTGATCGGCTGAGTCATATTGTGGCGATTACATTCACAGAGCGTGCTGCACGTGAAATGCGGGATCGAATCCGTGAGACTTGTCTTTCGCAACTGCGAAACTGCCCTGAGGATGAAGTGGCACATTGGCAGACCGTGATTCGCGGCCTGGATTCTGCGCGGATCAGTACAATTCATTCGTTTTGCACATCGATTCTACGAAGTCATGCCGTGAGTGCTCGATTGGATCCCCATTTTGGATTATTAGAGCAGGGGACGAGTGACACATTCCTCAGAAAAGTCGTTCGCGAGGCGATTCACGAACTTTTAAAACAGGAAAACGCCGACGGTATGCAGATGGTGTACCGCTACGGTCTGGAAAAAACGTACGAGCTTCTGATTACGCTGGTGCCACAGCAGTTTCGAATTGAATTCGAGCAGTTCGTCGGCATGACCGTTGAACAACTGGCAGGGCGGATGCGCGAATACTGGGAGTCGACTTTTATTCCGTTGCAGTTGGCGGAAATTGCGAACGCGGAGAGTACGCAGTTTCTGGTCAACCTGATGTCTGCCCATGAGCCCACGCATCCTAAAATGCGAGAACGATTTCAAGTGCTGCTCGGACGGCTTCCAGAACTGATTAACGGGTCAGCAAAACTGCGGGGAGAGTTATTAGAGACTTTGATCAGTCATGCCAAAGTGCAGGGGGCAGGGACAAAAAAAGACTGGGATGATGTGTCTGTTTATGAACAGATCAAAGACGGGTTTTCCACCTTACGGGGATCACTGGGGAAACTTTATGAAAGTCTCAAGCCGGATCCTGCACAATTTCAAATGGCGGCGGAATATAGTCTGGTCGTTTTAAGAGTCACCGAGTTTGTGTCAAAATGCTATCAACAGAGTAAAGCAGAAAAAGGGCTACTGGACTTCGATGACTTACTGTTACAGACTCGTGACCTGTTCCGCCGCGATCCAAATGCGCGCCAGAGAGCGGCTGCCGGGATTGAGTTTTTGATGGTGGATGAGTTTCAGGATACCGATCCGGTGCAGAGCGAAATTGTGCGTTCACTGTGTGGTAAGGAACTGTTGACCGGTAAACTCTTTTTAGTAGGTGATGCGAAGCAGTCGATTTATCGTTTCCGTCGGGCTGATCCGGAAGTCTTTCATCAACTGCGCATGGAAATTCCGGAAGCGGGACGGCTACCGCTGAGCACGAATTTTCGCAGTCAACCGGCGATCTTAAATTTTACGAACTGCCTGTTTTCCTCGGCGATGGAACACTATTACGAGCCCCTAACGCCCTTTGATCCGGAACAGCATTCGCCGACGCCGGGGATCGAATTTCTATTTGCCTCTCCGGACGATCCGGATCTGAAAGGGGCGGATGCAGTGCGGGAGACCGAAGCGGAATGGATCGCGGCTCGAATTCGTCAATTACTGGAGGATGAAACGCCACGGATCTGGTCGAAAAATACGCAGACGGGTGAACGTGAATTGCGGCGGGTTGAACCGGGGGATATTTGCATTCTGTTTCGTTCTCTCTCAAGCGTCAGCATTTATGAAAAGGCGTTACAACAGCGGAATCTGGATTATTATCTGGTCGGTGGGCGCGCCTTTTATGCTCAACAGGAAATCTATGACCTGAGTAATCTGTGCCAGTATCTGGATAATCCTGATGATGAATTGAGCCTGTTGGGCGTCTTACGTTCGCCTTTTTTCAGCCTGTCGGATGACACCATTTATTCGATTGTTCGTAATGCAGAGACACTCTCAAAGGCGATGCGGGAGATGCCTGCTGACGACGATCTGCAGCCGCGGCAGAAACGACAGGTTCTGTATGCACAGCGCGTGTTAGCAGAACTACGTTCGAAAAAGGACCGGCTGTCACTGGTTGAACTATTGAATCTGGCGCTGGAACGAACGGGCTATGATGCGGCGCTGTTGAATGAGTTTCTGGGCGATCGCAAGATTGCGAACCTGCGCAAACTGATTGAAATGGCCCGCAATTTTGAGTCATCAGGGTTGTTTACTCTGAAGGACTTTGTGCAGAGGATCAGAGATTCGATTCTGGAAGAAAGTAAAGAAGAACTGGCGGCGACGCTGCCGGAAACGAGTGATGTGATTCGCTTGATGACGATTCACCAGTCAAAAGGGCTCGAGTTTCCGGTTGTGATCGTGGCGGACCTGGATCGGAAATCTCAAGGTGCCTCGAAAGATCCGTTTTTGCATCCCGAATGGGGGGCTTTGTTGCCTTTACCTGCGGTGAAGGGGACTGTGCCGGAAAATTATGCGTTCCATATGCACCGTGTTTTGGAACAGCGGGCCGACGAAGAGGAAACCGTGCGGCTGTTGTATGTCGCCGTTACGCGTGCCGCCGATTATTTGATACTTTCGGCAGGATTACCTTACAGTCAAAAGTTTCAGTCACCCTGGATGAAACTTCTGGCACGCCATTTCGAATTGTCCACCGGGGCGCCTGCCGTTGATCCTTACCTGGGGCGGCTTTCACTGGGGGCAATTCCCGCTGATCAGATTCCTGAGATTCGTGTGCATCATCAGAAACCCGAGCCTGTCACGAAGGCAGCGAAGAAACAGAAAACTTTGAAGCCGAGTCAGTTTTTTGAAGCATTGGAGCAGGGAACGCCGTCAGCATTCCCGATGTCTTTTGGGGAAATTCCTCCGCAACGCGCGGAGCGGACGCATGTCAGTGTCTCTTCTCTGGAAGTCATTGACGCTGAATTACAACAGTTCCCGATTCATTTTCAGGAGCCAGTAGCAGGTGCCGTGTCTTTGACGTCCGACGAAGCGACACTACTCGGAACACTAACGCATGAAGTCATCGAACGTCTGGATCCACAGCAGCCTGATCAGGCTGCCCGGATTGTGGAGTCTGTTCTGCTCGAGCAACCGCAACCGATTCAGGAGAAACTTCAGCCTTTGATCACGCAACAAATCTCCGCCTGGTATGAGTCTGATTTGTGTCAAATGCTGCAGACTGCCCGGGTGCACTATCGGGAACTTGATTTTCTGTTACATTGGCCAGACCCGAATTCAGGAGGGGGCAGCGATCCAATAACGGTTACCGGGACAATCGATGCGATTCTGCAGACAGAGGAGGGGCGATGGGTCGTACTAGATTACAAAACCGGTTCCCGCCTTGCTCAAATGACAGAAGAACAGCTCATTGAAGAGTATGAATTTCAGCTGGGAGTGTATACACTGGCGGTGGAGCAACTCATTGGCGGTCAGCCGGAATCGGTCGGTCTGGCTATGGTGCATGATACTATCCGTTTTGTAGAATTCGATTTGAATCCGAAGCGACTTGATGAAGTTGCCGAGAGACTGTCTCAGGCGGTTTCCCATTTGAATCAACTTATGCCAGCGACAGAAAGTCGTTAACCAGTCCCATGTCCAGCGAGTCACATTCCGAGCTTGATTGCTTTCGTCAACTGCATAATGCTCCTGAAATCTTTGAACTGATCCAACAGCATTCCGGATCCGAATTCCAGTTACAGAAACAGTTACGGGAAACCTATTCTCAGGATCTGGTGCGGGCGGCGTTAACGTTATTCGAACTTCGGATACGAGGACGGGCCAAGTTTTCTAAAGCAGACCAGATGTGGTTTGACCGTAAAAGTCTGGAACAGGCGACCCCCGAACTGGTTTCACAGCACAAAGCAGCCCGCTTTTCCGGAACCGTTTATGATTTTTGTTGTGGCATGGGAGGCGATCTGATCGCGCTGGCAAAACATGCGCATGTGACGGGCGTTGATCTGGAGCCTGTGTTGTGCCAATTTGCACATTGGAATAGCGACGTTTACGGCGTGTCGGATTCAGTGAGTGTGATCAATTCTCGCCTGGAAGAAATTCGGGATCGCGAGGGACGATTGCACATAGACCCGGATCGGCGGCCGCATTCCGGGGGGAAAGTGATTCGGATTGAGGATTATCTGCCTGGACTGGAGACACTGTTGGAGTTGATTGAACAGTTTCAAGGCGGTGCAATCAAGCTCAGTCCTGCCAGTAATTTTGCAGGTAAATTTCCTGGCACCGAGGTAGAACTGATCAGTCTGAATGGAGAATGTAAAGAAGCAACGATCTGGTTTGGTGACCTGGCAGGGGACCAGGAATATCGGGCGACGGCCATTTCAAAAACGGGCGAAGTTGACAGTATCGCCGGTCATCCGATGGATGCCTTTGTGGATCTCACAGAGCCCGGGGCATATGTTTATGATCCCGACCCGGCGGTGGTCCGTTCCGGTTTACTCGATGTGGCAGCAGATCAGTATGGAGTAAGCCGCCTGGATCCTGAAGAAGAATATCTGACATCTACCGAAGCAGTAGAGTCTCCTTTTTTCAGACGATTTCGTGTTCTGGATGACTTACCCAACAATGACCGGGATTTGAAAAAATATTTTCGGTCTGCCGATTTTGGGCAACTGGAAATCAAGTGCCGCCGCATTCCGGTGTCGATTGAAGCATTACGCCGCAAACTGTCATTGAAAGGGAATGCGGCGGGAGTGTTGATTATTGCCCGTTTACAGGGAAAATCGCGGGCGCTGATTTGCGAACGCGAATAGTTTCACAGGGTGTAAAAAAACGAGAGCCTGCCAGAGGCTCCCGTTTTATATTGATTTCATTCAACTCATCAATGGGTTTACTGTGCCTGACGGAACTGGAAGCGGTCCATCGGTAGCAGTTGTTGTGGTGCTGAGGGTGCATTATTAAACACGAAAGAGAATGCATAGCAGACCACCATTCCAGAAGTCATTTCTGCGACATACAATCCGCCTTCCGCAAACTGGGCACGTCCCTGAGCAGGCAAATTGACATTCCCTGATACAATGACGTAATGAGGTTTTGCAGTCGGGTCAACGTTGAAGTCAGCAGCCAGATTTCGAAAATAAGCGTGTGTGAACTTACCCGTTCGTGAGTTCAGGACCGCTCCCTGCAGACGTCCTGTCAGGAAGTCAAGCACGAACACCCCTTCTGCGTTTCCATTTTTAGTCGGAACGGTTGTAATGGCGAAGCGATCTCCGTCGCGGTCGGTCGCCACGGCGAAGGCTGGTTCGTGTGGCCAGAAATAGGATAAACACATGCCGCAAATGATGCCGACTGCCAGCCATAGGAATCGGCGTTCCCCAATTCGATTTTTCACTACAAATGCCTCCCGGTGTTGTTCTGTTTTCAGGCGGAGTGCTTTATTGGTCACTCAACCGCGGAATTGAACTTTGAAAATGTTGAAACTGGAATAGCTCTCCTGTGAGAGATCCACTTAACTATTGTACCTAAGAATAAAATTCCTCGCCAGAGTTGTTTGCTGGCAAAAACGGAAAGCGGGAGTCCTGGAAAAGGCCTGTTCCTTGCTCCCGATATTTGCCGTTGGTTGTAATTCCGATCGTGCAAAAGTATGCTGCTTTGTAAGGAACAGTCTTCAGGACTGGTCAGATTCAACATCTCGCTGCTCAACTCTAACTCGTCTCGTGGTACGGGTATAGAATGAATCAACAAGAGGAAGGAAGTCAACAATGGAAACAATGAACGGTCAACTCAATCGTAAATTGCGGATGGCACTGGTAGGTGGGGGACAGGGGTCGTTTATCGGTCGGGTGCATTCCATTGCCGCCTGCCTGGATAATCGGGCCGAGTTGGTGGCAGGGGCTCTGTCGTCCAATCCCGAAAAAGCAAAAGCATCAGCGCCCGCTTATGATATTAAGCCAGACCGGGCCTATGGTTCCATTGAAGAACTGGTCGAAAAAGAATCAGCGCTTCCAGAGGATCAGCGGATTGATTTTGTCAGCATTGCGACGCCCAATTTCACCCATTTTCCGATTGCGAAGACGGCTGTGGAAGCCGGGTTCAATGTGATCTGTGATAAGCCCATGACCTTTGACCTGGCACAGGCCGAAGAATTGAAAACACTCGTCGAGAAATCAGGCGTGGTGTTTGCCGTCAGCCATAATTACACCGGGTATCCCCTGGTGCGGATGGCGCGAGAAATGATTCTGTCGGGAGAACTGGGTGAGATTCAGGCCGTTCGCTCCAATTATATTCAAGGCTGGTTGCGTTCTCGCCTGGAAGAGGAAGAGCAAAAACAGGCTGCCTGGCGCACCGATCCTGCAAAATCGGGAGCCGCTGGTGCTTTTGGTGACATCGCCACACACGCTTATAATCTGGGCCGTTATATGACGGGACTTTTGCCGGAAGAGATTTCGTGCAACTTGAAGATCTTCGCCCCCGGACGCCAGTTGGATGATTACGGTCATGCCGTAATTCGTTTTCAAAACGGCGCATTGGGTACTGTCACCGCCAGCCAGATTTCACATGGTCGGGAAAATGATCTGTTTATCGAGATCGACGGTACCAAAGGCGCGCTGGCCTGGCGACAGGAAGAACCGAATCAGATGGTGATCCGTCGCAACGGGCAACCGCATTCGATCTATACACGCGATCCGAATGCGCCGTTTATGAATGAGATGGGAGCGGCTGCCTGCCGATTGCCTGCAGGACATCCGGAAGCCTTCTATGAAGCGTTTGCCAATATTTACCGCGGAGCATATGACGCGATGATCAGCCGGATAACCGGACAGCCCTTCGAATCCAAAAATACGATCTACCCTAATGTGTACGATGGGGTGGAAGGGATGTTCTTTATTCAGCAGTCGGTTGCCAGTAGTCATGAAAATGGTGCCTGGCTGCCGTTTCAGTGTGATAGCGCTCGCAGCTAGAATTTGATTGAAAAGTGCTTTGATCAAGTCTGATACGTCTGCAATCTGAGAGGATGGATTGTGGTAGTTATTTTTACGTACTGTAATAAATAGAATCGGGAAGTTGGTGTTTCATGAAGAACCTTCCACTGCATTATCAAATTTTAATTGCTTTGATCGCAGGGACACTTCTCGGTTTTGTTTTTAACCCTGGTGAAATTTCACTGGAAAAGCTGTCTTTGACGATCACTCCGTCAGATGGCGGTTTCCAGGTTTCACAGGAAAACGGGGCGCAGGATAAGGAAGCGTATCAATTCGAAGATCGCGCGGAGTTACTCAAGCGGTATCCTGAATTGAAAGACCTGTTTGCCGAAGGAGAGCTTGAGAAACCGGTGACGCTGGAAGTCACCGGTCGTTCTATTCACATTGTCGATTCATTCAAGAAAGTCGAATTGACTTACACCCGGACTGTGAATGAGCAGAGCACTGTGACTTCGTATTCTGCACCGAGCGGTGAAGCGCTGGTGAAAACCTATCCACAGTGGAAGGTCGATTACGAATTGTTTGGGCTCGGAATTTCTCAGAAAGTGATGGCGATCTCCAAGTGGGTCGGCGACTTATTTCTGCGGTTACTGAAAATGGTGACGATCCCTCTGATTGTGACCTCGTTGATTACTGGAATTGCCAGCCTGGGAAATGCGGCCCGATTCGGCGCCATGTTTTCCCGGACATTGCTGTATTATCTTTCGACCAGCCTGCTGGCGATTTTTACTGGAATTTTTGTGGTGAATCTGATCCGACCCGGGATCGGGGCTGTATTGCCTGGAGGCAATGGGTCTCTCTCTTCCGGGCAGGAATCAATCAGTTCCATTTTTCTGGAGATGATTGACCGCCTGGTTCCGACGAACATTATTCACTCGTTAGGCGAAGGGGAATTTCTTTCGATCATTTCTTTCAGTATGCTGACCGGGATCTTTATTCTGCTGGTGGGGGGGAAGCATGGTAAAGTCATGACGGACTTTTTCCAGGCCGGTTTCGAAGTCATGATGCGGATGACGATGTTTATCATCAGTCTGGCACCGATTGGCGTGCTGGCGTTTATGGTGTATGCCGTTTCGTCTCAGGGGATTGAGATTTTCAAAATACTGAGTTGGTACATGGCGGCTGTCTTTCTCGCGTTATTGATTCATGCGGTGGTAATTTTACCCTGTCTGCTGAAATTTGTCGCTCAGCGTTCGCCGCTGGAATTTGCCCGCGCCATGAGTCCGGCGTTGATGACAGCATTTTCGACCGCGTCATCCAATGGGACGCTGCCTTTGACAATGAGTTGTGTGGAAGAAAATGCGGAGATTTCCAACGAAGTCAGTTCGTTTGTACTTCCGTTGGGCGCGACGATCAATATGGATGGGACGGCGTTATATGAAGCAGTTGCCGTGCTGTTTATTGCACAAGCCTATACGGGAGAAGTGATGCCGCTTTCCCAGCAGCTTGTGGTGGCGATTACCGCTTTACTGGCGAGTATTGGTGCTGCCGGCATTCCGCACGCGGGTCTGGTGATGATGGCGATTGTCTTGCAGGCAGTGGGGCTACCGCTCGAGGCACAAGGAGTGATCATCGCTGTGGACCGGGTACTGGATATGTGCCGAACTTCTGTGAACGTCTGGAGTGACTCCTGTGGCTGTGCCGTCATTGAACGCTATCGCTAAGCAGTTGAGGTTCAAGTTGACCGGTGACAAGTTCACTGCAAGCTGCTAAAAACCAGAGTTGGTTGCGATTTCCTGAGAGAAAACCGATTCAACCGTCATAACCGGCCCCGGGAGTATTTTGCCAGCACCTGCCTGTCGATAGAAGAAAACAGAGCAATCCGCTCAGTTTCTCGCATATTTTGTATCGGCGCTTCTTGGATCAGGTGAAATGGAACAAACAATCACCCCACCTCTGGAATGGGTTCAAACCATCTGTGACCAGTTTACGGAGATCACCGGCTGGCCCTTACGGTTTACTCCCGCCAAGCCGGGAGAGCGGAAATCGCTGGAAGCCGAGCTGTGTCAGAGCGAGAAATACTGCTGGTATGAATCGATCGAAGATGGTAATCGCTGCCTGGGTTATCTTTATCTGTCGCTTCCCGAAGAGACCGCCAATGATCACCTGTTTGTGACGGCGATCAAATTTGCGGAATTGGTGGGAAGTCTGGTTTCGCGCATCGAAACAATGAGTTCTTCATTAGAGACGAAGAATAAGGAAGTTTCCACGCTGGTCGATGTCGGACTGTCTGTGACGAAGCAGGAAGCACTGCAGGATTCGTTGCAGAAACTTCTGGAAGCCGCTTTGCAACTGACAGGCTTTCGCGCTGCGGGCTTCTTTCTGTTGAACTCTGAATCGAATCAATTATCGCTACGAGTTCAATATTGTCTCACTGCATTTGAGATTCCCTTTCATCGTCGAAAACTATCAGAATCTCCCCCTGATCTGGAAGCATTTGCCAAAGAGGGGATGATCATCAATCGGCAGGACACGCCGGAGCTGGCGCACTGGTTACCGCAAGGTTGCCTGACGGGGATCTGTGTTTCGGTGCAGTCTGATTCGGGACCGTTTGGTACTCTCTGGGCATTCGATCGGCGTGCCCGCCATTTGAATGAGCGCGATATCCATGTATTGAAATCTATTGGGGCACAGGTCAGTACGATTCTGGAACGGGCGGTCTTAATTAAAGAGAGCCAGAATCAGCTTCGTCTGAAAAAAGAACTCAAGGTGATCTCGGAATCGTTTCCTGCGGAATTCGCTGAGGAATCGACGCAGGATCGTGAATTTCAGATTGCCGTCCAGTCGATCAGTCATCATGAAGTCGGGGGCGATTTATGCGAATTTATTTCGCTGGGGCCCCATGTGACCTGTTTTGCACTGGGTGATGCATCGGGGGATAGTATTCCTGCTGCCGTCGTGATGGCTTCGGTTCGCGGTGCTTTACGCACCTTGACGGAAGGTCCGATTGAACAGGCGAAAGATACGCGGTTTGTGATTGGGCGGATCAATACTGCCTTGTATCATACATCACTGCCTCATCAATTCATGAGCATGATGTATGGGGTGATCGATACGCAGAACCGGACGTTTACCTATACCAACGCCGGACATCCCGCGCCCTTCTGGGTGCATAAGGGAAAGATCACGAGTTTGACTTCGCATGGAATGCTATTGGGAGTCACTGAATCAAACGAGTATGATTATTCCGTGATTCCGATCTGCACGAATGACATTGTCGTTGGTTTCAGTGATGGCATCAGCGAAGCCATGAGCAGCGAACGCAAAATGTTTCGTTCAGACGGGATTATGAACGTCCTGAAAAATCATACCGAAGATACGGCAGAAGAAGTGATGCTGGGCATTTGGACTAAATTGCAAAAGCACCTGGAAGGTGGAAACGACGGGGATGACCGGACATTGATGGTCCTGAAATTCGCGCGGTGTACCGAGCAGTAATCCAGAAGTCCGCAGTCGTCTTTCTGTTAACCAACCACTCGAAATCGGCGTTGATCATCATTGGTTTGGGGCTTCTGATGATTATCCCATTCTGCTGGTGCTTCCGCCGTGATTTCAATGCTGGTGTCTGAGTCAGGCGTCTGCGACAATTTCAGTTCCGGTTTGGCGGATGCGACCAGTTCTGTTCGACTGGGTTTAAGCGGCGGTTGTTGAATCCAGCGGTTGAGACGTAAGACCTGTGATCGGGGCGCTGCGATGGGGAAATGCGAGCAGCGGTAGCTTTTCTGATCCTGATTTTTCCAGCTGTTGGCAAACTGCGGGCTGAGCAATGACAGATTCAGCGATGGTTCGTCATCGAGAATGGATTGTTGAATCATACGGGTGATGAGTGTCGTGATCACTTCCGGGGATGCATTTTGCTGGCGGCCTATAGCGAGGTAATCGGTACCATGTGCATGCTGTAGTCCGTACGCACAGGCAACCAGTGCGTGGTTGATAAACAAGGCATCAATTCGTGCGAGCCCCGCACGAACGGCAGGTCCGTGCAAATCGCGGAGAAAAGCTAGTTTCCTGCTACTTGAAAACGAACCGCCGGCAATGGTGCTTTGGTTTCCGAATGAAAATTCCATCTGTTCAAATTCGGTCCAGAGATCCCAGCGGGGATTCCAGCCGGGGGCGAGCGGATCTTCCAGTTGCGAGCGATAAAAGGCAACGTGTCCCGTTTTTGAGGTGGTCTGTTCTGCAGAAAAGATCTGTTGTTGTGTGTCTACAGAGCGACTGGAGAGATAGGATGTCCAGTCTGTGTCCTGGGTTTTCACAAGTGGCAGCTGTCGCCAGACGGACTGGCTTCCTTGAAAACCGACCGACTTGAAAGCGTTCGCAGTTCGTTTGCGATCCAGACCATCCTGGTCAATATATCGCAGGTCAATCAGATCCCAGTCACGTTTGGAGTTGCGAATATGTCTCATGGCAGTGACCATGGTGGCGGCCGGGTTCTGACCGATCTGGCTGAAGAATGCGCCCCAGCCATCAAGCGGATAGGTCAGGACGCGCATCGTCCCCATTTTGGTGGGAACCAGTTTCACAACAAGGGGCACAACGCCAATGACTTTATTTCCCAATGTGATCATTAACGTGCGCAGTTTGAGTCCTGCGCCGAAATGTCCCCAGTACTGTTCCAGAAACTCAGGAGAATGCGCGAACGTGATCCCTTTGGTTTTGCCGAGCAGTGAGCGCCATGCCAGCCGAAAATTGTCGATTCGATCGATGTCGTTGATTTCAGCAACTGTGATCATGGTGCGCTCCGGGTTTGGCTGAGACGAGACGAGTGTTTACATCATTGGTAAAGTCACTTTAACTAGAATCGCAACAATCATGCCACAGTTTCGGTAGAGCTAGTTGCCTTGGTTGATTTCCGCAGAGAAACTGTCATCCACACAGAATGCACTGATAAAAGGTAAGGAATATGCGGGTTTTCATTGCGCAAACGTTATTCCATTATCAGACAGCCGAGAAAGCAAGCCGTCGACGCGCGAGATTGACGTTGTTTTTTCTCAACATGACACAAGCTTGTGTTGAGAAAAAACAACGGAATTAATAAACAGAGAATCAGCTTCCCAACTTTTTCAGTGCTGCCTCAGCCGCTTTTTTGACGCGTGGGTCTTTATCTTTGGTCGCAGTTTTCAGTGCCTGTTTGATTTCAGGAGTATTGATACCAAAATCTCCCAGGCTGATTGCTGCTTCGAAACGGGCATCAGGATTAGGATGTTTGGTTACAAGCTCTGTTAATCCAGGAGCTGCTGCTTTTGCTCGTTGAGGGCTTGGATCAATTTTGGAGAGTGCCCAAAGAGTGATCGTGTTTTCATCATCACTATTTTTAGTGAGCTCTTTTTCCAGAAGGGGAACTGCTGATTCAGCTGCTTTCCCAAATCGGGCTAATGCATAAGTAGAAACTACGCGTAACATCTGGTCATCGGAACTCACGTAGGGAGTGATCAATGGGATGGCAGAAGCGGCCTGTGGCCCAATTTCAGCCAGAGCCGTAATTAGCTCAAAGACGACGGCTTGATTCTGTTCCGTCTTGAGGGCATTCGTTAAATTGGAAGTTGCTGATTCTGCCAGAGGGCCTGAAAGCGAGATTGCATTGGCTGCTTCTCTACGTAGCAGAGGGTTTTCATCGGCAAGAACCTTAATCAATCCTGGCAAGGCGGATTTGACGGTAGCGGGATCAGTAGGGTTCGCTCTCAAGAGTGCCCAGGCACAAACCAGGCGAAACCGTTCATCTTCGTTTGTAGATTCAGCATACTTTTTAATGATCGGCAATACTTTTTTACTGCCGATTTTTGAGAGTGCATAGACGGCAGTATTTCTGGTCTTGCCTTTCGAATCTTCCAAGATTTTCAGAAGTTCCGGCTCGACGGAGATTGCCGCTGGTCCCATCTCTCCCAGGCTGATAATCGCGGTTTCGCGAATGTCAGCATCAGGAGAATCTGTAAGCTTTAACAGTTCCGGAATCGCTGCTTTGGAGGCAGCTCCAATCTCACCCAAGACATGAATTGCCAGTAATTTCAAAGGAGAGTCTTTGGCTAACATTTCATTTAAGGCGGGGACCGATGCTTCGCCAATGGATGCCAGCGCGGAAGCGCCGGTGAGTGTTAATGCAGTTGGTCCTGCCTGCATGGCAGATGAGATTTGTGGGACAGCAGCTGAGGCATCTGGTCCAATTTCTCCCAAGGCAGTTGTCGCGTCGAGTTTGACATTCAAATCTGAATCGGAGAGTAGTTTGATTAAGTCTGGCACTGCCGATTTTGCGTCTGCTCCAAAATCCCCAATGGCAATCGCAGCCTGTGCACGTACAATGGGAGAGGAACTAGTCAGTAATTTGGTTAAGGCAGGGACTACTTCCTCTGGCTTGGCATTGATCGATCCCAATGCATGAGCCGCGCGCCAGACGAGAGCCTGATCTTTCGAGTTCAGTAACTTCAGTAACGTGGGGACCGCTGTTTCGCCTCGCGATCCCATTTGCGCTAAAACGTCGCAGATCTTTTCACATTCAGAGTGTTGGTCTGCAGCGTGTTCTTTCTGCAATTTTTCCAGCAATGGTTTTACTGCCGGTTCTCCGATTTCAGAAAGGGCGACGGCTGCGTCTGACCGGACTTCATTAATCGAAATATTCAGACTGCTGAGTAGTGCCTTGATTACCTGACTCTGATTATCCTTGTTTTCAGGATCGACAGACCAAAGCGCCCAGGCCGCCGCAACTTTGATGTAGGAATTGTTGCTGTCTAATAGTGGCACGATATTTTTTGCTGCAGGTTTTGATGCAGGCCCAATGAGTCTTAAGGCTTTCAATGCATTAAACTTGAGTATGACGGAGTGACCTCGCAGGAGCTTTGTCAGTTCAGGAATAGCTGGGGCAGCAGCCGGGCCAATATTGCCCAGAGCGATAATGGCTTCACTTCGCGACGAGACTGAACCTTCTTTGACCACACGAATCAGAGCAGGGATTGCAGGTTTGGAAACTGGACCAAGTGTACCGAGTTGATGCGCTGCTAATGCCTGCTTCACTTCATTCTCACTATCTAACTCAATAATCAGCGAATTGATGTCAGGGGTTTGTGCAGAGACGAAATCGGGAGTGAGTAGATAAATTCCTAAAAGAAGTCCTGCTGTTAATAGCTGACGCATGAGTTTAGTTCCTGCTAATCATCGTTGCGAATACCAGCTTTTTCGAAAGGAAAAGAATTCAGATAACCTTCACAAGAAAGACTGGCGTAATTGAAAGGAGAACATTAGACTATATTATTATAGATATCATGATCTGAGTTCAAAAATCAAGTAATTCTGCTCAGATTCATCAGGAAAACATATAAGCCTTCCTGACAAGAATAGAAAAATTCATGTCGAGGGTGGTTTCTTGTCAATTTATGCTCAGAGGTGCGAGATGAGAACAGTGATACGCAAATTGACCTTTTTTGGAATGTGTTTGATCATGCTGTTTTCAGCAGGGCATACGGCAAGCGCTGCTGGCCCATTTTTCCCCCGACAGACTGTTTATAATTTTGGCGGAGGACTCAGCCCCGCTGTCTATTATGGAAATCGCTGGGGCTACGGCGGTGGTTATTATGGAGGGGGTTATTACGGTGGGAATTGGGGAGATACTCGCTCTGCTCTGATTCGCGCACAAGGACAAGCCGCAGAGTCTCGAGCAAAAGCGATGGTTAACTACCAGGAAGCCAACAGCAAGTATATTGAAAATCAAAAGAAACTGGCTGAGACTTATGTCGCACGACAAAAGGCACAGCGGGAGTCGATGCATGAGCAGGCGGCGATCAAAGAAATGCAAGCGCAGCAGCGGCAAGCAGCCATGGAGAAACAGGCTGAGAAAAATCGCAAAATGCGCGAGTCAGGTTTGAGCCCTTATCTGAATGCATCAGCATCACAAGATAAAGAAACATTGAGTTCCAGCCAGTTGAACCCAGCGACAGGTGAGATTTCCTGGCCTGAATCTCTGATGGGTGATGAATACAAAGCATCGCGCGAAAAAATGCAGGAGTTATTTTCTTTGAAAAATTCAACAGGCGTCACTTCCAGCCTCTCTTCAGAGATTGAAAGTGAAGCTATTGTCATGAAGAATATTCTCCGCGGTCAAATCCGGAATATGCTTCCCAATGATTATCTGTCTGCACGAGGATTTATTGAAGGTCTGGCCAACATGGGCAAGACTGCATAACGCAGGCTGATAAAGAAACAGTTCCGAATGGCTCTCACGTTTACACTCCAGCAAGCGCTCACAGTTCCTCTTGAAGTGAGTTCAGTGAATCATCCCTCTGTGAGTGGGCAATCGGTCGATCAGATTCGCAGTCTGCCTGTGTTACAGGGGAATCGTCAGATGACAGTTGGCGATTTTTTTGACGTGCAACAAACTTCGAGCGACGAAGATTTAATGGTCTGGTCCGGAGATTGTTCGCGCGTGAAATATATTGGTTCCGGTCTGGACAAAGGACGGATTCGCGTGGAAGGCAACGCAGGAATGCACCTGGGCGCCGAAATGACGGGCGGCGAAATTCTGGTGGAAGGTGATGCCGCGGACTCGATTGCGACCGAAATGAAGGGGGGCACAGTCTGCATCAAAGGCAACGCCGGCGATCTGGTGGGTGCTGCCTATCCCGGAAGTAAACGAGGTATGAACGGCGGGACGATTCTGGTTCATGGTAATATTGGCAATGAAGCAGGCCACCGCATGCGCCGGGGCACGATTGTGGTCGGAGGCACTTCTGGGGAAGCGACAGGTTTTGACATGATTGCCGGTTCAATTTTCTCATTCGGGAAAATGGGCAGACGATTAGGAGCTGGGATGCGCCGCGGTACTATTGGTCTATTTGGTGAGTCTGATGAGCCGGAACTGCTGCCGACGTTTCAATATTCGTGTGTGTATCGACCGACGTGGCTTTCTTTTTTTCTGAGAGAGTTGAGAGCCACTGGGTTTCCGGTTTCCGATGATTGTTTTGAGAGCGAATACCGTCGATACTGTGGAGATTTTCTGGCTCTTGGCAAGGGGGAGATTCTGGTTCGCCAGTGATGAGTGCCGCTCCTTTTGACACACGCGTTCCTTTTGCTCATGTCTACACAACGTAATATTGCCGACCGGCTCCATCAGTCAGCTCAAGCCTGGCCTCATCAAAAAGCAGTTGTCTTTCCGGCAGGAAAAGATAAACAGGGGCGTTATGCTTACAGTAGTATGACGTTTCAACAGCTTGATCAGGAGAGTGATCGGCTGGCCCGCGGCTTGATTCAGCTTGGTGTGCAACCTGGAACGCGGATGGCATTAATGGTGCGTCCCAGCCTGGAATTCATCGCACTTACCTTTGCGTTGTTCAAATCGGGTGCTGTGATTATTCTGATCGATCCCGGCATGGGCGGAAAAAATATCATTCGCTGTTTATCGGAAGTCGAACCCGAGGGGTTCGTGGCGATTCCACTGGCGCAGCTGATTCGCAAACTGAAACGACGCTCGTTTCCCAAAGCCCGTTTGAATGTGACTATGGGCAAACCGGTTTTGACATCGGGGATTGACTATCAATGGTTACTCGGCGGAAACTGGGAACCGTTTGAGATGGTTCAGCGGACGATGACCGACCCGGCTGCAATTATCTTTACCAGTGGGAGTACCGGCCCGCCTAAAGGGGTGGCGTACGAACATGGAATGTTCTGGTCGCAGGTCGATCTGTTACGCGATTATTATCAGATTCAGCCAGGCGAAGTCGATCTGCCGGGTTTTCCTCTGTTTGCTTTGTTCAATTCCGCGATGGGTGTCACGACGGTTGTTCCCGATATGAATCCGACGAAGCCAGCACAGGTACACCCGGAGAAAATCATTCAGCAGATTAACGATCAGGGGGTGACGCAGGCCTTTGGTTCACCGGCCATGTGGAACCGGATCGGCCGTTATTGTGAACGGCATCAGATACAACTGCCTTCGTTAAAGCGGGTCCTGTCTGCGGGAGCGCCAGTTCCCGTGCATGTGATCAAACGCATGCGGAAAACGTTTGTGAATCCGGAAACGGATATCAATACACCTTATGGCGCCACCGAATCGTTGCCGGTCGCTTCGATTTGCGGAAGTGAGGTATTGGAGGAGACTTCAGCTCAGACCGCCTCCGGTGCCGGGACCTGTGTGGGAACTCCCTTTCCGGGAGTACAGGTGAAAATTATTGAAATTCACAACGAGCCGATTGCGTGCATCGAACAGGCCAACGAACTTTCCCCAGGGAATATCGGAGAAATCATCGTACAGGGGCCGATGGCGACGCGCGAATATTTTCAACGACCTGAGGCAACTCAACTGGCGAAAATACCTGATGGCGAGCGATTCTGGCATCGGATGGGAGATGTCGGTTATCGTGATGCGGCCGGCAAGCTCTGGTTCTGTGGTCGCAAAGCACATATGGTCCATACTGCAAGCGGGCCGATGTTTACGATTTGCTGTGAAGCGATTTTTAATCAGCATCCGCACATCTATCGCAGTGCCCTGGTGGGAGTCGGCGCAGCAGGGGCACAGAAGCCGGTGATCATAGTGGAGCCAGAGCAGGGGGACTTTCCTGAAAGCCAGTCCGCCCGCGATCAGCTGACACAGGAACTATTGGCGTTAGGGCAGGCCAATCCCTTGACCGAGTCGATTGAAACAATTTTATTTCATCATTCGTTGCCTGTAGATATTCGGCATAATGTAAAAATCTTCCGTGAAAAACTGGCACCCTGGGCAGAGAAACAGATCCGATGAACGTACTCGTTACCGGGGGAGGCGGCTTCCTTGGTCTGTATATTGTGGAGCAACTGGTCGATGCAGGGGAGACGGTCCGCGTCTTCTGCCGTGGTGAGTATCCGCGTCTTCAAGAACTAAACGTGGAAACGGTCCAGGGAGATATTCGTGATGCGGAAGCTGTCTTGCGGGCCTGTGAAGGAATCGAGACGGTTTATCATACGGCAGCGGTCTCCGGTATCTGGGGAGCGTGGGATTATTTCTACAGCATCAATACGCAGGGAACACTGAATGTTCTCGAAGCCTGTCAAAAGCAGGGCGTGACTCGCTTGGTTTACACGAGCTCTCCCAGTGTGGTTTATGACGGAGCCGCGCATGAGAACGCGACGGAAAAATTGCCGTACAGCGAGCATTATCTCTGTCATTATCCGCATACTAAAATGCTTGCGGAAAAAGCAGTTTTGGCTGCCAACGGAGAACAGGGTCTGGCGACGGTGGCGCTTCGACCGCATTTAATCTGGGGGCCTCGCGATAATCATTTGATTCCCCGATTAATTCAACGCGCCAAATCCGGTCGCTTGCGACAGGTGGGAGACGGGACCAATCTGATTTCGATGAGCTACGTAGAGAACGCCGCCGCTGCGCACTTACAGGCGGCGGCCCGGTTGTTTGCTGATTCTCCTGTGGGTGGGCAGGCTTATTTTATCAATGAGCCGGAACCGGTTTTAATCTGGGAGTGGATTAATCAGCTGTTGAGTCTGGCAGGATTGCCGCCGGTACAAAAAAAGATTTCCGTGAAAGCGGCCCAGCGGATTGGTGGCGTTCTGGAATTTGTGTACCGTATGCTGCATCTGCCTGGTGAACCGCCGATGACGCGATTTCTGGCATCACAATTGAGCAGTTCGCATTATTACGATATCAGTCGCGCCCGGCATGATTTTGGTTATCAGCCCATTGTCGATTTTGAAGAAGCGATGCGGCGCATGGAGCCGGAATTGAAGCGTCTCGCTGCACAATAGTTCTGGAAGATTTCCCTCACAAATGCTTTCAAGAAATTGGACACAAAGGTGGGAATCTCTCTTGGTGAAAATGCTGATAGAGATTAAACTTGCGGCGAATTGCACCGATCAGTGGCTTTTCTGAATCCAGCGCGCTCAGGGTGCGGAAGGTCTCATTAATTTCAATAACGTGAATGGAGTGGCAAAATGGAGTCGTTCGATCTGTCCGAGCATGGAATCAATGTGGATTGGGTGATGCGAAATCCCGATCCCTCGATGCTGTATGAAGAAGCAATTCGTTTTGAACCTGGTGCTTCCATTTCAGATACGGGCGCCTTGATTGCTTACTCTGGTGAAAAGACAGGCCGTTCTCCTAAAGATAAACGCGTCGTCAAACATAAAAGCTCGGAAGAAGATATCTGGTGGGGCGATGTGAATTACCCCCTTGATCAGCATGCCTTTTATTGCAACCGGGAACGGGCCACCGATTATTTGAATATCTGCCCGCACTTGTATGTGATTGACGCCTTCGCCGGCTGGGACCCTGAATATCAGATTAAGGTGCGTGTGATCTGCTCGCGTCCCTATCACGCGTTGTTTATGCATAACATGCTGATTCGTCCGACCGAAGAACAACTGAAAGATTTCGGTAAACCTGACTATGTGATTTATAACGCGGGCACGTTTCCCGCCAACCGTTTCACAACCGGCATGACGTCCAAAACCAGCGTGGACCTGAGTATTGAAGACGGCGAGATTGTGATTCTCGGAACCGAATACGCGGGGGAGATGAAGAAGGGTATTTTCACAGTGATGAATTACCTGATGCCCAAACGCGGGATTCTATCGATGCACTGCTCGGCGACTGCTGATAAGCAGACGGGGCGTTCTTCGGTTCTATTTGGTCTGTCAGGTACCGGAAAAACAACGCTCTCTGCTGATCCGAAACGATATCTGATTGGCGACGACGAACATTGCTGGACTGATAACGGCGTATTCAATATTGAAGGTGGCTGTTACGCGAAAGCCATTTATCTTTCGCGGGAAAATGAGCCGGAAATCTTCCAGGCACTGCGTTACGGTTCGGTATTAGAAAACGTGGTGTATGATGAATCGCACCATCACGTCGATTTCAACGATACCAGCTTCACACAAAATACACGCGGCGCGTATCCGATTGAGTATATGCCCAGTGCCAAAATTCCGTGTGTTTCCGACCATCCGACTGATGTGATTTTCCTCACCTGTGATGCATTTGGGGTTTTGCCCCCGGTCAGCAAGCTGACCCCAGCGCAAGCCATGTATCATTTTATCAGCGGTTACACTGCGAAGGTCGCAGGCACAGAAATGGGTGTGAACGAACCCGAGGCGACGTTCTCTCCCTGTTTTGGCGGGCCGTTCCTGGTCTGGCATCCGGGAAAATATGCGGATCTGTTGGCAGAAAAGATTACGAAGTACAACGCGAATGTCTGGCTGGTCAATACCGGCTGGAACGGCGGCGCGTACGGCGTGGGGAATCGGATCAGTCTGCAGCACACGCGGGCGATTATCGACGCCATTCATTCGGGAACGCTGAATCACGCGCCAACCGAAGTCGACCCGATTTTTGGAACGGCGACAGTGACGAAGTGTCCTGATGTTGATTCCAAGATGCTGGTGCCTCATAATTCCTGGGCAGATCAAAGTGCCTACAAAGCGACCGCAATTAAACTGGCAACCAAGTTTAACGAGAATTTCATGAAATACGCGTCCGGTGTTTCGGAAGAAGTTCTCGCTGCGGCGCCGCGGGTTTAGTTTCCGCAGGGAGATCACCTGACAGGAACGTGTTGCCTGTCAGGTAGTATCTGATCGGCTCTGTTTTTGCGACTTGTTTCTCTCTGTTGCGTGGTGATGAAATGCGGATTACGGTACGATTTCTATTGACTGCGATCTGAATCAAACCGGCGTGCATGCTTGACATTTATACAATGACTTGTTCGAATTCGAAAAACAAAATCGATTAAAACAAGAAGAAGGAAATGTAGAATGTCAAAACTCAATCAAATCATTGCCGTTGCTAACGGCAAGAAAACTAAGACCACGCGCGAGATCACGGAATCCTACAAGAAAGTTCAGAAGTCTGCCCTGTTTGAAGGAATCTCGCGGACTTATCAGCCCATTGATGACGAGGGGGAAACGTTCCCGCCGGAAAAGAAAAACATCCAGTATTCTGTTCCGAAAGCCATTGAAGAGGTCTCGAAATCTCTGGCTGGTTTATTTGATATTGTGGCGACGCAGGATTGGGCGAATACCCAGGCCAAGGCCGATATTGTCGTTGATGAGCAGACTATTCTGAGCGATGTGCCTGTGACTTATATGCTGTTCCTGGAGAAGCAGTTACAGGACGTACAAACTTTTGTTTCGTCACTCCCCGTGCTTGATCCTGCTGAAAACTGGCAGTGGTCGGACGCCGCAAACTGCTATGGCAGCGAAGTCACGCAAACCAACAAGACTAAAAAGGTCTTGCGAAACCATGTGAAAGCGGAAGCGACCGAACACCATCCCGCGCAGGTGGAGACCTACAGCGAAGATGTTGTGGTTGGAAAATGGAACACAATCAAATTTTCGGGCGCGGTGCCGGCGACTGAAAAGAACTCGATGCTGGAACGCGTGGGGCGGTTGATTGATGCGGTCAAATTTGCACGCGAGACGGCCAACATGACGGAGGTGACCTCGGTCGATGTATCGCGGCCAATCTTCAACTATCTGTTCCAGACGACGATCTCGGCTGAATAAGCCGCGGATTGCAAACGTTTCTGTATCTGGTATGATACGTTTTAAGAGTCGCACTCACAATCGTAGAGTGCAAGATTTAGTATCAGGCTCAAACTGATCTGTTCGCAGCATTGAGTTGCAGGTTCGAGTCCTGCCCTCGCCACATTGAGAATGTTTTTCTGGCGAGGTAGCCCAATGGCAGAGGTAGATGTCGCGAACACAAATGAAGTTTAGATTATCACTCTAGACTCATTTGCACTGGTTGTTGTCTCGACTGCCGGAAGTAACTACTCGAAAATGCGAGTTCGATTCTCGCCCCCTTCACTTATGTGTGCTAATCAAGCGTGTAATTGACGTTTGAAATCTTGAAGGGGTGGACTTAATGGTAAGGTCGTTCGAGCGATAGATTAAACGAAGGCTTAAACGGATACTGTCAACGACCAACGACTGAAAGTCAGTGCATCCACGCCCACCACGGCAAGGTTAGACCTGTGGTGGGCACTTTTTTTACAGCCACTCAGGTTTCAGTTATTTCGTCGTCTGCTCTACAGATCTGGTCAACACGTTTGAGCAGCGTGGGGAAACGAAACGCTCCGTGCATCGTGGTGATTTTGCATTTTGCCTCGGAGAGTGAAATGCCGAGAGAAGTCACGTAGAGTGGATTCTGACTTTCTCCCCGATAGATGCGGGTTTCATCGGGGGTATTCGCGAAACGAGATTTGGCGACACCGATGACAGGAATTTGCTCGTTCAGCTGGTGAAAGAGGTGCGCTCCCAGGCCGGGCCGTTGGTCCTGTCCCAGCGTAACGAAGCCGTCGATGACGATGGTTTCCAGAGGATGGTCAATGTCATGAATCAGTTCCAGCAGGCAGGGAAGTTCTCGTTTGAAAAAACTGCCGGGTTCGTAAGGAGCGATCTGGGGAATAGTTTTTACCAGAGTTGCTTCAACAGCATCCGATTCCCATTCTTGAAACAAAATGCCAGCTACCTTCGCGAAATCATCGTCTCGGTAATGTACGTCGAGGACCAGTTTCAAAATATAAGGCTTTCATTAACGGCTATTATAAGTAAGATATGCTGATTTCAGGCAAGCATTATCAACTGCTAGAGGAATTGTGATTGAATGCTATCGTTGCTCTTTCCCTTTGGGATTTATATTGGGATACCGTTGTTTGCCTTGATCATCATTCATTGGGGAAAATCGAAGGCCTTTCTGGTCTTTGTCGCTGCATGGTTTTTGGGTGGTATCTTGGCGTCAGAACGGTTGATTCAGATGGAAGTCCATACACCGGATTCTGATCTGGATATTGTGTTTGGTATCTTTCTTTTGAGCCATGGATTTCTGTTAGGCATCTATTATGGGCTGATCATACTGGGATATCATCTGTTTCACAAATTGATAAAAAAGTTGATTCAGCCATGAAGAGAAGGGGTGATGGATGTGGAATGTTCAAGTCAATCAGCCGACTGACCATCGCATTCTCAGATTCACCGTTGAGAATGAATCTGATCCCGTCTCGTATGCGGACGTTCTCAATCTCTGGCAGCAGGACACGGAATTTTGCGCCTGGTTCGTCTCTGTGTTAGCAGACGCTCCTTTTTCTGCTTTTCGCTGGGAGACGCCGCCTGTCTCGACGAAAACTATCGACAGACCCTTTGAATTCGTGCTGATTGACAGCCCGGGGCTGGCAGAATATCCGGACGAAAAGACATTCGCGACGCATTTTTGTGATGCTGATGATACCGGGGTCGTTGTTTTTCCGAATCTGAGAAAAGATGCGACTCTGGTGGTGCCTTGCCCCCTGGTCGCGGCAACGGCCTACGGGCATCTGGCGGCTTTTATTCGCGAGGCTCCTGAACTGCAGAAACGGGAATTGTGGAAAGCCGTTGGTACGGCAATGCAGAAGCGGTTCAGTTCAAAACCGGTCTGGCTGAGTACTGCGGGGGCCGGTGTTTCCTGGCTGCATGTTCGGCTCGATGATCGTCCTAAGTATTATCACTATCAAGCATATCGAGGGATGGAATCGAATGGATTCAATTAAGGCATATCCCTCCACATTTGCCATCTTGAATTATCTCTAACTCGTTGTGGAGAAATGCGCTATGTTGAATTGGTCTTGACAGAAAATGAAATTCTTTCGTACTCTGCCGCAGCTTTTTCTGACTTCTCTCCCATCTATCTTTCAGGCAATTCCGATCATGAATTCTGACAAGGGCTCCTCTGTAAAACAACCTGCGACAGCCCCAAAACAGGCACAACGGGTATTGGGAGTTTGTTATGGCGGGGGGCATGTTTTGATGCTGATTCCAGTATTGGAGCATCTCCGGTCATTGGGCTATGAGGTACATGTGCTTGGGCTGACAGCCGCTGGCATTCCCTTAACAGAGGCCGGTTTTGAACCGTTGGGCTTTCTGGATTTTTTAAAGGATGACGATACCCGGGCGATTGAACATGGCAAACGGCTGGCGGAGAAAATGCACTGTGATGGTAAGGTGGTTTCGCTGGAAGAGTCGATTGCGTATCTGGGATTATCCTATGCTGACCTGGAAGATCAACTGGGAGTTGAAGAAGCTGGCGTGGAATTTGAGCGGCTTGGTCGGCAGGCGTTTTTACCCGTCAGTATTTTGAGACGCGTATTTGATCAGGTACAACCTGATGTGGTGATTACTACCAGTTCCCCCCGTGCGGAGCTGGCTGCTGTAAAAGTGGCGGCAGAACGGAAAATTCCCTCAGTGGGAATGATTGATCTGTTTGGCGGTCAGGTGATTGGTGGCAGATTGTTGACGGATATTCTTTCCGATTATGTCTGCGTTCCTTTTGAGGGAACCATTCCGGTTCTGAAAGAATGGAATGTGACGCGCGATCAGATGATGATTACCGGCAATCCCAATTTGGAATGGGTAACGAAAGTGCCTGCGGTTCAAGATCGAAGCTGGCGTGAACGACATAATCTTAAAGAGACCGATATCCTGGCACTATATGCGATGCAGCCGGAAACAAGAGACTACTGTGATCTGGTCGAAGACAGTCTGGTTCAGGCCGTCCAACAGAATCCGAATTTGAAAGTGGCGGTTCGTGCGCATCCCTGTCAGCCGGACTCGGATGCACAGCTGGTTCTGGATCGGTTAGGTGATGCCGGGCTGCCAACGTTTTCGGATTCACTGTCTGAGTTGATCTATGCGTGTGAATTACTGGTCACGGGAAATTCGACGGTGGCATTGGAAGCGGTTCTGTTGGGACGCAAGGCGGCGTTATTTTATATCAATGAAGATTTGCTGGCACACGGACTGCCGCTGCATCTGTATTACGACTGGGTTACATTTTCGACCGAAGTCGCACATGGCGCACGTGCGATTTCACAGGTGACCTGCGAAACGATCCAAGATCAACAGCAACGCAGGGCGAAAGTTTGTAAAGACTGGCACTGTGACGGAAAATCACATATTCGGATAGCGGAGGTGGTTGTGAATGCGATCGAGTCGAAGAAGAATCGAAATGTTGCTTAGGTCTTTTGCTGTTCAAAATTCTTCAGTGAGTGATGCAAGTGCCTGCCTGACGTCTTCTCTTGTGCCCACAGCGACGAACACACGAAAGGGATATTCGCCGGCAGGGATTCCCTGTTTGTTATGTACGCGGAAGACGCAGTTCCACTTGACGACCTTAGCTGCTGGAAAACGGAAGCGGCCGTAACCGGCGTGTTTGAAACCGGGAGAAGGTTGTTCGGGAGAAAAAACGCCCATCGCGTACTGGCCATCTTTGGTACTCAGGATCACTGGCAGGTTTTGTTCACCGGGACCGTCATCGATGGGGCTCAATTTGCCCGATTTCGGGTTTAAAGTCCAGAACGTTTCAAACTCGGGGGGCATATAGCCGGTGAGTGCTTCAAACTGAGCAAAGGTGTGTTGCTCGCCGGGAGGAACGGTAAACGTGGTTTTGTATTCGATGACATTATCATGATTCTGATAGCCGATGCGCACCTGTTTGGAAATCAGATGATCCGAGAGAACTTTGTCATTCAATGCCGGCCTGTCCGACGATTTCTGGCCGGGGGCTAACCAGAATGCCATACGGGTTGTTGTCTGTAATTCATTTCCAGCTGCGCGGAGCGAAAGCAGTTTGCTGGACGAGGTGGCCCCGACGCCATCGGAACGGGAGCCGGCTTCGGTCGGGTTAAAGCGTTCTGCCCAGAATTCGCCGGGCAGGCTGCAATTGAAACTGGCGGCGGACTGCAGTTGCCGACCGTGGTCGAAACTGTCGATGAATTCTTTCCCGTTCCAGGTGAGGGAATGAATGGCGCCCGCCAGCCGATTCGTGGTGGTGATGACAATTTCAGAGTTACCCGCTTTATAGCGGATAATCGCGTTGCCGTCAGGGGGATTATCTGCGAGTAATACTTGAGCGAATCCGATCGCGCAGAACAAAAACAAGGTGGTTTTGAAATAGCGGACGAGCATGTTGAATTCCCGTATTCTGAGATGGATGACCTTAAGATCATAGATTGTATTTGATCTAAGTGGGATCTGAAATGGTTAGATTGATGTGTATGAGTGAAATATTGGCTCCTGTTCGGCTGATGAAATAGAGAAGCTGGTGTTTCAGATCTTAATTCAGGATAATTACATGGATAAAAATACAATGCCATTGATGAATTTTCAGTAGATTAGAATGGGGCTGGTATGGTTGGGAGAACGCAGATTATCAAGGGAGCCTTGATACTGTTTCTGGTTGCTCTAATTTCATCGCTCATCTTACTGGTCGTAATTCTGCAAAACTCATTTCGCGCGATGCGGGAATTTTCAGATTTGTGGAATACGTCAGATACCCTGATGCATTATGTGAGACAACAAAAGAAATGGCCGGAGGAGTTCGAAAATCTGAATGAGACGTTCCCAGTCTACAGGCCAGGGTTTAATGCCGAGGATATGGTGTCGCTCAAAGAACAGGTCGAGGTAAATTTTGACATTGATTTCAGCCAGCCTGCGCGATCGGATGAGTGGTTTGTGCGTCTCAAAAGTGGCCGTATGCCGCTGGAGCAAAAGAACGCCAATGGATCGCATTCGTGACGCTGTGAGCAAGTTGTATGCGGAATAAACTGGTTCTCAAGCAGATAAAATATCAATGGCATCCGGTAAACATTTTAATAACCAGGTTCGTGGTCTTCCACATTCTTTAGATTTGCCAGTCTCTCCTCGATTTGGTCAATTTTAACACAGGCAGTCACACCGAATCCCTAATCTGTGATTGCAATCATCCAGATTAAAAAATTCATGTCGACTCCCCTTAAGAAGAGAATTTCGAATTCATTGCGTGCGGCAGCATCAATAATGTGGCACTCAATCTTCTGCTGAGTATACTTGCAATTGACTCTATATTAAAGAGGTAAAACAGTGCCGAGTTCAACAGGTGTAAAGCGAGAGCAGGGCACTAAGAGGACTAAGCTCAGATGAATCCAGCTAATGGTATTGATTGTCGTCTGTTCAAGAGGTTTCATCGAGCGTTGTTTATGCTGTGTTCATCTCTGGTGGTATTTGGACTTACTCGGCTTTAGACCGTTCGGCAGATCCGCTTTGTGTTTTTTCAACACGTTCTTGTTCCAGCAACATCTGTTCTAATTCCTCGAACAAAACGTCATCTTCGTTACGTTCCTGTCCACTGGCTGCGTTAGTGCCGTGTTGGTGGCCACCACGATTTCCTCCAGCGCCGCCTCGACCTCGGTTTCCACCTCTGCCTGGATTCTGTGTAGAGGCTTGTTGTCCATTTCTCCCCCCGGCGGCAGCTGCTCCCGGTCCTCGATTTCCGCCGCCCCGGCGGTTTCCAGCAACGGTTAAACTATCGTGCATGCCGATGATAAAAAAGGCGGTAATAGCAAGGCTGGCGATGATAAACCCACCGCCCAGTAATCGAGTCCGTTTGATCTGCCACCACATAAACAGGCCTGATATTCCCCAAAAGACCATTGAGAGAAACATCATGTCGACCATTAATCCCCAGAGCGTTTTGAAATTCCAGTGCGGAGAGAATCCACGGCTTAAGTGGAGTCGCTGAAGGAATGACTTGCTGTTCATGGGGAGTTCCGCATCTTCATGCGTGGTTGCGATAAACCCATTTCCCAGGTTATATACGATGGCAACTGGTTCCCCATCGACTTCTGCTGAGAACGTTAGACTGGCGGCGCGACGCCCGGTATTGGCTTCGCCCGAAGGAAGGTCTAAATTTTCCAGGACAGCGGGGACCGCGTTTTTTGCTACCAGCAACGGGTTGCTCTCGATCTCGACGCGGCGAATTCCCTGGAGCGGGTTTGGTGTTTCTACCGGTTGGTCTGCTTCGGGAACTGCTTTAGTCGTTCGAATCTCACCATCACCGGTCACTGGATTAATAGACACGGTATGCGAAACCTCTTCTGCGTTGACAGTGTAAGTCAAGTCGCCGCTATAGTGCGGAGTGCGGAGGTCAGTGAGAACAACTTCAGGATCTTGCGTTTCTTTGAGCTGCTCATTTAATGAAGCAACAATTTTTTCTGCCAGACTGTCGGAGGCTGGTAGTTGTGCCAGTTCATTTTTACTGACTTCAGCGGCTACGAAAGACTGGACGTTGTCTCCAGTAAACCAACGCGGATGATTAAAGAACATTCCCGTCACACCGTAGAGCAACACCCAGGGAAACATGAACAGACCGGAATAGAGATGGACTCTCCGGACCAGTTTCATGGTCGTATTCCAACTTTTTGACGCATTGCTTTTGCGTTTCACCGTTGGCTTAGGAGCATCCATGTTTTCTGTCGTTACAGATTGTGAATCGCTGATCGCGGGATGTTGATTTGTGGTTGTAGACATTTTGATTGCCTTCGTGAATCGCCTGAGTCAAAAATCAAGGAGAAACGTATGTGAAGAAAAGTAGCGCTTTAGAATTCGCCTAATACATTACCGTCATTTCGTGAGAACAGATCATGCATAATTTCGACGTTGATATTCTCGCTGATACCTCGGACACTCCCATCGCAGAGAGCGACATTTGCAATGCCGGTGTGATTGCTGCGTGGTCCTGAAATCAGATAGGCTCGAATTGATAAATCGGGATAGGGACTGTTAGGCACATACCAGCCATTGATCGCACCGCCACCACTTCCAAAGCCGGAGATCCAGAGACTGCCGCGAGTTCCTTTCCAGTCGCTTACGGAAGCAATAAAGGCGTCAGGGTTTTCTGTCAGAGTTCGATCACGAAATGCCTGCATATCTGAGAGATTTCGGCCGGAACCTTGTGCCATGAGTTTTTGAACCTGATTTCGATCTGTGACTGAGCCGCTGAAATCCTGTCCCGGTCCCATCAGGGTTTCCGCGAAAGCAACGGTATTTGATGTGCCATCCGTGATATCTCGAAATTTGACTTTCGATCCTGACCAGGCGATTCCATCAGTCGGATCACCATAGCTGGCGTTGTTACCGGTTCCACTACCGACGTTGATGGCGTAGTTGAGTCCGGCGCGAGTGAAAGTTCCACTGCTGCTGCCTCGGCTGAATGTGACCGGTTTGACCGGCGACACTGTATCACTTGGGCAGGTGAAGAAGGGGATGGGAATTTCCGCGGTGGTATCGTGGGGCGGATTAAATCCACTATCGGGCCGACCAAGGGGAATGTCAAAGTCGATCAGTCCGTGCAGGTTGGCCTGGTCACAATAGGGGAGAAGCTGAGCCTGGGCTGAGAAGCCATAACTGATGGAGGCGCCAATGGGAGGAAACGTCGTATGTGTGCTCTCATAGTTGTGCATCGCCAAGGCAATTTGCTTGAGGTTGTTTTTGCATTGGGCACGTCGGGCTGCTTCACGAGCCTGTTGAACGGCAGGGAGCAGGAGTGCAATCAGAATTGCAATAATGGCGATGACGACAAGTAGTTCAATCAGCGTAAAGCCGCGCTGATACCGGCGTGACGCGATGGAGCACATGGCAATTCTTTTCGATAAACAGAACAAAACGAAATTTTATCACCCGACACAGGTGAAAAATGTCCGAGCTTGGCTGGCTACCTGTAAAAAGAATTGCTGGCTACCACAAATGGAGTTGATATTGAGACCCATTCTCAGTAATAGGTTCTTTTTGTCAAGTTATCCTGCGAAAAATCTATGGGCTTTCCTGTAGCTGATCTAGAAATTACCTTGAGGTGTTTATTGTAAGGTGTAGTTGTTTAATGGTTTATGTTGTATTTGTGTGTGGTTTTTATTTTTAAAATACCGTAGCTTATCATGTGAATGAGGGAGAAATGATTGAGAAAAATCGCAGGAAAGGGCGGAGATAGTTTCTTAAATCAAGTATTGCCAACCGGAAAGACTTTATCGTTTGTGCGAGTGAGCCGCTCTATTCCTGCGCGATTCGAATCGGTTTTGGGACTACTCTCCAGTGGTCTCGTTTATTCGGCTTCGGGCACATAAACAACCTGGCCGGTTTTGAGGCGGTAGGCGGTTCCCAGACGCTGGCCTTCTCCCTGAATTGAGTTCTGGCTGATGCGGGAGTGTTCGATGACTTTACCTTTACGGCGGATGACTTCCATCTTGGATGTACCCGGGTTTTTGAGGATGGTGACATCCTGAGTTTGTAGCAGGTCTTCCAGATGGAAATGCGAGACCATCGCCAGAAGTAACGCGACCGCAAAGACCATCGCTACGTCGAACAGATTTGCGACACTACTGAGGGGGTCGTCTTCCTGTTTTTCCAGCAGGCGGCGGTGGCCAGTCAATTTTCTAGGTTGCTTTAAGGGCATGCTGGCTGGTCCGTTTTAAAGAAGCTGGACTCGATTCAGTAGCGGATTCGGATGAAGGTTCCGCCTGAACCAGTTCGTAGAGATATTCGATTTCGTTTAAGTCACGGGCGTACCACTGGCGGCGAAACATCTGCATGGCGTAGCAGACGCCGCCTACAAAAAGGCCCAGCACAGTGGTGCTGAAGGCGACAACCAGATTCTGGGACAACGCTTCGATATTGCCGTCGGTGAGTCCTTTTAAAGCGGGGCCCATTGGAATGAGTGTGCCCATCAGCCCCAAAATGGGAGCCGCTCGCACGCCCAGATTGATACGGGCCAGGCGACCGGCGGCTTCGATTTCCAGTTCGGAAACCAGCTTGGCCAATTGCTTTGGAGAATTCAGAATTAAACGGGCACGGATTGTGAATATAGAAATCAATCCCGGGTAATTTGACTTGTGGAAGAAATCCGAATTGGAATGAGGGACTTGGGCTCTTTGTTGCCTTATGAATTCTGCCAACGCTGTATCATAAGCGGGTTTGCTGGAAGAACGATGCTGTGATTCGCGTAGAAATCCGCCGAGCTCCATCAGGGACCAGACCACAAAACCGAGCAGCAGTAGAATGACTGGAATTAACAGAGCTGTCGAAAGGGTATACAGGATTTCGATTAAGAAACTCATTCGTGTTTCATGTCCTTAGTGTGGTTATTTGGAGGGAATACCGCGGCCGGCCCAGAAGCCGACTACGACTAGAGTCCCACAGGCAAGAATTAACAGCAGTACCCAAGGTAGATATTGCTCGGGGGCTGCCTGTTCCGGTTTCTCTTCAGCCGGCATGAGTTCATTGCCTTCCACCTGTTCTGTCTGGGATATCTGTTGTTCGATGTTTTGATTTTCTTTTTGTGTTATTTGATTCGGCTTTGGTTCCTGAGTAGTGACGGACTCCCTTGATTTTTTCTGATAGGAGGCGAGCAGGGTGTCCAGTTCTTTGCTGCCTGGTGCGCTGAGGACTTTCTCGACAAAGGCTTCCAGTTTTTTATTACCGCCGCCACGCAGGCCTCCCCCTTCGCCGTGGCGGACGACTGATTTGGCGTATTCGATGGCGACTTCCTGCAAAGTCTCGGGACTCGGCTTCCAGTACTCTTTGCGGGCTGATTCCAGCAGGATTTCAGTGACTTCCTGATAAGCAAACGGGTTCTCTGATTCGAACCATTCTTTGATATTGAGATTGCGTTTGTCGCGGATATAGGTGTCAACGATTTCGTTCCAGGTCTCATCGGTGACACTGTTCTCACGCATGATTTTCCAGCCCATTGTATTCGAAACATGGACGGCGATCTGATCGGCTCCCGCGTAGCCTTCTTTCATCATGCCTTCGATCCATTTGCGGTTGAAGAGTCGGACACGATAGTCCTTGCGAAGTGCATCTTCGGCGTTGACCATGGATGCCTGATCGGGATCGCGGACATCCGAGAAAAACCACTCCGGTTCTTTGCCGGTCAAATGTTTGATGGCCAGCGAGAGGCTACCCCCTTTGTACCAGTCGTACTTGTTCGAGAGTGGGCTGCGGGTGCGGTCGGACCAGCTGCGGATTAAGACTTCAGTTCCCTGAATCTGTCTGTTGTAGGTTTCGGGCGCATCCTCGCCCCAGATGCCATCGGTGTAGACGTGACGGGAAAAACTGAGATAGGTATTCAATAACTCTTCGCGCGTGTCCCATTCCCCCGAACGTTCCACAAGATAATAGTAGCCGGCGGACCCGAATTGGCCGGGCGGGCTGCCGAAGATGCGGGCTCGTGAAAGACGTTCTGCTTTTTCGGGTTTGACTCCCTGTTGTTCGAGTTCTGCTTTGACCTGCTGGCTATTTTGGTAAATAATGTTATTGGGTTCGTTTTGGCTGGCGACGAGTCGGATGGCTTTGTCGATCAGTCGCATGCGAGTCGGAAGCATGTCGCGGTAATAGCCGAGCGCCGAGATAAAAACATCAACACGCGGACGGCCCAGTTCAGCGGCGGGAATCAGTTTGAGCTCAGCGACCAGATTGCGTTCGTCCCAGACGGGCTCAACCCCCATCAGATACAGAATCTGTGCTTCCATGACGCCATAATCCTGAAAGGTTGCGAAGGAATTTAGAGTGAAGGCAATTTTTTCCGGGTAGTGTCCTTTATCTTTCAGGTGTTGGGCCAAGAGCTGATCGACGAGTTGTTTGCCTATCTGCCAGGAAGGACGCGAAGGGACTTCTTCGGGATTGACCAGATACATATTGCGGCCTGTCGGAACAACGGCAGGGTTGCGGTCAGGGCTGTTGCCGGGCCCGGGGGAGATGTACTTTCCGTTCAAAGCGGCGAGCAGGTTATCGACTTCGTTGTGCGTGTGGGTGAAAGCTTCGTCCAGGGTTTGCGTAAGCGCGAGACCTTTGGTGACTTTTTCAGGGAGTATGTCGGTGAGTGGCTTTTCCACGACCGATTGTACGGCTTCATGGGGTGAGAATCCCTGATCTAAAAGCAGAGTGACGATCTCCTCAGATTTTTTACGCAGGTATTTTTGTTTATCGCCCGGATTCAAGGCTTCCTCAGGAGGGACAGTGACGACTTCATTTAAAGCGTCTCGGAATCGCTTACCGAGGCAGGTCACAATCCAGGGCAACATTAGATTTCGGGGCGGCGCTTCTCCCAGAACATGCAGGCTGACGGGAGTGGTTTCGTTATGAATATCGTGCATATATTCCAGTACTTGTTCGATTTGTTTCGGCGTTAATAACTGGTTTTCTTCGAGAGGCAGGCGGAGATCCTGGTGCAGATTTGCTTTGAGGAACTGGTCGGTGATGGAAGTACGGAATTTTTCTTTCAGTGCACCCTCTTCCAGAATGACCCACTTATCAATGTCGTTGTGCAGGTTGAGCAGTTCATCCGAGAGTTCTGCGTTTACAGACGGGGGAACCAGGTGATTGATCAGCGTGGCATAAGCACGGCGGCGGACGGGAGAGGATTCGCCGAGGTTGTTGATGATCCAGGGATTGATGTTTGGGATAGCACCCATGATCATATCGGACCAGTCAGATGAGGACAGTCCCACCGGTTTACCGGGCAGGAGAAATTCAGTGCCATGAGTGCCGAAGTGAATCATGGCGTCGGCGGTGAAACCTTCCTGCAACCAGAAGTAAGTTGCCAGATAATTATGGGGCGGCGGTACGAGCTTGTTGTGTACGAGTGAGGTGTCGTGGGCCTCTCCGCGTAAGGGTTGAGGTAATAAGATGACGTTACCCAGATCAATGCGGGGGACAACGATGAATTTTTCTCCCACATCTTCCCAGACGAGAAACTTACCAGGTGGCGGTCCCCAATGTTTGATGATCGCTTCTCGCTGTTTGGGAGGGACTTTTTCTTCGAGCCATTTATTATAGGCGGCGACCGGGATTAATACGGCGTTGCCGCTACGCGCGAGACGATCGAGCACACCAGGAGCCCAGACGCCGATCTGACGCCCCTGTTTTTGCATTAATTCAATCAACTCATCTTCGTCCTGGGGGACTCGAGAAAGAGAATAACCGTCATTTTTCATGCGGTTCAAGACGTTGATCAGACTACGCGGGCCGTTCATGAACATGCCGGTGGCGCTGCCGCGCATCAACTCTGCTTTGCCCATTTCCCGGTCGTAGTACACGACGGCTATTTTCTTTTCTGCATTGGGTGTGCGGGCGAGTCTGGTCCAGTTGAGCGTGCGGTCTGCGAGATGATTGATACGTTCTTCGATGGGGGTGAAGGCTTCGGGGCTGCCGCCGCCATGCAGAGTGCCTGAACCAATCTGGGGTTCGATGGCGCCCAGGAGTTCCTGGCTGATGACGTGCAACGCCATTTCGTTAGCGGCGATGCCTTCGAGATTATTTTGCCATTCCTTGATGGATTGCTTGCGGAAAAAGATCGAGTGCAGGTGCGGGACGCCCAACTTTTCTCGAAATGTCGTGGATTCACGACTGTGGCAGGTATGAACAACCGCCTCGGGTTTGAACTGAAAAATGTTGGTTTCGAAATCAGGGCCACCATCAATCATAGCAACGGCAAGGATGCCTTTTTTCTCAAATTGTCGGATTAAGGCATCGACTACTTTAGGTTGTTGAAAGGCTAAGTGTGTGGAGTGGACTGCTATGACCACGCGGGGAGTATTATTAATTTCTTTACCCTGCTGCTTGCTCCACTTTAGAAATTCCTGAGTTTCTTTGAACATGCCTTCATGATCAGGATGATACAGGCCTGTTAATCGATCAACTGTTTCTGCGGGTAGAACCGTTCCTGACTGCTTGAGATACTTCACATTGACATACAGCAAGAATCGGCGGAGGTTTTCGGGTGAAGAGCCATAATAACTTTTCAGCTCTTCATCATGCTCGATGATTCCCTGTTGTGTCAGCAGGGGGAGATGTTTTTCGGCGAGACCAGAGATCGAGATGATCCGTAAGTTCGGATTTTGTTTTCGACCTGATGAGATTAACTTGCGGTAATGGTCACGGTCTTGACCGCGGACGTGTTGAAAAAAGACAATTTGATACGGGGTGAAGTCGACGGTACCACTCGTTAATTGTTCGTCCGTAAAGTAGTCGAGTTGCAATTGGTAGTCGTCTTCGTAACGTTTCAGGATATCGAAGATTCCTCCATGTAAGCCGATAAATGCGAGCCTTTGAACGGCGGTTTTGTCGGGTGATGTGGTTTGCGTTTTCTGAGGCGGTTTCAGCGCAGCAGGAGGTGGTTCTGCCTGCAGAGGTGCGGCAGCAAGAATCAGGCTGAGGTAAATCCAATGAATAAAACGCACGTAAAGTCCTTCAAGTATTTGAGGATCAGGCTGGTTGAAAAATTAGCGAAACTCTTCATTTAGCTTAGAATTCTCCGACAATTTCACCACCTTGCTTGGTACCCAACGCGTGGTAGACTTCGAGGCTGATATTTTCTGAGAGAAAATGGACCGAACCATCACACATCAAAAGGTGTGCGCCGCCGGTGTGTGTGCTCCGGGCAGCATAATTGGTGCAGCCATTATTAGGGGCACGGCAGTCCAGTCGGGGATCGTTGGGGACACGGTCTGTGCTAAACATGTTGTTCTGGGGATGTCCTCCAAGCCAGATATTTCCCATGTCAGACGCATTGGGTGGCGCGCTCTGGCAGGTATCGATATCGGATGCATCAGCGCCGCTGGTGGCAATGTAGTTATCGTTTAAGGTATTCACGTCGAAGTCGCCTTTGAGAATTTCTCCCACCGCGATCGTATTCGATGTGCCGTCTGTGATGTCTCTAATTTTTAGATAAGTATTGTGACCGAATACACCAGTACAATCTGCGCTACGACAGGCACATTCGATGCCTTGGTTGGCGAGGTAGTTTGTGGGAGCCCAGTCGGGATTGACTCGGCCGACCGGATCACTGGGGCAGAGGAAGACAACGATATCGGTACTACCTGCCGGCTGAAAGGCGGGGTTCTGGCTGGCGGAGAGTGAAAGGTCAATCAAATTGAAGTCGATTAAATTGTAGACGTTGGTCTGATCAATGTAGGGTAGAATATACGTCATCCAGCTGAATTGATGACGATAGGAGGGGCCGTCGTTTCCGGATTCCATGTGTCCAGGTGGAAACAGTCGATGCGATGCCTCGTAGTTATAGAGCGCAAGTCCCAACTGTTTGAGGTTGTTTTTGCACTGGGAACGCCGGGCTGCCTCGCGGGCCTGTTGGACGGCGGGAAGCAAGAGTGCAATCAGAATTGCGATAATGGCGATGACAACCAGGAGTTCAATGAGTGTGAAACCATGCTTTTGTTGAGTTGGGTTGACGTGTTTCATCTGTAAATTTTTCTTTTGAGTTCGGGTTTTATCGGAGTCAACAGGAGGCAGGTTTTGCGGCGGCGTTACTGACTGGCCAGTTTCTGTTTAAGTTCGTTGGCGCATTTTTTGTTGCAGACGACGTGTTGGATCGCGTTATAGGTCATCAGGTTTTCAGCAGTCACATCGTCAATTTTCTGTTTACAGTTATCACAAACGCCCGGTTTGCCGATGGGCGTTTCGACACGAATCTCTTTTTGAGGAGGGGCCTGTCCACAGCCGGTGATGAAGCAACAGCAAGACAGGAGCAGGAAGCCCAGAGAGAAGTACCACTTTTTGTCTAACAGACGCACTTTCATTTCTTCAATTCTTTTACAATGGTTTTTAGATGCTAAGCCGAGTAGGGATGCCGTCAGGTGAGTTTTTGATGACACGTGCAACTGATGTCGCATTTCACATGCCATTTTTTAAGGTGAGGACAAAATAGATGAGTTAGAATTGCGACGGAAACGAAATTTGACGGTTGAGTCTCTGTTTTCATTGCAGAACAGGTAAGTGAGACACCGTTTACGACTAGAGAAAAACGTTTCTTACGAAGGGACCGTTGTGTTCTCTTTTGTAAATAGCGATTGCGACGTGTTGCGCGAACTGACGGGGGAGTCGGGAAATTCGACAGAGTGAGGTCAATCGTGAGAACGATTTCAGTCAACTGGATGAGTGGTTTGTGTGTCTCAAAGGGGCCGCTTTAAAACTTAAGAAAGCGAGCAAAAAACAGGATGCGCGCCGCGAATGACTCGATCAGTTTCGGGAAAGCGCTTTAGAACCAGTTCAATATCATGTATTTCATGATTGTGGAGTACATCAGATTCTCTTTCCCTGGGGAACGGGAATCGACTCGCGCGGCTTTTATGCATTTCATGATAAGACGTTCGTTGAGTGTGAAGACTGGTATTGTTGTTCCCTGTGTGATGGAGAACGAAGGCCTGATTCCATCGAGTATGAAATTCCCGGTTACTATATTGGCTGGAGAATCTTCCGGTACTTTAGCGCCTTGGGAGTTTTAATGTCTGTGATTGAATGGAATCCGATTTGGTTGATCTCACGAAACATTACTTATAGCATGAGGAGTGTTCTGTTCAAATGAATACATTTTTGGGGCGAGAAGATTATGAGCTTTGATATTTTTTTTCAAACCTCTCACCTGAGTGATCAGACTGAGGAAGCTGTGAATCCATTCACAGGGGAAGTGGTTCAAAAGCCGGTTGGAGAAACGGTGACCAGTTCGGAGCGAGAGGCGCTGCAGAAACTGATTGCCTCAGCAGGGGCAGACACTCCAGATGATTTCGGGAGTTACGTGATCGATTTTGAGGATGGCCCTGGTTTGGAACTTTTCTTTGATGGACTGGAGGGAAGTGATGAGTTCAGTGGTGGAATGGCGGCCCTCAGATCTTTGACGCCGGAATTGACGCAGTTTCTGTTCTCAGTAGCGGATAAAGGAAATCTGATTATGCTGGCTGCTATGGAAGAGAGCAGGCCGATCGCGACTTCAGCCGAGACAGCGGAACGTGTTGTTTCTCGCTGGTCTGATGTGGTCGTAGTTTCTTCTGCAGAAGACCTCCGCGCCCTTCTGGCTACAGGCTTTGACGGCTGGAAGTCATACCGGGATCGTGTAGTTGATGATTCATGAAAGTGTGTCCGATTTTCATCTGCACTGAAAGATCGCGATCTGATACAATATGACTTGTTGCAATAAGTTTGTTTTTGAAAAGATCATCATGGGAAATGGCATACCGGCGTCAAGCAGAGAATCATTTTTCGAACGAAATTCAACGCATTCGATCTTCCATGATCATCCTCTACATTCCATTGATGTTCCCACGAAGTCAAACGAAAGTGGAATGATGCGAGGGGGTTGTTTGAGTACCAGTTCCTGATGTTCCTGTTGTGATTTGCTGAAACAAGGGGCTTTTGTCGTGTTGGAGTCAGCAGGACTTCGGAACATTCAGTGTTTTAGAGCTTTGTCTCGTGCGCGCGACGCTTAGCCCGCAAGTATCTGGAGTGGCGGGATGATGTCAAGTAGAGAAGTATACCCGTTTTCGGTGGAATTTCACTGGCAGTGATTCGTGTTATTCCCCCCATTTTGTTAACTGGAATTGGACTCAGTCAAAAAAGCCGGGGGGAATGTTGTCTTTGGATTGGAATCGCTCACCGTCGGGGTTGTTTTCGTCGACGACCCAGGGATCGCCGTGATTGTGATAGCCACAACGTTCCCAGTAGCCGGGGGTGTCTTCAGCTATGAAATCGATTCGCCTGATCCATTTGGCGCTTTTCCAGGCATAGAGCAGGGGGACAATCAAGCGGAGGGGGCCGCCGTGGTCAGAGTTGAGCGAATCGCCATCATGCTTGTCGCAAAGTAGAACGTCTTCTGCTTCGAAGTCTTTGAGGGGGAGATTGGTGGTCCAGCCGCCATCGTAACCGGTGGCGATGACGTAATGGGCTTCAGATTGAACGCCGGCTCGTTTCATGATTTCTTGGCCGGAGACGCCTTCCCAGAGATTTCCAAGTCGCGACCAGCGGGTGACGCAGTGAAAGTCGGCGAAGACTTGCGTGCGGGGGAGTTGCTGGAATTCGTCCCAGGAGAACGAGAGCGGATGTTCGACGAGGCCACCAATTTCCAGTTTCCAGGTGTCGAAATCGATTTTGGGGACCGTAGTGGCATGTAGCACGGGCCATTTGCGAGTGCGGGACTGGCCCGCGGGAATACGGTTTTGGCGGAAGGTATCAGAGCTGATAATGATTTTGGAATCCTGGACAGGAGGAGATGGAGGATCGCCATCCTGGTATTTGTCTGATTCAGGACCGTTATACATCTGTAAGCTCCATAGGGGGTTAAGTCATGTGGCATCAGCCCGATTCTGACCTGAAATATAAGAATTTCTGCTAAATTATCCAGAGGAAGATATTACAAATCCCCCAGACTTGGCACATTGGTTGCATTTCAGTATGAGTGAGCCTTATCAAATGTCCGAAGCGATGGTTACTTGCGAGCGAAATACCGCCATTGACCATATTTTTCAAAATAAATAAACTTCGGAAAGAGAAGAACTTACAGAAATTAAATGTATTCCGGACAGGAAGGGTGCGTTGTTGTTACGCACTTTGCTTATTCCGGAGCGGAACATGCTTACTGCCAGTATGACAGTCGGGCTCTGATCCGCCTGATCTATATAAAGACTATTTTCGAGAATTCGAGTTCAGGTTAAAAAATGGAATTCCTTGACAAACTGGGTGAATGGTTAACGACAGTCACGACATGGCTGGAGCGATTTTTGACGGGCCTGTTTGGTTCTTCGAATGAACGTCAAATTCGCAAGCTGGGCTTTGTCCGAGATAAAGAGGGCAAAGACGAAATCGTGCCTGGTTCGATGCTGGCGGAGATCGACAGTTTCGAACCGGAGTTGATGAAGCTCTCCGATGAAGAATTGCGACAGACGACAGCCAAGCTGCGCGCACGCCTGGCGGCTGGGGAAACGCTGGATGATCTTCTCACTTATGCCTTTGCTGCGGTGCGCGAGTCTGCGCGGCGTAATTTGAATATGCGACATTATCCGGTACAGATGATCGGGGGATACTTTCTGCACAAAGGTATGATTGCCGAAATGGTAACTGGGGAAGGGAAAACTCTGGTTTCTTCATTGCCTGCGTATCTGAATGCGTTGGCAGGGAAGGTCCATATTGTGACAGTCAACGACTACCTTGCACTGCGCGATATGGAGTGGATGGGACCAATTCATATCGCATTGGGGCTGACTGTTGGGGCGATTCAATCCCGTATGGGACCCGAAGAACGTCAGAAGCACTATGCCTGCGATATCACGTACGGAACGAATAACGAATTCGGTTTTGATTATCTGCGGGATAATATGAAGCCTGTGAAAGAGCTACAGGTACAAGGGCCTCTGAATTATGCGGTGGTGGACGAAATCGATAATATTCTCATCGACGAAGCACGAACGCCACTGATCATTTCCGGACCTGCCCAGGATGATCTGACGAAATATTCCAAGGCCAATGCCGTCGCACTCAAACTGACTCCCAACGTGGACTTTGAGGTCAAAGAAAAAGAACATACCTGTCACATGACAGATGCAGGCGTCAAGCATGCCGAAGAGCTGGCGGGCGTTGAGAGCTTTTATACTGCGGGAAATATGGAGTGGCCGCATTTGATTGATAATTCGCTCAAAGCCCATCATCTGTATAAACGTGATGTGAATTACGTGGTGCAGCAGGGCGAAGTGATTATCGTAGATGATCATACCGGCCGATTGATGCCGGGACGTCAGTGGGGCGATGGTCTGCATCAGGCTGTGGAAGCCAAAGAAGGTGTGAAGATCAAGGAAGAGTCTCAGACTCTCGCGACAATTACCCTGCAGAACTTCTTTAAGCTGTACGACAAGTTGGCCGGGATGACCGGTACCGCGATGACGGAAGCGGAAGAATTCTGGAAGATCTATCAGTTGGATGTCGTCAATATTCCAACGAACCGACCGATGCAGCGAATTAATTTTCCCGATGTGATTTATCAGACCGAGAAAGAAAAGTGGACCGCCATCGCCGACGAAGTGCGTGAAGTTCACAAAGAGGGGCGTCCAATTCTGGTCGGTACGGTCTCGATTGAACAATCAGAAATCGTCAGCCATCGTCTGAGCAAATATGGAATTCCCCATAATGTCCTCAACGCTAAGAATCATGAGCGCGAAGCAGAAATCATTGCGCAGGCAGGGCGAAAAGGGGCTGTGACAATCGCCACGAATATGGCTGGTCGTGGTACCGATATTATTCTGGGGGGAAGTGCCGAGCATATCGCCTGGGATGAACTGAGTCAGAAATATGAATCCCGTTTAGACGTTCCCAAAGCGGAATGGGACCAGTTGGTCAAAGACATTGAAAAACGGGAAGGCATGGATGTGGAAGCCGCGGAAGTGATGCAGCTGGGGGGCCTGCATGTGATTGGCTCCGAGCGTCATGATTCTCGCCGAATTGACTTGCAGTTACGTGGTCGGTCTGGACGTCAGGGGGACCCCGGTTCCAGCCGTTTTTTCCTGTCGCTGGAAGACAAGCTGATGCGAGTGTTTGCTGGCGAGTGGGTGAAAAATATCCTCGCACGCCTGGGCATGGAAGAGGGGGAAGCCATTGAAAGTGGCATGGTTTCCAAGCGAATTGAAGGCGCCCAGAAGAAAGTTGAAGAACGTCACTTTGAACAGCGAAAGCATCTGCTGGAATACGATGAAGTGATGGACGAACAGCGTAAGACCGTTTATGGTTACCGTCAGCAGATTCTGGATGGTTGCAATTGTCGCGACCTGATTCTGGAGATGATCCAACGTCAGGTGGATGAAGAAACCGAGCGTTTGCTCGATAAGAATTATCGTTGGGACACAATCGCTGCCTGGTGTAGCCAGGAAGCGCATATAGACGTTGATGCCTCGAATATTCGTGACATGACCTACGATCAACTGGTCAGCTATCTGAAAGATGAAGCGACACTACAGGCCGACGATTTGATTGCCGAACAGATCAGTGAAAATCTTCCGGAAGAATATGAAGATGACTGGAACTGGCAGGCCCTTTCCAAATGGACGAATGCGCATTTTAATCTGAATCTGAATGATCGCGAGCTGAAGAAAATTGGCCGCGATGGTTTGCATCAGACACTGTTCGATCATGCTCAGAAAGCAATTGGACGCATTGATTTCACACCACTGCAGGCATTTCTGGATGAGGACTGGGGCACCCGTTCTCTGGCAGGATATCTGGATTATCAGTTCGGGATTGAAGCCGATCCGAACGACTTCAAAGACCTGAGTGTGTCTGAAGCCAAAGAAAAGATTTTGGAGATCGTGAAAGAGCTCTACCGGGAAAAAGAAGTCTCATTTCCGGTGACCGTCGGGATGTATAACTTCCTGGGGAATCAGCAGTCTGGCAATGAAGCAAACAGTCGTGTTGGTCTGGTGAAGTGGGCTAATTCACGATTCCATTCCAATCTGGATCAGGAAGCGTTAAAAGGGAAGCAACTCAGTGAAATTCAAAACATCCTTTCTGCGGAAAGCGAAAAGGTGTTCGTGAATGGGGAAGCTTCAGCACAAATCGAACAGCTTCTCTCAAAGGCTTATGCGGGTGAGAGCTCAACCGTTTCAGGCAATGGCGTCCATTCCGGTGAGCATAAGGCGGCTTTGGATGAAATTGCCAATTGGGCCAACGAAGAGTTGGAACTGAATGTCACGACTGAAGAGCTGGAGCCATTAACCGATGATGAAGTTCGAGGCCGATTGTATCAGGCTTATAATAAGCGGTATCGTCCGGAACTCAGTCAGGCGGAACGCTCGCTGATCCTGGAAGTGCTGGATACTTCCTGGAAAGACCATCTGTATTATATGGATCATCTGCGGTCCGGCATTGGTCTGGTAGGATATGCCCAAAAAGATCCCAAAGTAGAATACCGTCGTGAAGGTATGAAAGCCTTTGATTCGATGTGGGGGCGAATCGGTCAGCAGGTGACCTCGGCAATCTTCCGACTGGAAAAACAGAGTCCTGATTTTGTCGGCTCTTTATGGCAGGTGACTTCAACAGTCCATGAAGAAGTTACAGATGATTACAACTACGATGAGCCTGTTGGTGATGAGCAGAGTGCTCCTGAGCCAGCAGAGCAATCTGTCGAGCCAATTGTGAATCAACAACCAAAGGTCGGCAGGAATGACCCCTGTCCCTGTGGAAGTGGTAAGAAGTTTAAGAAGTGTTGTGGAAAGAACCTGTGATTTTCAGAGAATAACGTCGTTCATCTCTACCAGGGGAATGGAATCCCGTGCGTTTAATTTCATGTATATTGAATCTGGGGTACTGTCTGTTTCTGGCAGTGGTTTCTCCTGTGATTATCTACAGAGTTCTGGTTCTCAAGAAATATCGATCCGGCTGGGATCAAAAGTTTCTGGGAAGTCTGCCTGTACGTGATAGCCCCAAGCCTTGCTTCTGGTTTCATGCCGTAAGTGTGGGAGAGGTTTTGCAGTTACCGCCCCTGTTGGAAGAACTGGAATCGCAGAATCCCGGTGTCGAATTTGTCATTTCGACGACGACGCATACCGGATATTCAGTTGCGAGTGAGAAATTTCCCCAGCATACAATCTGTTACTATCCTTTAGATTTTTCCTGGGCAGTGACGCGTGCATTGCAGCGTGTTCGACCGACGGCCGTATTTCTGGTCGAAATGGAGTTCTGGCCAAATTTTGTCTTGGCTGCGGACCGATTGAAAGTCCCCATTTCAATCATCAACGGCCGCTTGAGTGAAAATAGTTTTCGTGGCTATCAGAAGATTCGTCCTTTGATCAGGCCTTTGATCAGCCGACTGCATCTGATCGCCGTCCAGACAAAGACTTATGCCGACCGGTTTGCTGACCTGAGAGGGAATTCCCAGGGAATTCATGTGACGGGGTCGATTAAGTTTGATGGGATTCAGATTGAACGGAATCATCCCCTTACCGATGAATTGCGAAATACGTTTCAGTTGAAATCGTCGGAGTCGGTTCTGGTAGTGGGGAGTACTCAGTCACCCGAGGAACGGATCGCGCTGGATGTGTATCTGGAAGCCCGAAAGCGGTATCCCCAGTTGCGGCTGATTCTTGTTCCCCGACATCAGGAACGTTTTGAAGAAGTCGCCGGTATCGTGAAACGATACGGATTGCCTTTGATTCGTCGCAGTCATCGGAGCCGGGACGATTTGGGCTCTGTTTTACCCTTTTCTACCAGTGATAAGCCGGCGATTTGCCTGTTGGATACATTGGGAGAGTTGAAAGCCTGCTGGGGTTTGGCTGAATTCGCATTTGTCGGGGGGAGTCTGACCAAGCGAGGCGGGCAGAATATGATCGAGCCGGCCGGTTTCGGTGCAGCGGTGATGTTCGGGCCGAATACGTGGAATTTTAAAGATGTGGTCGATGCCTTAATTCAGCATCGGGCAGCAACGGTCGTGCAGGACCAGGAAGAATTGCTTGACACTTTAACAGGCTGGCTGGAAGACCCCGAATCTGCCAGAAATCAAGGCAAGCGAGCACAGGAATTTGTATTAAATCAGCGGGGAGCGACAACTCGAACCGTTGAATTGATAGTCCCTTTAGCTGTATCGAGTAAAGACTCGTCTTGTGATCGGGCTGCCTGAGGCATTCCGTGATTTAACGTTCTGGTTCAATTCAGGGCTCAATTTTGAGAAACCTTGTCCAAAAGGGCAAGCAGGGGTAGAGGAACTCTTGTTGAGTTGATTCCGTAGCTCTACAATTATTTTGAAATAGTTCTTGCTGGATCGCATTCCCAAAGGTGATGCGGTCTCTCATGTTAAGTATCATAGGTTGAAGTGGCTCTCGGGGCATTCGCTTGGAACCAGGTTTTTGGGATTCTCTCCAAAGGCTTTGGGACCATAATGACAGCACGGACAACGCTATCATTCAGCAGATACATACTCAAGAGTCGGTCCGGATCGGGCTACACATTTCATGATCACGTAATTAAATGCAAAAAGGGTGGAGTGACGCATGGCTAATTTTTCGTTCACAAGTGAATCTGTCAGTATGGGACATCCTGACAAAGTATCTGATCAGGTTTCGGATGGTATTCTGGATGCATTACTTGCTGGCGATCCTAATTCACGCGTCGCTTGTGAAACTCTGTGTACGACGGACTTTGTAGTTCTGGCGGGTGAGATCAGAAGTGATGCACAAGTCGATTACGAACAAATTGCCCGTGATGTGATCCGTGATATTGGTTACACCAGCAATGATATCGGCTTTAATGCAGATACCTGTGAGGTTTTGGTAAAACTGCATCAACAGAGTGCAGACATTGCCCAGGGGGTCGATGCAGAAGGGGCTGGCGACCAGGGGCTGATGTTTGGTTATGCCTGCAATCAGACCGAAGAGTATATGCCAGTACCGATTGCACTCTCGCATCGCATTTTAAACAAATTGACGGAAATTCGTCAGAATGGTGAAGTGAACTGGTTATTACCAGACAGCAAAAGCCAGGTGACGGTGGATTATGAAGACGGAAAGCCGGTTGGTGTTTCCGCAGTGGTGGTTTCGACTCAACATACGGATGATGTGACTCAGGAAGAAATTCACAAGTTCATCATTGAAAACGTTGTCAAAGAAGTGATTCCAGCTAACTTCCTGAGTGATGCGACCAAATATCATATCAATCCAACCGGTCGATTCGTGATTGGTGGTCCACACGGCGATACTGGTCTGACAGGCCGCAAAATCATTGTGGATACCTATGGAGGCTGGGGGCGTCATGGTGGCGGTGCTTTCAGCGGTAAGGATGCGACCAAGGTCGACCGCTCCGCTGCATATATGGCACGATATATCGCGAAAAACATCGTCGCCTCCGGATTGGCGACTGAATGTGAAGTTCAGCTTTCTTATGCCATTGGTGTGGTTGAACCAACCAGTATCTATGTTGATACCAAGGGGACGTCGGTCATTCCTGAAGAGACGATTTCGGAACTGGTTCGAGATCTTTTCCCATTGAGTCCACAGGGAATTATCAATCATTTACAGTTGCGACGTCCCATTTTCAGAAAAACGACCTGGGGTGGTCATTTTGGCCGCAATGATTCTGATTTTACCTGGGAAGCAACAGACAAAGCTGCAGAGTTGAGAGATGCTGCCGGTTTGGGAGCAGAAGTTCCTGAACCTCAATTTGCCATCTCCTGATTTCAGGGGATGTGTGAGTCTTGAAGTCACTCTCGCCGGGCAGAATGGAGGATGCTCGTCATGAAAACATCAAATCATCGTCAAAATCAGTCCACAGATCGACCAGTTCAGGGAAAGCCGCCTCGGCTGAGGTGGCTCTTCCCTTTTTTTTTAATTGGCGGCAATCTTGTGTTTGCCAGTCTGCTTTTGCTGATGCGGGGGACAGGGCTATTTCAAATACAGCAGAGTTTTTTACCTCTGTTGACGATTGGCGGCCTGCTTTCCTGTGTTTCAACGGGGACACTGTTGTTGATCCGCTTGTTACGGTTAATGAATCTTTCCAGCCGGCAAAAGCATGGTTTAACATTAGCGCTAGTTTTACCGGTCCTGGCTGGAATGCTTTCGGTTATGCCGCAGGATGGACTGAACCTGACGGGAATTCTCTTCTTCAGTCTGGCCTATTTTCTGGCTTTCGCCGGCGTATTGGAAGTGCTTGATCGTGAAGGGACAAGCGAGTCGGAATCGGAATTTCTAGCATTCAGTAAGCCGAACGCCAGGAATCTTATTTCACAGACTCCTGATCTCGCTGATTCGGTTCCCATTCAACCTGAGTCTGAGTTCGAGCAGCCTACGAGCAGTGAAGAGAGCAACGAAGCCTTGTTTGAGGCATTGCTAGGACAGAGTGATGCTGTTCAGGAAATGACTGAGGCTGATGAACGCAGAGAAAAGCGTTCACAGTGGATGAATCGGTCCAAAGATCCGGATGGCTGTGAGGTGATTGAAGGCGGGACTCTCGTTCAGTTTGCGAAGAACCAGAAAGCCAGCGTTGTGCATATCGGACTTTTCCCTCCTGTTGAAGGGACATTGCAGGTTGTCTGTGCCTTTGAATTCGGGATGGCGGTTCGGGCGCGAGTGCTGGAAACACGCGGGTATGGCATCAGTGTCGAAGTCAAACGGACTTATGACCTGGCGCACGCGTTCGAGACCGAAATGAATTATCGGATTACGAATCAGGCTTTGAACGAAGATGTTGCCTGAAATCGAGGCTTTTTCTGGTCGACCAGCAGTAGCGCCGCTGTGAGAATAGATAAAATGACCATGATATTTGATGTGGAATATGGAAAAATAGGTGTTTATGTTTGTTTGCAGGACTGTTAATTTTACCTATATTATACGATAGCTGGAATTTTCTATATTTCGCTAGTTTCCAATTTTATGAATCGCTATACTTTGCGGTCATTGTCAGTCACTTAGGAAGTCGTCCTAACTGATCATGACGAGTGGGATTCGAGCATTTCCTTTCTCACAACCAATCTTTATAGCTTATTGATTATTAATGCGGGAACGTTTTGGTAATCACTTAGTGCATCTGCATTTATCACAGGCTCTTTAATATGTTAAGATCCTGTCTTGTGTGGAATTGTGCTGCATCACGATGGGATTCGTGTTGAATGGAGGTTGGACTCTGAACCAAGTTTAGAGTTTGACAAATGCTGAATAAGGATGTCAGGAACATGCACAAGATTTCTTTAAAGTATCAATCAAAAAATCAGGTAAAGTCGACTGACCTTGAGTCAGTTCTGGATGCGTCCGGTTTGCTGAATCAGCAGATCAAAGTATCACCTGAGAATAAAAAAATAGAGAGCAAGCGTGGTCGCCAGGTGATTAGTCAACGAACTAATTCATTGTTGGGAGTACAAATTGTTTCGAGTGGATCTTACGTACCAGACAATGTTGTTACGAATCAGGATCTTCAGGAGCGTTTTGGTTTTGACCCGGAATGGATTGAACAACGAACTGGTATCTTGGAACGTCGGCATGCTCCAGCAGAGATGGCGACAAGTGACTTGTGTTATGAAGCAGCGCAGAAGGCAATTCGCGCTGCCCGCGTGAATCCAGAAGATATTGATTTGCTGATTGTCGGCACATTTACTCCCGATTTCCAATGTCCCTCGGTCGCATGTCTGGTGCAGGATCGATTAGGGCTGGATGCTCCCGCGATTGATTTACAGGCTGCTTGTGCCGGGTTCATGTATGCATTAGTGACGGCAGCCCAATATGTAGCGACAGGGAATAGTAAACTCGCGCTGGTAATTGGTGGGGACTGCAACAGTCGTATCGTCAATCCGGAAGACCGACGCGTCGCACCTTTATTTGGAGACGGCGCTGGCGCCGTGCTGCTTTCTAAGGGAGACCCTCATCAGGGGCTGGCCTGCTATCAGACCGGTTCTGATGGAAGTGGTTGTTCTTTGCTGGATCGCCCTGCAGGTGGAACTCGGAATCCTGCGACCGCAGAAGACATCAAACAAGGACGTCACTTTTTAAATATGGATGGTCGCAGCGTTTTCAAATGGGCTGTCCGAACTGTTGCCGATTCAATTGATCTGATGCTGACTAAAACCGGCATGAGCGTACACGACGTGGATCTGTTCCTGATGCATCAGGCAAATATCCGGATCATTGACTCCGCTTGTGAGCAACTGGGGATTCCCAAGGACAAAGTATTCAACAACCTGGATCGCTATGGGAATACTTCAGGGGGATCGATTCCGATTGTGCTTGATGAAGCATTTAACGCGGGACTGATCAACCGCGGCGATACCATTCTCCTGAGCGGTTTCGGAGCCGGGTTAGCCTGGGGGACCGGGCTCTTCCGCTGGTAAGTTACCAGACGCGACGTTTTTCCGCTCCCGTTTCTTATGCGAAGCTCTCCTTGTTCAGCGGCGTATTTGCGTCTCCTCACGAATGAGTGGCTCTATAGCAGCAGCTTCATTTCAGGATGTTTCTTCTGATTCCTGGTTCAATTGATTTTCCGGCTCGGCGGCTTCTTTCGGTGTGACAGGTCGTTCGATGACAGGCTCTCCTGCTTTCGCAACCCCTGCCAGTGGCAATTCGTCCGTCGGTTCCTGATCCTCGTCGGCATTGTAGACATGATCGAGGGGGGTGCCATCATCACATTTCCGCAGCAGAAAATAGATGACCGTATTAGCTGACCAGAAAAAACTGATCACGAATCCGGTAAATAGAATATTGAGGATCGATCCCCAGCCCATGGAAATGGTCGTGGCGAGTGTATTTTGATTCTGGTGGAATAATTCACTTGCCTGTTTACTGCCCATTCCCCAACTCACTCCCCAGAAGGAGAGGTGTGAGACCAGCTGGATCAGTAGTTCTACAAAGAACAGACAGATTGAGGCATAGCAGAGTGTGACGATTACGAGCCAGAGAAAATACCAGATGCGTCCAAACACATAACTGAAGATGCGGCTCAAACCGTCAAATCCATCGCTGTCTTCCACGCTGATCGTCGTCATCATCAAAGGCCAGCCTGCGAGTGTGACCAGCAGAATCAGGCTCATCACAAACGCAAACAGGAACGCCAGACCCCAGAGTATGCTGACGATGATTCCGCCTGCATCAGGGATATTACCGAACAGACCGATCAACAGGCATAAGATCCAGAAAAATCCCAACCCCGCAAAAGGGAGCAGGGGGGCGCTGACCAGAGAAAGAATGCGTTTCAGGGAGAACCGCAGTGCAGCCCGGGTTCCGATGTGATCGTCCTGTGCAAACTGAATGGCGGCGATTCTGGTGATGGCACCACCCAAAACCGCCCAGACGATAACGGCCCATAAAAGTTGTGTCGTCGCAAAAGCCAGAGAACTCCAGCTGGCATCGATTCGAAAGAGCGCTGTAACAGGTTCTGTAAAAAAGGACATCGGCTCGAGCAGTGACGTACCATCACTGAAGAGGCCGAACGCGGAGAAGCTGTTTTCTCTGAGCAAACTGCTGCCAGAAAGCGGTTGTAGCATCTGCTGGGGAGATTGCGGTGGGAACAGGATATTTGGTTGAACCTGCTGTATGTTTCCCGGCTGTTGCGGCGGTGCGAAAGGTAGTTTGTTAAACAGATGATTTCCCAGAAGCAATAGCAGCAGTCCTGCCGAGGCCAGCAAAATTTTCTGAAAATCGACAGCCAGTCGAAAGATGCGAAAGAGATGCAGCCAGGGAAAAAGAGTTTTATACGGTATTGGTTCAGATATGAGAGAAGGTTTTTGATTCATCATAATCAGAATGATTATCCAGAGGCCCACAGATGAGATAGATGCTGATCAGATTGCAGTGTGCAATTTAAGAACCGAAGACGAACTGTCTGGCAATTCTATTGACGCGTATTATAGACACTCTAGTTGATTTGATGCTATCGTAGACCGTGTTTACCAGCAATTTCAGGTAGATTTTACCTGTTGCGCGAGGAGACCCTCTCCGCCAGTGGTTGACTGAGGTTCCTGCGTTTCTATTTTTACCGTTGATGTACAGGATTGATAGATTAACGGGATCGCGAGGAGCGTGATGATGGTCCCCGCCAGCAGACCACCCACTACAACACGGGCCATGGGGGCCTGTAATTCGCCTCCTTCGCCCCAGCCCAGGGCAATCGGGATCATTGCCAGAACTGTGGTGAGGGTGGTCATCAGAATTGGACGAAATCGTCGAGTGGATGCCTGGAGAATCAGGTCGGTGATCGGCTTTTCTGGAAATCGTCTGCGTAATTGATTGATATAATCAACGAGCACAATGGCGTTGTTTACGACAATTCCCGAGAGGACTACGATACCAATGAAAGACTGCACATTCAAAGTCGTGTCAGTGAATACAAAAACCCAGATGACACCAATCATGCCCAGCGGTACGGAAAACAGGATGTAAAACGGGTCTCGCAATGATTCATATTGGGATGCCATAACCATATACATCAGAATGATGGCGAGCACAAAACCCTGCTTTAGTGCATTAAAGCTTTTTTGCTGTTCTTCCCAGTCGCCGGCGACTCGGATGGAATACCCGGACGGAATCTGGATGGAGTTGAGGTGCTGTTCCAGCTCGGGAACGATGCTTCCCAGATCCCTGCCTTCGACATCGGCAAAAACGCGAAGCACTCGCTGCTGGTTCTGTCGTTCGATGACAACCGGTGCTTCATCGGCATCAAACTGCAGCAGGTTTTTGAGTGGAATCGTCCGGCCGGTGGCTGTAGTAACGCCGACCTGTTGTACATCTGAAAGATGGTCGCGGTCTTTTTCACGTAGGCGAACGATTACCGGATATTCATCGCCTTCCTCGCGATAGAGAGTGGCTTCGGTGCCCTGGATCGTGGTTTCGAGGGTTTGTGCGATATCCTGCACACTGATTTGGAGCAGCCCGGCTTTTTTCCGGTCGATCGAAGCAGTCAGCTCTGGGCGTTTATCTGAGATTTCTGCTTCGACGTTAATTAAGCCGGGAATCTGTTTCATGACTCCCACAACCTGGTCGACAATTTTTTGTGAAAGTTGCAGGTTGTGACCAGCGACCTGGACAACGAGATCTCCGCTGCCACCGCGGCTGATCATTCGCATCAGCATCATCTCAGTCTGTGCTTTGACTTGAACTTTCATGCCAGGTATCGGACCGATGGCGTCATCAAGGGACTTCCGAATTTCATCAATACCCCGTTCCCGTTCGCTGCGCGGCGAAAGCTTGATGCGTAACGTCGTGCGGTTCCAGCGGTCTGCGTCATCAGCACTATCCCCGATAAAGGAAGCGACTGTGACTGCTTCCGGAACGGAACTAATGGTTGCCTCTTCCAGAATCCGTGTCTGCTGATCGAGCTTTCTCAGTTGAATGCCAGCTGCCATCCGTGAAAACACATTGATGGCTCCTTCGTCTGTTTTGGGGAGAAATTCGGTTTTGATGCGCGGGGATAAGCCGAGTGTTGTTGTAAAACAGAGCAATAGCAGAAAACCGGTGATGGTCGCGTGCTTTAAGCTGAAACGTAGGATTCGTCCATAAAGTCGTTCGAGTAACAACAAAAACTTGTGGTTCATATTATGAAATGCATCAATGACCACAAACCAGGGCCTGAACCAGCGTGCGTGGACCACTTTGGATTCGTCTGGAATCCAATAAGCACTCATGACGGGGGTCAATGTCAGACTGGCAAACAGGGAGCAGATGAGAGAGAACGAAACCACCCATGCCAGCTGATGCAGCAGGATTCCGGTCGTCCCCTGAATAAAGACCAGAGGCAGAAAGATAATCAGCGTCGTCAGAGTACTGGCGATGATTGCCGCCGAGACTTCATCAGTACCTTCAATGGCAGCAGTGATGGGATCGAGCCCCTCTTCCCGCTTACGGAAGATACTTTCCAGAACCACGATAGAATTATCGACCAGCAGACCAACTCCCAATGCGAGTCCGCCGAATGAGATGATATTCAGCGTAAATCCCTGGAAGTAGATCAGGATAAAGGTTGCCAGCACGGACAGAGGCATACAAGTGCCGATGACGAACATGCTGCGGAAACTTCTCAGAAAGAGAATCAGTACCAGAATCGCCAGGCCCATGCCGTAGAGTGCCGCTTCCTGAATATTGGCAATCGACTGCCTGATAAACTCGGATTTATCAACACGGATACTCAATTTGACATCGGGAATGGATTTGTTAATTCGTTCCAACTGCTTTTGTACCCGGTCGCTGACACTGATCGTATTTGCTCCGGATTGTTTATAGACATACAGCAGAATACCCGGTTGTCCGTTCATGCGGGTCAGCTCGGTACGCTCTTGTTCTCCATCCACGACTTCGGCAATATCCCGGACATGAACAGTGGCGCCGGAAGCTTCCCGGACGACTGTGTCTTCAATTTGTTCGAGGCTGGTGAATTCTCCCTGACTACGGATATGCAGGTTGAGGTTGCCTTCCTCATAGTTTCCGGCAGGCTGGTTGATATTTTCTTTCTTTAACGCATTGATGACTTCATTCACACCCATATTCAGTGATTCGAGTTTGCTGCGATCCAGCTGAATTTGAATTTCACGGATAATGCCGCCCCGCATGCGTAAGCGAGCAACGCCTTCCAACTGCTCAAATTGGGGGATAATTTGATTTTCTGTCAGCCGCGTCAATGTGATCGGGTCGAGCTCGCTGTTCAGACCAAGATAGATAATCGGGCTGTCCGCCACATCGAAGTGTCGGATATAAGGATCTTCGGCTCCTTCGGGAAGACTGTTTCTTAGTTTGTTCAGCGCATCACGAACTTCATTAATCGCCAGCGTCAGGTCGGTGCCCCACTGAAACTGCAGTCGTACGGTGCTGCTGCCTTCCATGCTGCTGCTGAGGATATTTTCGACACCCGAGACAGAGCTGAGTGTCTGTTCGATAGGGCGGGTGATCAGCGTTTCTGCTTCGTTAGGGCCGGCGCCCTTGTAGATCGTAATCACACTGACACTGGGGTTCTGGACGTCCGGCATCAGATCCACTGCCAGTTGCGACAGGGAAACACAACCCAGCATGACCAGTACCAGAGAGGCCATGAGAGTTGTAATCGGGCGTTGGACTGCCAGTCGGGTCAGGGACATAAATGATTCTTCAATGATTTAACAGCGGTCATGCTGTTATACAGAAAATGGGATCCGCCTGATCACAAATTCGTTTTCTGCGGTATGGGTGATGGTGCTTGAAGAACCTCGTCCATGGGGACCTCAATCGGGGTCACCGTCTGGCCTTCATCAACCAGTCGATTTCCCAGTGTAATAACCAGATCTTCCGCGTTAATTCCGGAGAGAATCTCAACCAGTTCACCGTCATTGATGCCGACCTCAATGTTCCGTATTTCTGTGATCGGTGGATTTCCCCCGATGATAAAGACAGCTGATCCCGGACCGTCTTTTCGACGGGTCAGGGAAGCGATCGGCAGGACATTCGTTTTATGACGGTGTTCGAACACGATTTGCACACGGGCGTGCATGCCGGGTTTTAACGAGAAATCACTATTAGGAATTTCAATATGAACAGCAGCCGTACGCGTCTGGGGATCGAGCACGGGGGCTTTGCGTTTCACATGTCCGTTAAATGTTCTGCCTGGGAAGGTGTCGACAGTGACGACAGCCTTCTGTCCGACTTTGACATCTTCATAATCTTTTTCAACGATGTGGACCACAGTCCGGACATGATCCAGATTGACAATTTTCATGAGTGCGACATCGGGCTTTGCGAGATCGCCGATATCGACCAGGCGTTCCGCCAGAAATCCGTTGGTGGGTGCCAGAATTTTATTTTCCAACAACCGCAGGCGACTTTGTTCAAGGTCTGATTCAGCCTGCTCGACACGTGCTTCTTCGAGCTCGGTCTGGGCTTCTTCGATGGCCATGCTGGCGAGTGCCTCTTCCATCTGCTGTTTTGTGCTCACACCTGATTTTTGCAGCACTAGCAAACGTTGATATGCTTTTTGTGCCAGTTCCTGTGAAGTGACCTGGGCTTTAAGCTGTGCTTTGGCCACAGTGAGTGCCGCCTGAGACTTACTCACCAGCTCCTGGTTTTCCGAGTCATTCAATTCGAGAATGACTTCACCGGCCTTGATCTGGTCGCCGACATCGAAGGGCATCGATTTTATATAGCCGCTGTAGCGGGTCCGTATTTCAACCTGGGAACCTGCTTCGAGGTTACCGACCAGGGTGATGCGCTTCTCGAGATTTTTTTGGGTGGAGCGGGTTACCTGGACCGCGATGGGTTCGGTGATGATGGTCTTGGGGGCGGTTTGGGTGTCTTTGAGCGACTGTTCGTAAACAAACCAGCCAATGACCATGGCAATTGCCGTACAGGCTGGTGCAATCAGTACTTTCATCTTTTTGGAATCTCCGGTTGTGTGAACCGCAGCAGGGGCATTTGTTCAATAAAATATCCATCGGATCAATCAAGTACACGATCAATCTCAAACTGAGGATGACTGGATAGTTATTTATAAAAGCCCCTGATCTATGACAGCAGAGAAGTCTCTGTTGTTCAATCAGGCAGGTCGACGTTATCGTAAAGATAAACTGTTCGGTTTATGAGGAAGGTTTGATTCAGGCAGGATTGAAAGCTCGTTAAAGCAATCAACTCGGCCACTCTATTAGAACTATATCGGCTAGAGAATTCAAGATGTTTGTCTATCTGAAGGCTGTTGTTTAATTATTCTTTTGTTTGTGAAATCGTTACCGTCTGATTCCTGTTTTCAGGGGCTGTCTATGCTAAAATCCACGCCAGTAGCCGAATTTTGCAACAATCGTTAGAAATTATTGATTTTTGATATTTTACACAGTTTGACAAATCTGTGAATTTGCTTTGAGAAGGGGAAAACAATGGATTTAATGAGTACAATTGCCGGTTCGATGATGGAAGGTTATTTTCCAGCCGGTTGGGATCTGGCCAAAATTGATCAATGTATGAGTGCCGATCCAACATCGATTACAGACCGCCAGTCCTGGTGGCACGAAGGCTTTGAGCCGGTAATGTGCGGAAGTGTGACCGATTTCGATACGATAATGGGGCATGAAATTGCGTTGACGATTAAACAGTCACGCGATGCCGGCGAGAAGCTGGCTCTGATTTTGCCCGTAGGACCGATGGGCATGTATCGCTGGGCCGTCTTCTTTCTGAAAGAATGGGGTGTCTCCTGCGACCACGTTTATGGATTCAATATGGATGAGTGGAGCGACGCTGAAGGAAATACTCTGCCAGCAAACAATCCGGGAGCCTTCCAATACGCGATGCAGGAAGCCTTCTATGGTCCTCTCGGCGACTTGACCGTTCCGGAAAATCAAAGACACTTCGCGACAGCAGATGTTCTGCCGACCTATGCAGAAAAAATTGGTGAACTGAAGTCAGCCGGCGCCAAGCTGGGAGTGATCTTTGGAATTGGCCGCGTCTGTCATATTGCGTTCTGGGAACCGCACTTTGCAGGCGAATTCAATTCCGAAGAAGAATGGAAAGCACAAACGCACCGTATCGGTGCGAAACTGCATCCGCTGACGATTGAGCAAAATGCGGTCACCAGTTTCAAGAGCCGCACGACTCTGGTTCCCGCTTACGCCAACACAATTGGTCCCGGCTGTTTTCTGAACGCCGACAAGATCATTGGCGGCTGTGATGGAATCTTTTCGAGGGGCATGCAGTGGCAGGGCATGAGTGTCTGGATGACGTTACGACACGAACCGACCAGCTGGATTCCTTCCACTTACATGACGACTCAGCCTGGTCGCCTGATTATTCTGGATGAACTCGCCGGTCCGCTGGTGGCGGAATGTAACTAGGTAGAGCTCTCAGTTGAGTTGAAAAAAGAGAAGGGTCACCTCGTATCAGTTTGAGGTGACCCTTTTTTCGTTTTCAGATTGTAATCTGAGTTTATTTTGCAGTCTGTTCCAGAACGGATTCATGCACATAAATCGGCAGGGGCGGATCATAGTGGATGGAGAGAGCAATCGCATCGCTGGGGCGACTGTCGATTTCGACCAGCTCGCCGTCCTGATCAACTCGCAGCACGGCATAGTAGGTGTGGTCTTCCAGATGCGTGATGACGATATCTTTGAGAGTGCCCCCCAATGATTCGATGGTGTTTTTCAAGAGGTCATGCGTTAAAGGACGCTGTGGAGCGAACTCCTGATTCACACGTCGATCAATGGTGGTGGCTTCGAAAATTCCAATCAAAATCGGAAAGATCCGCTCGCCATTCACTTCACGCAGGTAAATGACCTGCTGATCACCAATCTCGCTGATAATAATGCGAGACAACTCCATTTCAACTAGCAAGAGAACCTCCTGAGGTCAGTCCCTCTCAAATAGAGAGTCGCGTTAACCAGAATGAGATTGAATATCGGGTATCAAAACGTCTGGATTCATTTTAGATCATTATACACCGGGGCAAACCCGGACAACAGAATCTCGATGAAACTGCCCCTGGAAAGCGAGATTACTGCTCCCCCAGCTGATCCATCGAGTCTTGGACACTCTTTAATTGTTTCTGCAGACCAGCCAGTGTTTCCTTGACCCCTTCCACGACATCGGCGGGGGCCCGGTCGACAAAGTTTTTATTTGCCAGTTTCTTTTCACTGCCTTCAATATGTTTCTGTAATTTTTCCGCTTCTCCCTTGAGTCGGTCAAGTTCCGCATCGAGGTCAATGATCCCCTTCAAGGCGATAAAGCCATCGACATCGTTTAAGGAAAATGTTGCTGATCCGCCGGGACGTTCTACGTCGGCCCCTGCCGATTCCAGCAGTGTTTTGGCCAGGTTGTCAAACTGGCCGGCGACATTCTGCATATCATCTGCGACATTCGTTTCACAACGTAAGAACAGCTTGAGTGGTGTCGCTGGAGAAATCTTGTAAACCGCGCGAATATTGCGGACGGCAACAATCATTTCCTGTAGTCGCTCAAAACGTTTTTCCAGTTGCGAATCCTGCCAGCTTTGTGGCGGCTCCGGCCAGGGAGCAAGCATGATGCTTTCTGCGGCCTGCTCAGGTGTGAATAACCCACGTTCCGGCGCAATCTCATTCAAACGTTGCCAGAGTTCTTCGGTGATGAACGGCACAAACGGTTGCAGCAGCCGCAGCAGCGAATCGAGTACACCAACCAGCACACGCTGGGCAACCGGTTTCTGCTTCTCGTCCCACAAACGGGGCTTGATCATTTCGAGATACCAGTCACAGAATTCGTTCCAGGTGAAATCGCGAATGGCACGAGTGGCTACGTCAAACTGGTAACGACCTAAAACGGTTGTCATTTCTTCGGCAACGCTGGAAAGGCGGCTTAAGATCCAGCGATCTTCCATCGTCAGATCATTTTCATCGAGCGGAGCAGGGGTGTAACCTTCCAGATTCAGCATGGCGAAGCGGCTGGCATTCCAGAGTTTGTTACAGAAGTTTCGGCCGTACTCGAAACGCTCACTCACGATACGAGCGACTTTTTCACCCGGATCTGGGTCAAACCAAGGGCTCGTGTACTGATATGATTTTCCACTCTTGGGAAATTTGATACGTGGTTTTTCGCCACCGGCAGGAATCGTGGTCTGATGTTCCAGTGTCTGCGGAACGACTTCACCGGTTTCCGGATCTTCATAACCAACGGGTAGTCGAACATCCTGCGTTTCGCCAGCAAAAGATGCGATGGTAAATCGGACCGCATCGACTCCATACTTGTCAATCAGGTCCATCGGGTCGACGCCGTTGCCTTTGGATTTGGACATAGTCTGCCCGAATCCATCCAGAATTTTCGGATGAATACAAACGTGTTTAAATGGAACGTCACCCATGTTATACAGGCCAGCCAGCACCATGCGGGCCACCCAGAGTGTGATAATATCGCGGCTGGTAACAAGGACATTGCCGGGATAAAAATAATCCAGGTCGGGGTTTTTCTCGGGCCATCCAAGAGTCGCGTGTGGCCACAAGGCACTGCTGAACCAGGTGTCGAGGACATCTTCGTCTTGGACTAATTGATGCGCGGCGCCTAGTTCATCACCCGTCAGGTCGGTTTCACTACAGATCAGCCAGCAGGTATCTGTATCATCGCGGCGGAAGCTGACGTCATAACTGTCGCCGAAGACTTGCGTGAGGTCGGTTTCGGAACAGGTTTCGCAATACCAGATCGGAATCCGATGTCCCCACCAGAGTTGGCGGCTGATACACCAGTCCCGTTTTTCTTTGAGCCAGTCGAGATAGGTTTTTGAATAACGGCTGGGGAAGAAACGAACGCGTCCATCTTCGACCGCATCGATGGCCGATTGCGCGAGCGTATCCATTTTCACGAACCATTGATCGGAGAGATACGGTTCGATGGGCGTTTTTGAGCGGTCGCTGTGTTTGACCGGAATCTGCCGATCTTCGACTTCGATGAAGAACCCCAGTTTGTCCATGTCTGCAACGACTTTTTTGCGCGCTTCATAACGATCGAGCCCCTCGTATTCACCGGCAGCTTCGTTCATGGTGCCGTCGGGATTCAGGATGTTGATCAGTTCCAGGTCGTTACGTAATCCACAGGCGTAGTCATTCGGATCGTGTGCAGGAGTGACTTTGACGGCACCGGTTCCCAGCTCTTTATCTGCCAGCAGTGCGTCGGCGATGATGGGGATTTCACGATTATTTAAAGGAATTCGTACCTTTTTTCCAATCAGGTGCGTATAGCGTTCGTCCGAAGGATGTACGCAGACGGCGGTATCGCCGAGCATGGTTTCCGGGCGTGTGGTGGAAAATGAAATTCGTTCGTCACTGTCGACGACCGGATACTGAAAGGTCCAGAACTGTCCGGAGACATCTTCGGAAAAGACTTCATCGTCAGCCACTGCAGTCTGGAGGAACGGGTCCCAGTTGACCAAGCGTTGTCCACGATAAATCAGACCGTCTGCAAAGAGTTTCAGGAAGGTGCGGCGAACTGCTTTGGAACACATTTCATCGAGTGTGAAACGTGTTCGTTCCCAGTCGCAACTGGCGCCCAGTTTTTGCAGTTGGTTCAGAATTCGTTTTTCGTACTGATCCTTCCAGGTCCATATCCGCTCGACAAGTGCCTCTCGGCCGATGTCGTGCCGTGTGAGATTTTCTTCTTCCTTCATCCGCCGTTCGACGACTGCCTGGGTCGCGATGCCCGCATGATCCGTTCCCGGCATCCAGAGGGCTTCATATCCCTGCATGCGGCGCCAGCGGGTAATCAAGTCCTGTAGCGTGCCGTTGAGTGCATGTCCCATATGCAGCGCCCCGGTGACGTTGGGGAGTGGGATCATAATTGTGTGTGGCTTTTTCTCCGGGTTGGGTTCGGCGTGGAAATAGCCTTTCTCTTCCCAGTATTGATACCACTTCTGTTGTGCACTCGCAGGGTTGTACTGTTTTTCAAGCGATTCGGTCATGAGTTCTGATTGGGTCTTCGATTCAAAAGCCTGGTTTACAGGAGAAAATTCCATCGACAACGGAACAAGTGTGCTGGGTCAGCTTAAGGATGCAGCTGATCAGACTCAGATATAGCAAAATTGAGCGTTGCGGGCATTAAAGACGCTGGGGCTTTCTGCATTCTAGTCGAAAAAAGTCCCTTCATCCTTATAGAGCTTGTATTCGACGCTGTCAGCCAATGCCAGCCAGCTGGCTTCGATCACATTCTCACTGACGCCGATGCTGCTCCAGACATCGTGTTCATCTTTGCTTTCGATGACCACACGCACGCTGGCGGCAGTACCTTCGGCTGAGTTGATGACACGCACTTTGTAATCGACCAGATGCATTTTTTCGAGGGCCGGATAAGCAGGGCAGAGTGCTTTTCGCAGGGCGGTATCCAGCGCGTTCACCGGACCATCTCCTTCGCCGACGACATGTTCCTCTGCGTTGTTGACAACCAGTTTGATGGTGGCTTCGGTGAGTGGCTCGTGAGTCGCGTCTGATTCGACATTCACACGATAGTGAATTTTTTCAAAATGCGGTTTAAAGGTTCCTGCCACCTTTTTAACGAGTAGATCAAACGAAGCTTCGGCTGCTTCAAACTGGTAGCCTTCGTTTTCCAGGTCCTGGACTTTCTCAAGGATTTTCGTGAGCAGTTCGGGATCGTGGTCGAGCTGGTATTTGGTTGTTTTGGCAACGATGTTGGAACGGCCTGAGAGCTCACTGACCAGCACTTTTCGTTGATTGCCGACGACTTCCGGTTCGATATGTTCGTAGCTGCGAGCGATACGATTGACTGCGTGGACATGCATGCCACCTTTGTGCGCAAACGCGCTGCTGCCGACAAAAGGCTGACCGGATCGGAAATTCATATTAGCCAATTCGTAAACATAACGCGAAAGCTCAGTCAGATGATGCAGATTGTTATCTAACAGAACCGAATACGCTTCTTTTTTGGTGACCAGGTTGGCGATCACGCTGATCAGGTCAGCGTTGCCGCAACGTTCGCCGATCCCGTTGATCGTTCCCTGAACCTGAACGACGCCATGTTCTACAGCTGCTAATGAATTAGCGGTTGCCAGATCACAGTCGTTATGACAATGAATGCCCAGCGGTGTGTCCACTTCGCTACGAACGAGATCGACATATTTCGTGATGACTTCAGGCAGGCTACCGCCGTTCGTATCGCAGGGGATGATGATATCTGCGCCGGCATCTGCAGCGGCCTTGATGGTTTTCAAAGCATATTCCGGGTTGGCACGAAATCCGTCAAAGAAGTGCTCGGCATCGTAGATGACTTCACGGCCGCAAGATTTGATGAAGGAGACCGAGTCGGCGATCATCGCGAGGTTTTCTTCGAGCGAGACTCGCAGAACTTCGGTCACATGCAGATCCCAGGTTTTACCGACGATGGTGACGACTGGGGCCTGGGAATCGCGGAGGGCCTGCATGCCGACATCGTCTTTGGCGTCGATTTCCTTGCGGCGGGTCATACCAAAGGCGGTCACTTTGGCGTGTTTCAGGTCCATTTCAGCGACACGCTGGAAATACTCGGTATCTTTCGGATTGGACAGGGGATAGCCGCCTTCAATGTAGTCAAAGCCCATTTCATCAAGCTTTACGGTAATTTGCAGCTTATCTTCCAATGAGAAGTTAACGCCTTCTCCCTGGCTGCCATCCCGTAAAGTGGTGTCATACATCTGAATTCGGGCCATCGTAGGGGCTTTCTTTTACTGTGAAAAATTGAAGAATCGTTGGTTGCGTCTGTCTGAAATTTGAAATTACTCGGAAACGATCTCCTGTTATTGTCTTCAGGCGATCGTGGGTCAGTCCTTGATGTGTCTTAGTAAATGCAATAAAAAAACCTCAGGTTGTGACCTGAGGTTATGAAAATCTGTTAAATTGGTAATGATCCTCAAGTCATTGGGAGTCTGTAATTTCACAAATAATAATAATGCTGCTAATGCAGACAGTATTTGAAACAGACACCATGGACCAGAAGACTTTCAGATTGGGTAATTAATCGAATTTAGTTGCGTTCGTCTGAAGAGATCATAAGCAGACCGGCTGTGGTAGTCAAACGAAATCCTGATTTCCCGATTCTTTAAAGCGAGATTCCGGGCGAGGCATGTCCGAATGAGCCGTTAGACGAATTCCTCTTCGTATTCTTCTTCGCCATAATCATCCTCGAATTCGTTCTGTTTGGCGGCTTCCCATTCATCGATTGTATACAAAACTTCACGTGCTTGAGAGCCATTGTATTCGCCGACGATACCATCTTCGGCCATGTAGTCGATCAAACGGGCACCACGTCCATAACCCACACCGAGGGCACGTTGCAGAAGAGAAACGGAGCCGCGACCTTCGCGAATCACGATTTCAACGGCGTCGTTGTACAGACTGTCTTCTTTGCGATCGGAATCGCCTTCATTGTTTTTCTTCGAGTTAGCTGCCGTGATTTGAGCCAGTTCCGGACTGTATTCCGGTTCCATATCACTGAAGAAGTCGATGACGCTTTCGATTTCTTCATCACTGACATAGGCTCCCTGAGCACGGGTCAGTTTACTGGTTCCCGGAGCGAGATAAAGCATATCCCCGTTACCGAGCAGGGCGTCTGCACCGTTTTCATCCAGAACAACCCGGCTATCGCCACGGCTCGCAACCTGGAACGAAACGCGGGCAGGCAGGTTCGATTTGATCAGACCTGTGATGACATCAACGGTTGGTTTCTGTGTTGCCAGAACAAGATGGATTCCGACGGCTCGCGATTTTTGTGCGAGGCGAATAATGTGCGCTTCCACGTCTTTACCTGAGGTCATCATCATATCTGCAATTTCGTCAGCTACGATCACGATCGAAGGCATTTTTTCGGGCATCTGCAGGGCTTCGTCCGAATCCGGATCGATGCCGGCCATTTCGAGCACTTTTTCTTTGCCAAGTTTGTTGAAGCTTTCAATGTTACGGGAACCGCAGCGGGCCAGAAGGTCGTAGCGTTCTTCCATCTTATCGACGGCCCACGCTAAAACGGCTTCCGCTTTTTTCATATCGGTAATCACAGGGTGCATTAAATGGGGAATGCGTTTATAGCCACTCAATTCCACCATCTTGGGGTCGATCATTAACATCTTGACTTCGTTGGGAGTCCGGGTCATCAACAGGGATAAAATTAATGTATTTAGACACACACTCTTACCTGTCCCCGTTCGACCGGCAATCAATAAGTGAGGCAGCTTGGACAGGTCGGCTGTCAAAGGGCGGCCACTGACGTCTTTACCCATGAAGAGCGGAATCCGACTTTTCTCTGCGTCATCCGAGCAGGCTTCAATCAATTCCCGTAGCCGTACCATGACTTGTTTCTCGTTGGGAACTTCGACACCGACTGTGTTTTTTCCAGGGATCGAAGGAACCACACGAACGGAAGGGACACGCAGTGCAACTGCCAGATCATGTGCCAGGGCAGTGACTTTCGCGACACGTAAACCTGGTTTCAGATCGAGTTCGAACAGGGTTAAAACAGGACCGGTGTCGATTTCAGAAACTTGAATATCCAGACCAAAGTCAGCGAAGGTGTTTTCCAGAACTTCTGCGGCTTCTTCTGCTTTTTTCGCTAACAGCTCAAAGGGGAAGTTTTCCGCTTCTTCCAGCAGATCTAATCCGGGCAGTTTATACGAGCTGTTTTTTTTTTGCTCGATAGGCTGAGGCTTCTGCGCGATCCGAAGACCGGCGGGCGGATTGACTTTGATTGGCTTGCGTTTTTTTGCTTTTTTCGATTTAGGAGCAGCGATGACTTCTTCTTCGTACTCTTCTTCCTCGTCTTCTGCGACTAGGTCTTCTTCCTCCTCCTCCTCTTCATATTCTTCTTCTACCTCGGAAGGTTCACGACTCAAGGCTTTGAAGGGAAAAGTCAGGCAGGAGAAAAGGATGCGCACAGGCAGTGTATCGGCTGTTAAGAGCAGCCCTGCAAAAAACATGGAGGCCAGCAAAACTAACGAACCAGCGACGGAAAATTTGGATTCCAGCAAGGAGAAACCGAGTGCACCAATATAACCGCCGCTGCCAATTAATGGAGTGGCACTGTTCTTGCCCAGCATCATCTGACTGACGATACAGACTGAGATGAGAATGAGAGCTAAGCCAAAGAGTTCTATCATCATCCCCGCAGCTTGCTCACGAGAGAACATTCGCATGTCGACAACGATGAGGGCGAGTAAAATCCCCCAGGCACCAATTCCGAAGCCGGATCGAAGAAGATGAGCGATGTGAGCACCTGATGTACCACACAGGTTTTGGGCGACATCACGAATGGGGTAGACGAGTTGCGCAGGTGGATCGGCGGGATCGTAGCTGAACAGGCTCAGTCCAAGAAAGACTGTAACCGCCAGCAATCCCAGCGCGATGAGATCTGTTTTGAATCGATGAATGTCGATCATGATGACCAACCTGCAAATCTATCTATTAAAGTTTTCGTTTGTATTTGAAACAGGGGAATCAACGGCGCGCAAGGCGGACGCAAAAAAAGTGTTGTTTTGTGGGGAATAATCAGATTCGAGTAAAAATGATTCCCGTCTGAGACTAAACCCAAGAACGTCAACAGACGGGAACATTTTCACGACTAGTGTCTCAATGGGGGGGCATTGAGACGTACCAAACAAAAGTATGGATTCTGCTAATAGTTGATTTCCTTAACTACTCAAACCTAGCACACGAATGGGAGGCGTGTCGGAAAAAGTCAACAAACGATGTTTCGTTTTTGCCACAGGAGCAGGCGAAGGTCGGGTTAGTGAACCCAGTTGAAGCTAGCCGGGCCGGTTGAGCCGGTTGTAACGAAGATGCCGATGTAAGGCCTCTTAGCTTGCAGGCTCTTCAGGTGCAGAGACGCCTGGCTTTTTGAGACGACTTATTGACCGGCAGCAATATGTTTTTGAATCCAGGCGATCAGAGAATCAGCGACCTGGGCTTTGGGCCCGGAGTATGTCGCGACAGTTTTCTGACTATGGTCAATGACTTCCACGTGGTTTTCATTCGATCCGATAGCGCTGACGCTGTTGAGGACAATCGCGTCGCATTTTTTACTGTAGAGCTTTCGCACGGCATTGAACCGCGCGTCCTGAGACTCAAGGGCGAAGCCCATGACCCAGCGGTCTCCTTTTTGTGTTCCCAGCTCCGCGAGTACATCGATCGTCTCTACGAGCTCAAGCGTTATGGCTTCACCAGTTTTAGCGATTTTGCCGGGTTTGCGGGTTTTGATGCGATAATCACAGACCGCCGCCGTACCAATCACACCATCGCAGTCAGTGAACAGTTTTGCGCATTGTTTGAACATCTCGTCGGTTGTTTCGACGGGGTAGATCTCACAGCCTTCGGGAGGAGTGAGTGCAACCGGGCCGGATACCAGAGCAACTTCATGACCCGCCTGGATCGCGGAACGAGCCAGGGCGTATCCCATTTGACCACTGCTGGCGTTAGATAAGTAGCGGACATCGTCCAGGTATTCTCGTGTGGGACCCGCAGTGATGAGAATTCGCATGTTATTTATTCACGTTCTGGCAGTTGAAGCTGGCTGATGTTAATTCGTCTCAGCCCAGGATTGCTTCAATTCGGGTTAAGATATCTGCGGGTTCCGCCATGCGGCCTTTACCGACCACACCGCAACTGAGCCAGCCTTCTCCCGGTTCGACAATCTGAATACCATCTGCTTTGATCTGTTCCAGGTTTCGTTGTACGGCTGGTTTAGCCCACATTTCTGCATTCATGGCAGGGGCCAGCAGAATAGGGGTGGGGCAGGTCAGAGTCAGTGTTGAGAGCAGGTCATCGGCAAAACCGTGGGCCATCTGTGCGATGACGTTTGCTGTTGCCGGGGCGATCACAAACAACTCGGCCCGTTTCACCAGGCCGATGTGTTCTCCCTGAAAATGTTCTTGAGGTGAAAACACACCCTGGTAGACCGGGCGCCCCGTCAATGCTTCAAAAGTAGTGGCACCAATAAATTTTTGAGCCGCCTGCGTCATAACGACACTGACGGCGGCTCCTTTCTGGACCAGTTTACTGGTGAGGTCAGCCGTTTTGTAGGCGGCAATTCCTCCCGAAACCCCTAATAGAATTTCACGCCCCTGCATGAGTTCATTTCCGAGCAAGCGAAATAGATTTGACTAGGGAGCCAAATCTTCCAGTGAGGGACCGGCGTCATCATATTCGACGCCTTCCAGCGGGCTGACTGCTTCTTCCACGATGGCGACTTCACCAGATTGATCGAGATAGATTTTGTCTTCCATGATTTCCTGGACGACGACTTCCATATGGTTTTTGGTCTGCAGCTCTACCAGCGGACGTGCACCCCGATTAAGGGCGACAATGCGTTTTTGGATCAGTGCTGACAATTTGAATCGACCGCCGACTTTGTTGACGATTTCTTCTTCTTTAAATTCTTCCAACATTAATTTCTTGCTCCCGTTGTTTCAGGATGGTGCCAATTTCAGTGACAGCCCGATCCAGTTCGTCATTGATAATGACATGGCTATAATGTTTGGCCTGTTCCAATTCTTTCCGAATCGTTTCCAGCCGTTTTTCGATAACTTCTTCTGACTCTGTTCCTCGACTCCGAATGCGTTTTTCATATTCCTCATCGGAGGAGGTTCTGACAAAGAGTGTGATGGCCTGGGGGAACTGTTCTTTGAGTTTCAATGTTCCCTGAACGTCAATTTCCAGAAATGGCCAGCCTCCCTCTTTCGCAGCCCGATCCACTTCTGATTTTAACGTACCATACCAGTATCCCAACCCATGCACCTGTTCGCATTCCAGGAATTCGTTATTTTTTCGTCGTTCTTCAAATTCTTCCTGTGTCAGGAAGTAATAGTCTTCTCCGTCCACTTCGCCTTTGCGTCGGGGCCGGGTTGTTGCTGAGATTGCTTTAACGAGCTTGACCGGAGATTCCTGCATTAACCGGTTGACAATCGTCGTTTTTCCACTGGCCGTTGGTCCAGAGAGAACAATGATCGGGACTTCTGGTTGTGTGTTTGCTTGAGGTTCGGGCACGTTACAAAACTCCAGAGTGATCGTTGTATCGTCTCAGTCTTCAGTTCTTGGGGACAGTTAAAAAATTTTATTCAACGTTCTGGACGTTTTCTCTGATTTTTTCTACAGCCAGCTTCATTTCAATTACGGAGTGAGAAATTTCCACATCGTTGGCTTTGGAGCCGATTGTATTGATCTCACGAAACATTTCCTGTACCAGGAATTCCAGTTTTTTGCCTTGTGATGTATTGCCTTTGATAATCGTATCAAATTGTTCCAAGTGGCACTGCAGCCGGGTAATTTCTTCGTTGATGTCACAGCGGTCCGCAAACAGGCTGACTTCCCGAATCAGGCTGTCCGGGTCGAGTTCGACCTCCTGGTCTTGCAGCAGGTCGCTCAGCCTCTGATGCAGGCGATCGCGGTAGCTGGAGACAACAAGCGGCGCTTTCTGTTTGACGATTTCCAGTTGATCACAGATGATCTGGTTGCTGGCCAGCAGGTCTGCCTCGGCTGACTCGCCTTCGGTTTTACGGAATTCGGAGAGCTCAGTAAGGGCTCCCTGAATCGCCTGTTGAATCAGAGGCCAGTCGGCTTCCGGATTGTGTGATCGCGAGTAATTATCAATGGCAGCACCGGGCAGGGAAAGCAGACTATCGATGTTGTCAGGCAGCGGCAGGTGACAGACTTCTGTCAAGTGCTTCAGCTGTGACCAGTATTGCTGAATGACCTCTTCATCCAGGAGATAGTCGCTCGTACGGTCCAGGCTGTCGATCTTCAGTGTCAGATTCACCGTTCCGCGCGTAATCGAACCTCGCAATAACTTTTCAATCTGGCTGCCAAGTTTTGCGTAAAAATCGGGGTATCGGGTCGATATTTTCAGGTAACGATTGTTGACAGTTCGTATTTCTGCCTGGACCGAAAGCCGGTCGTCTTCAGCAGTCGAACTTCCAAAACCAGTCATGCCTAGCAGCACAACACACTCTTTTCTGTTTCACAGGAACGTTTGGAGGTTAAGAGAACAGTCTCTTGTTTGAGTTTATTTCGGTATTTGCCAGAAAGTCTAGTTTGATTTTGTTTCTGACTTGGTTGCTTCTGGCTTAGCAGGCGTTTCCTGTTTCTTCTCAGCAGAAGCCGGTGTCTCCTTTGTTTTGGGAGTTTCGGTCTTTTCTTCTTTCGCTGGTGTTTCTGGTAACTCTGCTGGAGATTTAAAATCTGGAGTTGCCGATTTGTCGTCTTCGAGAATAGCCGGGTCTTCTTTATCAGTACCCGTTGCGCTGGCACCTTCAATGACTGCGTCAGAACCGCCTGCGTACTTTCCAGAGCTGGCTCGCGTCGTAATTCCAGAAATTCCTGCCAGGATCACCCAGAGGATTGCCATGACAACCGTAATTTTGGTGAAGACGTCACCGGCTTTGGTGCCCAGGGCACTCTGTCCGCCAGCACCACCAAATGCACCCGCCAATCCACCGCCACGTCCTTTTTGCAGAAGGATGATGATGATCAGGAGTACGCCGAAGATGAGTAAGAAAGTCATCAAAACGGTGGCCAGGTCAAAAATAGCTGCAAACAACATTATGTCATCCTAATGGGCAGTAGAACATTCAGCGAACGAGTGGCCTGGTAAGAAGCTCAACTCGTTTCGAATTAGAGTAAGAATAGCAGTATCATACAGTAGTGTCATACGATCTGTAAATCGATCCTGCAATGCGAGTACAGGTGAATCGAGATAAATTGACCGCTTTCCGTTAATCGGCTGATAATTCAACGGCAGCCTGAATAATGGGAATAAACAGTTCTGCCTTGAGGCTGGCCCCGCCAACCAGTGCGCCATCGACATTCTCCTGGGAGAGGAGTTCTTTGGCATTATCCGGTTTAACACTTCCGCCATACAGGATACGGGTGGAATCAGCAATTTCAGCAGAATAGTGCTCTTTAAGCCAGTTTCGCAGGTATTGATGAGCTGACTCGGCCTGTTCGGGAGACGCCGTTAAACCTGTGCCGATGGCCCAAACTGGTTCATAAGCAATGACGATCTGGCTGAATGCAGCCGCGTCAACTCCTTCGAGGCCCCCTGTCATCTGGGTGTTCAGGACTGCTTCTGTCTGTTCCGATTCCCGTTCGCTTTGAAGCTCACCTACACAGAGAATGACTTGCAATCCTGCATCGAGGGCTTTTTTGACCTTCAAGTTGATGTCAGCGTCGGTTTCTTTGAGAATATGACGTCGCTCACTGTGTCCCAAGATTACAGATCGGCAGCCAATATCGGTGAGCATTTCAGTTGCTGTTTCGCCGGTAAAGGCTCCCGGTGCTTCGTGGTAGCAGTTTTGAGCACCAAATCCAACACCGGAACCATTCACAATATCGCCGATGGTAGACAGGTAGGGAAAAGGGGGACAGACCAGAACTTCGACGGCCTGATTCTCGTTTGGAACTTCGCCAACCAATGCCTTTGCCAATTGTGCACCGGATTCTTTGGTTGTATTCATTTTCCAGTTACCAGCTACAAGAAAGCGACGCATAATTCAT